>NZ_LDSL01000130.1 GCF_001476815.1 Pseudacidovorax intermedius | reverse complement strand
CAGGTAGTCGGCCAGCGTCAGCGGCCCGATCACGAGGCGGAACTTGTTCTGGCGATCGGGGACCAGCTCGCCGGCGATGGCACCACGCGCCAACACGCCGGCTTCGGTCGCATGGCCCAGCCGCGTGTGGTCGGTCGGCTCGATCTCGATCCAATGCATGACGAACTCCTGCAGCTCGACCCGCACCTTGAAGAAATGCGCCAGCGTGCCGGCCAGCCCCGCGGGATGTCTGGCCGCGCTGCTGAGGTGCGGCGCCGCGGCCAGGCGCGCGTGCGACGGCAAGCGATTGCGGCGGATCTCCTCCAGATCGTGGCCCGTCAGCCAGGCGATGTAGCGGCTGAAGCGCTCGTCCTGCGCCCGGTCCAGGCCCGCCGCCGCCTGGCCCTGCGCCCAGGCGCGGTAGATCAGCGTGAGGTAGCGGTGGTGGAACAGGTCCAGGAAGTCGGCCAGCGTCGGGTCGCCCTGGTTCTCCCACCGCTCGCGGACGATCTCGGTGTAGTGGATCGGCAGAGGCCCGTTGGGGCCCAGCAGGCCAAGCCCGAAGACACGGACGACCGGCAGATCGGGGTTGTTGCCGCGGCGCGGCGCGGGCATGCCGGCATAGGCGTGGGCGGGCGGCACCTGCCATGCCGGAAGCACCACCTCCGCGATCTCGCGCGGCGCGAAGGCGAGCGACGCGCGCTGGCCCAGGCGCAGCGGCTCCTGCTGCGGCCGGCTGGCCTGACCGATGGGCGGCTGGTCGGAATGCTGGGCGCCGAAGCGGCGCAGCAGGGGGAGGAAACCGTATTTCCAGGGCGCCCGCGCCATCACTTCGAGGGCCGTCGCCGGCACCGCGCCAGGAGGGCTGCCCTGCGTCATCTCCCCAGATTCGCCACCCGGGCGACCATACGCCGCCGTCACTGGCCGAGCATCTGGCATAGCACCGCTCCCGACAACAAGACAAACATCAAGGCGCGAAACAGATCACCGAGTCCGCCTTTCATCTGGTTCACATCACTCATTCCTGCTTGATGGCTGCGAGCCATCCTTGGGTTACTTTCTGGCCCGTGGTGGGCATGTCGCCGAACCTCTTCTGGTCGCGCTCGCGCAACTGCTCGGGTGTGAGGTAGTCACGCCGGATTTCGAGGCGGACCATCCGCGTTGCCGCGTAAGGGTCTTGGTCTCTCGGCTGGGTGTAGTCGAGCAAGGCCTTCACCGTATACGGCGCGTAGGGCGGATTCAGGAGGTCGTACTCGAAGGTGGCTGGCTGGTAGACGATGCCCAGGTGCATGATCACAGCGGGCGGATAGAGGTTGCCCCCGTCGTGAAGCCAGCCTCGCGCGACCTTGAGCTTCAGCAGTTGCTCCAGCCGCTGCCGGTCGAGGTCCATCGGCGGGCTGAATTCGATCTGGAAGTGATAAGGCTCGACATTGCCCTGCGCATCGGTCGTGGCGAGCATGTAGATGCTGGTCCACTGGTTCAGAAAGCAGGCGTCGAAGATGAAGTTGGTCCCACCCCGGTACGCCTGACCGCTCACGATCGCTGGCCGTCGGTCCGTGATCGGAACCAGTCGCGCCAAGCTCTCGAACGGTGCGTCACCTCGAATCACTGTCATCGCCGCGCCAATGAAGTCGATCAGTTGTTCGCGCTGCGCGTCGGTGTAGCGGAAGTTGTCATAGACGGCCTGAGCGGTGCGTTGGCGGACTTGAAAGTCCTCCCAGGCCTTCTTTTTCTCAGCGGGTGTCATCACTCTGTTTTCCTCCTGGGGATTGCCGAACCGCAGTGGAGGCGAGGTCGAACAATCTTGTGCAGAAGCCGGGTTGAGGCAAAGCAGCGCCAGGAGCGCCGTTCCAAAGATGCTTGACCACCTCCTCGCAGGCGAAGCTGTCTTCCTCCCAGGGACGCATGCGGTAGCCAAGACCGCCGGGCACACCCGTCGCCATCTGGTCCACTTCCTATTTCCATTCAGGGCTTGGGCGTCCACCGCAGCGGCTCCTCCGGGCCAATGCCGTCTTCACGCCGGCGCTGACCACAATCGCTGTTCCATTCCTCCGGGAACGTCGGCCAGGTGCAGAGCCGCTCGCTCAGGCAATGCAGGGGCGCCCACAACACGTTCATCAGGAAGTTCACGTTCGTCCCCATCGAAGTGCTGCCCGGCGCCGCGCGGCCGCCGATGCGGTCCAGCACCCGCGATGGCCCCATCACCGTCTCTTCCAAGTGCTGGCTGGGCGTGTGAAAGCCCTTGCGCAGCCATTCGTACTCGTTGGGCTCTGGCACGGCATCCATGCCTTCTTCCATGAAGGTGCGGATGTACTGCCAAAGGTTTTCGCCGGCCATCTTTGGGCCTACCCAGAGAACGTCTTCGCCCTTGCGCTCGGGGTCGTCCTTGTCGAAGGGCGGCCAGTACAACAGCAGCCCCTGGATGCGGAATTCGCCGCCGGCGTTTTCCTGCCGAAAGCGCCGCGCCTGTGGGTCGCGCAGGTCGTCGTGGGTCATGCCGCGGGGGGCACACCAGTTCACGTGGGCCTGAACCCGGTCCCAATCGAGGATCACATTTCCGCCGTAGCGGGCGGGGCGTAAAACGTAAACCTTGCGCGTCGTTCGATTGAAGCGATAACGGGCGCGAAGTGATGTAAAAAAGTTGGGCGCATATTGCAGCGGCCAGAGCATGAAGTTAAACCACAACGCGCCTAGAGGAAAAATCCACACAAACAAAAAGTAAAAGATTTTCTCAAAGCCGAATTTCACGTAGTCGAAGTCGCCAAATCTAATATTTCCCGTAAGAAATATCGCTCCCGCAAAGCCGAATAAAATCAGGCCAAGAAACAACCCGGTCAGCATCAGATCCAAGGATCTATCTTCTTCACCCATGTTCGACAATTCGATGAAATGTTCATTGTGATCGAACAATGTTCTCATCCAGAGCAGCCTGGGCTGAAATTCGGCGGTCTTAGCTTGCCTTTTGGTGGGGATATTTTTAGGCGTCAGCAGAGTTGTGTATTCATTGATGTCTGCAATCAGCTCAACAGCTTCTCGCTGCCCATGATTCTTGCGATGAACGAGAAATCCAGATTCACAGGTAAACATAACCGCTCTTTCACTCGATTTCGGCTAGTGCGTCAGCCTGCAGTTGCTTCGTGAAGGCCACTGCATTGCTGCCAACCCACCCAATAGCAGCAACTGCGCCTTTGCTATCAGGCTTTCCTCTCGAGTGGCTGGCAGGGCCTTGATACGGGCCACGACGGCCGCACTCCAGCACCGCATGCGGGCTGTCGTAAACCGCTTTGGCCATCTCACACGCCGCCCGAAGGCGTTCCACACGCCTAAAGCCCAAACCGAGCACCGTGGGCAGGACTCTGCCGATCTTGTTGCTAGCAGACAGAAGGTTGGTCAGCGTCAGCAAGGGATTCAGGGCCTTGGCGTCCACCGCAGCGGCTCCTCCGGGCCAATGCCGTCTTCACGCCGGCGCTGTCCACAATCGCTGTTCCATTCCTCCGGGAACGTCGGCCACTTACACAGCCGCTCGCTCAGGCAATGCAATGGCGCCCACAACACGTTCATGAGGAAATTAACGTTCGTCCCCATCGAAGTGCTGCTCGGCGCCGCGCGGCCGCCGATGCGGTCCAGTATCCGCGACGGCCCCATCACCGTCTCTTCCATGTGCTGGCTGGGCGTGTGAAAACCCTTGCGCAGCCATTCGTACTCGTTGGGCTCTGGCACGGCATCCATGCCTTCTTCCATGAAGGCGCGGATGTACTGCCAAAGGTTTTCGCCGGCCATCTTTGGGCCTACCCAGAGAACGTCTTCGCCCTTGCGCTCGGGGTCGTCCTTGTCGAAGGGCGGCCAGTACAAAAGCAGCCCCTGGATGCGGAATTCGCCGCCGGCGTTTTCCTGCCGAAAGCGCCGTGCCTGTGGGTCGCGCAGGTCGTCGTGGGTCATGCCGCGGGGGGCACACCAGTTCACATGGGCCTGAACCCGGTCCCAATCGAGGATCACATTGCCACCATAGCGGGCGGGGCGCAAAACGTATACCTTGCGGGTCGTTCGATTGAAGCGGTAACGGGCGCGTAATGAGGTGAAAAAGTTGGGTGCGTACTGCAGAGGCCAGAGCATGTAGTTGAGCCAGAGGACTCCTGTCGTCATGCCTCCTCCAAATAGCATGGAGAGAGTCCACCACTTGCTGAAAATTGGCTCGTCCATTGTCATGAACGTCCAGAAGAAGATGGCGAATCCAAGCATTCCTAGAAGTAGTACGGCCAACAGCACGTCCAACGACCTATCCTCTTCGCCCATGTTTGACAATTCAATGAAGTGCTCATTGCGGTCAAACAGTGTCCGTAGCCAGTTCAATCCCGGCCGATGCTCCGCAGCCTCAGCTTGTCTTTTGCACGAGTGATATTTGGGGGTTAGAAGCGTTGTGTATTCGTTGATGTCCTCAATCAACTCAATAGCTTCTCGCTGCCCATGCTTCTTTCGATAAACGAGAAATCCAGATTCGCAGGCAAACATAGTCGCTCTCTCACTCAAATCTCGGCCAGCGCGTCGGCCTGCACTTGCCTCGCGACGGCCTATAGCCTTGCTGCCCAGTAGCAGCAACCGCGCCGTGGCAATCAACCTTTCGCCCACCGTGGCTGGAAGAGCCTTGAAGCGGGCCACCACCGCCGCCCACAGGGCCGCCTGCGGGCTGTCGTAGACCACCTTGGCCAGCTCACCCGCCGCTTGAAGGCGCGCCAACCGCGTCAGGCCGGAGTCGAAAATCTTAGGCAGATCTTCGCCAAGCTTGTCACAGGCGAACTGGATGCTGGTAATAGTCAGCGATAAATTCAGTGCCGCGGCGTCCACTTCAGTGGCTCCTCAGGTCCAATGCCAATTTCGCGCCGCCGCTGGCCGCAGTCGCTGTTCCATTCTGCGGGAAACGTCGGCCAATAGCACAGCCTTTCTGCCAGCGAGTGAAGCGGCGCCCACAGGACGTTGAGGCCAAAGTTCACAGCCGTGGCGCCTGATAGCTCCTGGCCCGTCATTTGGTCACTAAGCAGCGACCCATGCATTACCGTTTCGCGCATATGTTGCGATGGCGTACTGAATCCTTTTCTTAACCAGTTGTAGTCCGTTGGCGGTGGTACTGCGTCCATCCCTTCTTCCATGAATTTTCGGATGTACTTCCACAGCGGCTCGCCGCTGCCATCCGGGCCAACCCAGATGAGGTCCTCGCCCCGGCGTGCGGGATCGGCAAGATCAAAAGGGGGCCAATAGATAAGTAAGTTGCCTTCAATAGCAGCTGACATATGACGCGCATGTCGGGCCTCTTGACTGCCGGCCAACTGCTCAGGAGTCCATGACTTTGGCGGTGCCCAATTTACATGAGCTCTGGCCCGCTCCCAGTCGAGGACATTGTTGCCACCAAATTTCTTTGGGCGTAGCACATATACTTTTCTACTAATTCTATTAAATCTATAACGAGGACGCAGAGCAGTAAAAAAAACTGCGGAAAACAAATGCTTCCAGAAAAATAAAAATAACCCAGCAGCGCACAGTGTAATTCCGCCACCCGCTATTGCTGCAATTTTCCAGTTTGCAGAAAACGCCTCATAATTTATCAAGTCACTTATTGTTGCCAAACCAACAAAAAATAAAGGCGCTGCGATTATTAGAAAAAGCATAAATCCAAGGGATCTTTTCTCATCGCCTTGATTGCTCATTTCTATAAAATTTTCGTTAAAATCAAGCAATACTCTGCTAAGAAACAGTGAGGGTTCAGGACTTTTTATTTTTTCATATTTTCCCTTGCGATTTATGTTGACATTTTTTTTATCGCACTCCTCGACTATTCCATGCAGGCTAGTGTTGTCGTTAATATCCGCAAAATAATCTAGTGCTTGCTTGCAACCCTGACTGCGTCTTTCTTCAAGATAGCTCAATTCAGTACTGAACATTTTTTACTCTAGGTCGGCAATTGCATTACCGAGACTCCTCAACATCAATTCCTCAGTTCGATGAGGCTCCACCTTACTGCTGCTTTTTCTAAATGGTCCAGCTTCAAGCCAGCCAATCCACTCCTTCTCTTTAATTTCATCTATTACGTAACTCACGAATAATGAGGCAATTGTCAAGTAGATATTTATGCGCATGCACAAAAATATGAGGCGAGCATTCTTGAATTTATATGCAACGGCGAGTCCAGAAACGACCGACCCAGCGCTAGTGATTGCACGCCCGTAATAGGCGTACTGAAGTAAGAGCTTTTCTTCTCTATGCGCCTTTGCTCCATCCAGGATGTCCCAAGTCACTCCCACCACAGTACCGGCCGCCACCCAGTGCGCGGCACCAATTTTCATTGCGGTTAGCCGTAAACTTGACGCTTTTCCCAATTCTGCCGACCATTTGTGAGGTAACCCCTTTGCTTTGATCTCCTCAAGAATGTTCTTTTCATAGAAGTCAGTGCGCCAATTTTTTAGCATTCCCGTGGCTGTCGCAATTTCTCCAGCGGCCTGACTTCCTGCCCTCGGATCGTCCTGACGGCTCGCTGTTCGCCCAAGGACAGGGAGCAGGCTAAACATTTGGAAGATGGCTAGTGCGGAGGGGATACGCATGCCTTGGATGCTTGAATCACCCAGTTGCGTGACAATTTTTTCGGTTCGAGCCTGCAACTTTTCTTGTTGATATTCATACTTCCTGTTCCAGGCTCTGCTTCCCGGTTCGGGATTGCGCTTATTGCTGTATGCAGGGCTGGTTCCTGCCGCACGCATTTCTTCCGCAATTTGCCGCTCTTCCTCTCTCACGTAATTAATTGCTTTTTCGCCCAGTCCGTGCGCCAGCGTGAGGACTTGTCCGCGTGCCAGCCAACGCTCGAATTGAGACACTGGCGCCTTCTTGACTGCATCCACCAACGCGACGCACCATATCGTGTGGACGTTCTTGCGGGCAGTTTCTGCAATTTTCTGGAGTGACTTGAATTTCTGCAACAACGATGTATTGCCGTCGAGTACCTTGTCGACTTCATCAATGATGGTCTGGCTCCCTTCCAGGGTTTTAGGAATCTGGGCAAGCGCGGCACCCATTGCCGCCCACGCCTGTTGCCGTCGCGCATTCTCTTCGGCGCCCTGCACACCTTCCATCACAATGGCGGGTGGCACGGTGTTGTGAATCCGATCCATTACCCGAAGCAATTCGTCGCTGATCTGCTCGTTGTTCAGTGTCGCGATCCGCCATAAAAGGTTGCGAGGGTGGACGTCGAAAATCTGAAGTTGTGCGTACCACTGCCGGCCTCGCGGACTGCTGTCCATCGGCTCAAGAATGGCGCACAGCTGGCCTATGCAGCGCGCGCTGTCACCCGTGGAAATGCCCTGGGGCGTGCGGTCATACCGCCCCAGCGCCGACTCCAGAAACGAAGGCGCGTTCAGCCAGGCAATCAAGTCTTCGGTAATGGCGTTCATTCGCTTGTCGCGCGCCTTGACCTGAGCCAAGTGCTCGCCATCGAAGCGGCGCAGCGCGGCCACGTCGTAGTGCGCCTGGGTGTCGCGCAACGCGCGCGCTGACTCGGCATCGCTGATGAAGCGCCGATCTGACTCGCGCGCACTGATCTGGCTGTCCAGCGCTTCCTTGTTGCGCGCCTCCAGGTCTTTGACAGGCACCTCATGCAATGAGCCGTCCGGGCCTCGCTGCATGACGCTACCGACCGGATAGGGGTGACGGTGACCCAGCACGTCCCGCGTCTCCCGCAGCTTCTCCGTCTTATCGTCGTAGACACGCATCGCGCGCTTGTAGATCGCGGCCTCGACGGTCCCGATGCACTCGCTGGCCGCCTGCTTCCAGGCATTGGTCACCTTGGGGTTCATTGTGTCGGCGGGATCCACCTCGCCCAGCCAGGCGACGTATTCCGATGCGGCTGTTAGATGGTGAAGCGCGAGTTCCTGCGCCATGCCAAATGCGTCTTCGCAGGCAATCACCGCGCCCTTCCCCTCGACCAGCAAGTCCATCATCTTCTTCAGACGCGGACCGTGGCGATTCTCGTAGCGCACGTTGCGCACCTGCGCGACGTAAGGCCCGATGGCCATGCCGGGCGCAGCACCCTGATCAGTGACGGTGACCGCCCCTTCGGCATCGCGCAGCTCGTGCCGTACAGGCTCGAAGTGGCGTCCGTAACGCGCCTCGCTGTAGTCGCCCCAGTCGCGTTCAGCGCCATGCGTGCCCATCAAGCCATAGTGCTGCTCGCAGCCGACCGCCTGAGCATCTAGGTCTTCCAGCGCCGCGAACTCCAGCACGCGAGACGATAGTTCGTGTGGAAGGCAGGTGTCGTTCTGTGCCGTCGCGCCCTTCACCCAACCCGCCACATCGAAGCGCTGCATGTACTTGTCGCGGTTGGGTTCGATGTGCTCTTTGAGATGACGCCAGCTCACGGGGTCGGGGTGAAACATGTAGCGCAGATCCGTGACCGTCTTGGCGTCTTGGATCCACACAAGGCTCATGATCGCCCCGCGCGTCTGCACCTCGCAGGCCGGGTTCGCCTTCGCGTGCTCGGGCAGGTGAGGGTCGAACGACGCGAGGTAACCATGAGGATGCACAACGTAGCCCTGCCACTCCGGCGTGAGGCCAACACGTGCGACTCGGAGGTAAAGGAAGCCCGGCCTCAGCATCCTCACGCCCGGTATGACTGTCTTCATGGCCACGCGGCCCGGTTGCGCCTTCAGGCGGCCCGTCGGCTGCAGCGCCCGCAACACGGCCATCCCTCGTGCCGTGGCGGAAAAGCCGGCTGCATAACGAACAAAAAGCAGCGCTAGGCCCTGACGGCTGCAGTTGGAACAGGGTGTGGTGCAAGGCATGAGGAGCCATCCCGCAGCGTCAGCCGCGCGTAAAAAGGTGGAATAAGGAGGCAAAGCGTGCTTGGGGTTCCGCCGCCAGCGCAGCCTGGATGCGCTTGAGCAGCCGGGCGTTGGCGGGTTGCGCCCAATCGAGCACACGCGACGCCCCTTCATCCCGCTTTTCATGAAGCCAGGTGCATTGGACGTAGTCCTCGGCGCTGGCCCCGGTCAGACCCAGGCCGGCGGCATCGCGCAGTAACTGCGCCATGGTCTGTGCGTCCGGCTGATCCCCTGCCGCAACGCCATGGTCCTCGTAGTCGCGCCAAATGCGATTGGCCGGCGCCCAGGCCCGCATCGCATGCCATTGATTGCTGTCGAAACGGGAGCCCTGGCGATCAATCGGCACAGGCTCAGCAGGGCGCTGGGCATGAAACCATTGCGGCTGCTCCATGGTCGGCATCGGCCCCCAAGGATGAGCCAGTGCGTACCAGTGCTCGACCGGGCCAAGCCAGCGCAATCGCTGCCCGGCCGTGAGCGATGGCCACATCCGCTGCATCACGCGCGGGTCTTGATAGCGAAACAGCACGGAGTCGCCACCGTCCGGTGGCTGCTGATTGCCAAGGCGCACCCAATGGGACGCGATGCGGCTGGCTGGCTGGCGGCTCAACACCAGGGCGCACAAATCCTGGCGGCCAAGTCTGGTAAGAGCCTGGCTCCACGCGAATGCCAGCCATCCTGCCAACACGGCGCGTGCGGAGCAGGTCTTTGGCAAGTCAGCGGCGGCGTGAGGAGCCATGGCAGATGTCAAGGGCACGAGGCATGGCGCTTGAGCCAGTCGATCAATGAATACTTCGTCCGGGACGGCACAACGGCGTTCTGCCATCTCGGGGAACTGGGCAGCTATCGCTTCGGCAACGGGGTTGTCGGCCCACCGATTGAGAAGCAGAAAGGCGTTCACCGCGCATTCGGTCTCCTCCATCGATTCGCTGACGTCGAGGGCAACGGGCGACGCATCGAACTGCGCCCATGCATTCAGGAACTGTGCGAGCAGTTCAGCGAGGGGTGGGTGCTTCACACCGATCTGTGCGTCCGTCATCGCGAGACTGTCCCCGCGGTGCCGTCCGCTTCACGCTCCTGGGTGTCGCAGGCCTTGAAGTTCTGCGGCTGCAAAGGTCGATTGAACGGCCCCATCTGCACATGGCTCGCCGCATGCTCCACCCACGCGCCGGGCGTGCCGTTGACGATGCCCTCGTTGCTCCACTCGGTGAAGCTGCCGCCGCCGTTGACGGTCACGCTGATCGGCGCGGAGATCACGATGCGGTCGGCCGTGCTGCGGATGTGCACGCCCTGGCGCGCCAGGGCCTCCATGGCGTCCTTCTGCGCGTCGATGCGCACGGCGCCGCGGCCCACGATCCACTTCATGCCACCCCGCCGCACGAACAGCCGGATGCCCTGCTTGGCCGCCACCAGCCACCGCTTGCCGGCGCTCAGGCTGGTGTGTCCCTCGCTGTCGATCACCGCATGCTCGGCCGCCTGAAGGTGCACCGATCCCGGCGTGGTGGCCGCCAGGCCCGCGGCACTGGCGAGCAGCAGGTGCGGACTCTGCAGTTCCGGAAAGCGACGTTCGGCGGCGTTGGCCTGGCCGTCGCCACGGATGCCGGCGGTCTGGCCGGCCAGGACTCGCGCGACCTCGGTCTGATCGCCCGCACGCTCCTGCGCGCCCGCCGTCGCAGCGGCATCGGCCAGGCCGGCGTGCTGCGCGTCGGCCGACGTCAGCCGGGCGACGGTCTCGCCCATGCTCTTGGCGTGCCCGGCCGCGTTGGCCCGCCCCTCGGTGGAGATCAGCATGCCGTCCTGCGCCCGCAGCACGCCGTGCCCATCGGTGCGCAGTTCGAAGCCTTCACCCCGTGCCTCTTGGCGCCCCTGGTTGTCTTCGATGCGCGTGATGCTGCCCAGGCTCAGGCTCGAATGCTGGTGGTCGCTCTTGAGCTGCGCCTGGATGCGCCCGGCCGTGTCGTCCATCACCAGGTGGTTGCTGCGCCCTGCCGCGCTGTTGCCGCCGCCTTCGTTCAGTTCCCGGCTTCTGAAGCCCGACAGCGCGCTCTGGCCCGGCAACGCCCACGGCGGCAGGTTCATCTGGTTGTGCACCCGCCCCGTGCAGATCGGCAGGTCCGGATCGCCGGCGATGAAATCGACCACGACCTCCTGCCCGATGCGCGGGATGTGCACGCCGCCCAGCTGGTTGCCCGCCCACGGGCTGGAGACACGCACCCAGCAACTGCTGTGCTGGTTCTCCCGGCCCTGCCGGTCCCAGGGGAACTGCACCTTGATGCGGCCCAGTTCGTCCGTCCACAGGTTCTGCCCCTCGGGGCCCAACACCAGCGCCGTCTGCGGGCCGTGCGTGTGCGGCTTGATCCGCGTGATGTCTGGGCGCAGCGGCTCGGTGATCGGGTGGGCCGTCAGATCGACTTTCACCCGCCAGTCCTGCTGGCGCTCAGGGGCGGCATCCCGGACCTGGCTGTCCGGCCCGGTGTCCTCCACCAGCAGGTCGGTCTCCAGGATCAGGTAGTCGGCATTGGCCGCATCCCTGGGGTGGTTGTGCAGGGTGAAGGTGAAACCCGGCACCATGGCGCGCAGGTTGCCGCTGGCGCGGGCACGGGCGCCCGCGGTGCGCAGCGCCTGCATGCGCAGCCGGGCGATCAGGTCGCCCTCGGCTCGCGGGTCGTTCGGGGACGCTGTCCCGGCGTTCGGCTGAGCGTAGTGGCTGCCACCCAGGCCGGCATGCCAGGCGTAGACCTCGGCATCGGCGAAACCGGTGGGCCGGGCATCGGTGCGGCCGGCGCGCAGGTCGGCGCGGGGGCGGGTGTAGTCGTAGTCGCGGCTGCTGTAGCGCCCGGATGTAAGGCGGCTGTCCGGCACGAAGGCATGCAGGTACTCGGCGTCGAGCTTCCAGCCGGGCGGGTGGTAGTCCACCTGCCGGTAGGCCTGGCTGGGGTTGGGCAGGTAGGCGCCCAGGTGGTCCGAGAGCACCAGGCGGTGCGCACCGCCTGCATGCTCGAAGTGGTAGCTGATGCCCCATTCCTGGCAGAGGCGCTCGAAGAAGGCGAAGTCGCTCTCGTTGAACTGGGTCTGGTAGTCGCGGGTGGGATAGCGCTCGAGCAGGCGCTTGTCGACGGGGAAGGGATAGTCGGCGAGGACGGCGTCGAGGATGTCCACGACGGTGGCGTTCTGGAAGATGCGGCAGTCGGCGTTGAGGGTGGCCAGGTGCAGCCAGGGGCGCAGCACGAGGCGGTACTGCAGGTGGCGGCCTTCCTCGCCGACCAAGGCAGCCTCGGTGATGAGGGCGTTGATCTGGCGGATGCCTGCGCCGACGGCATCCACTGCCTCACCGACCGCACCAGGAAGAAAGTAACCCGAGCCGTCGAGTTCGATCTCGCAGCAGATCTCCCGGCCGATGAGCGCATCGAGGTCGAGGTTGGCGCAGGCCTCGGCCAGGGCGCCGGGGGTCAGGGAATCCGGGGTCTGCAGCAGCAGCTCGTAGCAGAAGAGGGTGTTGACGCCCTCGTGACCGCAGAGCCGCACCGGATGCAGCAGCGGCTCGCCGGCGAAAACGGGCAGCGCGGGCGAGCTCACCCGCAGCGTGTGGACATTGGTCGTTGCCATGACGTTCTCCCTCCTCTTGCTTGGTGGCGCCATCCGCGCACTACACGGCGCCGCGGCTTCCCATTCGCACCGGCCACTGCGCAACCAGGCCGCGCTGCATCGACGTCAGGCGTGTCTGGGTGAACACATTGATGCTCACGTGCCGGGCCAGGTAGTGCTCCAGCACCAGGCCGAACAAATAGGGACTGCCGCCGGAAAATCCCTGCTCGTCCACCGTCAGGGTGCATTGCACGCCCCGGCCATAGACCAGCGGACCGCCACCCGGCAGCCTGCGTGTGACGGGCTCGATGCGGGAGCCGACCAGACTGTCGATCTGCCGCGACTGGGCGTCGTTGCCCGCGGCCGCGAACAGGCGCAGCAGGTCACGCAGCCCCTGCGCACCCTGGCGATGGTCCACGTCGGCCAGCGGCAGGTGGTTGAAGTTGAGCTGGCGGATCAGCCGCCACGCCAGTTCGCGTTCGGCAAAAGGCGGACGCGGCAGGCTGGGGGGACGAATGAGACCCACGGACGCCACCGGCACCGACTGCCCCACCTGCAGGTCGGCTCGCCCGTCGCGCGGCACGAGGGCCGGCAGGTCCCGGTTGGTGAGCAGCGCCCGCACGGAGAGGTAGCGGATGGTGTCCGCATATGGCGCCTCGTGCTGGTCCACCAGCGACAGGAAGACCTCCGTTCCCACATAGGGCGTGCGTGTGCCGTACCGGCGGGCGGTGTCGGACGCCAGGCGGGCTTCGCGCCGCATGCTGAAGTAGCGGCCATGGTTGCCTTCGTCCTGGTTCAGGCTCTGATAGAGCGGCCGGAACTCGACGCCGTCGGCGGTGCGCGCCTGATGGCCTTGTACGCCGCGGACGGCATAGACCTCGAAGTCCATCGGCCGGGAACGGTCCGGCACCAGGTGGAATTCCGGCTGGGCGGCGTTGATCTCCAGCCGGTCTGTGCGCCGTTCGAACAGGTTGACGACGGGCGTGCAAAACAGCGCGAACTGGGCCGCATCGACCACGGCCGCCAGAGCACCTGGCGCGCGGCTGAGCAGCACCACGATTTCCGCTTCGTCGGAAGCGAGTTTCCGCAGGCCCGGGGCCAGCCCATTGAGCGCGAAGAAATAGAAGCGCTCCGGGCAGGCAAAGTATTCGTGGAGCAGGTTGTGGCCATGGAAGCCACGCCATTCCAGCGGCAGCAGCCCCTGGCCCGGCTCCAGGCCATGATGGCCCAGCGCCTGGGACGTCACCACATGCGGCTGCTCGAGCAGCCGGCCAGGGGCACCGGTGAAGGAGGCCACGGCCGAGGTATGGAGCAGTTCGAACACATGCGAGGCCAGCTGCGGATCGCCGCACAGGTAGATCGGCAAGGTGTCCAGCGCGCCCAGGTCCTCGAAGCGCAGGCCCTTCTGCGTGCGAAGACGCAGCCGCAGCGCGCCCGCCACCTGCACATGGGCGGGAAGAAAGCGTTCCAGGCCAGGCATGTCGGGCGGCGCGCCGGTCAGGCGTGCATCGGCGATCTCCACCGGCCAGAGCGTCACGTCCTGGCTGGAGCGGAATTCGCAGGGTGTTTCCTCGCCATCGGGCACGCGGGTATGGAAGGCGGTGTCGCGCGGCACCACGAGCCCGCGCGCCAGGTCCCCCTGCAGTTGGCTGGGATGCAGCTGCGCGACGGCCATCGCCGGCGTGGGACTGAGGTAGTTGGGGTAGAGCACCTCCAGCAGCCGCTGGGTGAAGTTCGGAAACTCGGCGTCCAGCTTGATCTGCATGCGCGCCGACATGAAGCAGAAGGCCTCCACCAGCCGCTCCACATAGGGGTCGGCCATTTCCACGCCATGCATGCCGAGCCGGCCGGCGATCTTGGGATGCGAGGCGGCGAACTCGCGCGCCATCTCCCGCATGTAGATGAGTTCGCGGTTGTAGTAGTCGAGCAGTTGCGGATCCATGGACGTCTCGGGTCAGGCGGTCAATCGGCCGCGTCGGTGCCGCTGCGGTGGCTGCCTGCCACGCGCATGCGGCTGGTCTCCAGGTCGAGCGAGCTGCGCACCGTGAGCTCCACCGGAAAGGGCTTGCAGCCGATCACGGCATGGATCTCGAACAGCAGCACGTTGTAGTCGTCGCCGCCGCCCGCGGGCCGCAGCGGCGTCACCTGCACCGACTCGGGAATCAGCCGCGGCTCGAAATCAGCGATGGCGCGGCGGATGATCTTTTCGATGGCGGCCCAGCGCCGCTCGGAGGCATAGCCGCCTGCCAGCGCCGGCACGCCGAAATTGATCGTCGAGGACGCGGCCGCTGCATGCCGCTCGCGGTCGAGCAGGTTTTCGATGTTGGTGGTGTTGAGCAGATAGGCCAGGTCGCGCTGGACGATGTCGCGCAACTGCGCCACGGTGACAGCGGGCGTGGCCGACGTGCCCTGGCGCCGGCCGGGCGCCTCGTCGCGCAGGCGGTCGAACAGGGTCGGCAGCAGCCGCGCTTCGGCGCGCCAGGGACGCTCGGCCGGGGCGCGCGTGAGCCGCACGCCCGGGTGCATGGCGCGCTCGCCGGCTTCATGGTCGCGGGCCGGGACACTTCGCCGGAATACCGGCTCAGGCCGTGCAGCCGGCGCGCCAACCGTGCCGGCCTCGGTCGGCAGATCGGAAGGCCCGGGTGCCGCCGAGTGCGCGTCGAGCGATGCCGTGCCGCTCATTCGCGACCCCCTTCCGGCGGCAGCGGCTCACGGCTAGCCTGCGCCGCAGTCGCCCTGTCGAATGCCGCGGGACTGTCGGGTGAGAAGGCGTGGTGCTCGCGCCGGGTGAGCGTGGGCAGCGCCGCGGTGTGCACGCGCAGGCTGGCGGCCGGGACGAACAGGCGCAAGACGTCCTCCCTGCCGCCGAGGTCCGTCAACGCATCCTGCCCCGGGCAAGCGAACTGCTCGAGAAAGGCATCGAACTCAGCGCGCGGCTCCAGGATGTCGCGCAGCGACGCGAACTGGCGCGCCTCGCGCCTCAGCTCGTCGAAAGACGGTACGGGCGTTCCGCCGGCCGGGTCGGCGACCGGTGAATCCACCGCCTGCCCTGCCAGTTGCGACGGATCGCGCACGACCCGCACGAACTCCTCATGGAGCCGATCAAGCAGTGAGGGCTGTCCACCGACCGGGGCCACGGGAGCGGGCAACGGCGTCGTGTCCTCGCTTGCAGGCGCAGCATCGGGCTGGACATGCTGAAGCAGCGAGGCGAGCACCTCGTCCGGCCGGCCCGCCTGCCTGCGGTCGAGGCCGATCAGCCCGAAGGCGTCGTCCGCGGCATGCATGGAGTCGAAATCCCGGCGGCCGGGCTGGCCGGTTCCCGCCAGGTCACGCAGGTCGAATGCGCTGTCGTCGATCGGCGCCTCCCTGGCCTGCGGCGCCATCGGCGCCCAGGCCTCCGGAACGACGGCCGCCGGCCACACCTCTCCCCGCTCAATGGCCAGGCGCAGCAGGCCGACTTCCAGGATGTCACCCGGTACCAGGCTGCGCAGCACGCCCGGCCGCAGGCGCCGTCCATTCAAGGTGCAGACGAGCGCAACGCCCTCGTCGCACCATTGCCACGCATCCTCGGCGGCATTCCAGCGCAGATGGCAGGCCCCCGGCAGCGCCAGTTCCGCATCGTGCGCCGGCTCGCCGAGTGCGTGCAGCAGGTCCACCAGGGCCATGCCGTCGACGCCAAGGTCGACCGCCGCGTCGCGCGCTTGCCCGAAGCTGTGAAGCAGCCGAACGCGCAGCGGCATGGGGGCCACGTGATGCGGCCAGGGGGTGGCCTGCGATGTCATGAGGCCACCTTCCACAGAGGTTGCAGGCGTTCCGCGGCCATGACGATGCGCCCGTGTGCATCCTGCTGCCAGAACGCCGCACGTGGTTGGGCGCCATGGAGGCGCTGCGGCCAGTCAGGCCAGGGCAGATGCTGCACACCGTGCAGACTCGCGGCCGGATCGTCCGCCAGCACTTCGCCGTCTGTGCCCGGGTGCATGGCGGTTGTTTCGGGAACCGGTGGACGCACCTGGCCTGGGCTCCGCCCAGAGCCGCCAGACCACAGGCGCCACTGGTCTTCGACCTCTTCCGCCAGCAGGCTCAGCGTGCAGCCGGCGTCGGACCGTGTGCGGCGGGCCAACAGGCGCGCCAGCATCCACTGCCAGCCAAGCGCGCCGCCATCCGCCTGCGAGAAGTGCCGCACCAGCCACTGGCGGGACGCCCGCCGGTACACGATCAACGGGTGCTGGCGCCCCACCTTGTCCTGCGACGCCACCATCGCGCCCAGCACGGCGCCACCGGCACCCAGGCCCAGGCTGGCGGCAGGAAGCACGAAGGCGATCGGCAGCCCGGCGATGCCGGCCCGCGTCACGCCGAGGCCATCCGGTGGCGCTTCCGAAGGCGCCGGCTGCACGGCGCGCAACCAGCCCTCCCAGGCCTCGGCTTCGCGATGGCGAACGCCGCTGCGCACGAAGTCGGCATGCGCGGGAAGACGGCCCCAGATGGCCGGCGGGCTGATCCGCGCAAGAAAGAAACGGCCCCACATCTCAGCCGGCCACCCCGGGGCAGCGAAAGCCGCTCAGCAGATCGCTGTTGAAGGGATTGGGTTGGCTGCCGCTGCTGACATCGAGCACGGCCCGGCGGCCGTCCAGGTTGTATTCCACCGCCGTGTGGCCCGGCGTCGCGGTGCTCACGATCCGCCCCTTGCGCAGCAGACGGACGATGGCCCAGGGGCCCTGGGCCAGGATGGTCGAGCCGGCGGCGGAAATGCGCGGCTGCGCCGTGATCTGCGCCGACACACCCCCGCGCGGCCCCGGCCACTTGACCGCCAGCGGCTCTACCGGCCCGTGCACGTAGCGCTGCGCCTGGCCGTCGATGTCGATGATGAGTTCAGTGATGCTGGGTTCGAGCTCCGTCACGCGCAGATCCATCTTCCAGGACAGCCGGCGCCCATCCGCATCGCGGAACAGCAGATCGCGGACCTGCTGCGCGCGCTGGAAGAACGCCAGGTCCGGGCCGCCCTGCGCCAGCAGCTTGAGCAGTTCGCCCAGCAGCGTGGGGCCTGAGACGGCCGGCGCCGGCGCCACACCGGCGGCGGCGTTCTCCACCCCGACGAGCGCGTTGCCCGTTGCAGGATTCTTGTAGCGCCAGGGGCGCACGCTGGCGTCGACGAACGGCGCCAGGTACTTGGTGAAATAGCTGTCGACGGCGCCGCCCGCACTGAACATCAGCGACACGTCCTCGGCCGACGCGTCCTCGCCGGCGTCGACGAAGGGATAGCGCCCCTGGATGCCGCGCCGGCAGGGCTCGGTGACGTTCAATGCGAACAGGCCCATCAGCCGGTCGAACTGCTGCTGGGCCTGTTTGCGCAGAATGGCCGTGGTGCCATCCAGGACCTTGTCGGCGGCGTTGGTCGCGAGCGCGGTGAGCACCTCACGAAAAGGGGCCGGCAATTTGCCGGCCTCCAGCTTCATGCGTGCGCCCACGTCGGCGCCCCCTGGCGGCAGGCTGCCGGCAGTCATGGCCGTGTCGGCCACCACCAGCACTGTGTAGAGCTCGTTGATCACGCCCAGAATGCTGTCCAGGCTCGCGCGGCCGGTGCCCGGGCCGGTGGCCACCGCCGTCAGGTCGGGCTGGCCGGTCACGATCTCGCGCAGTGCCGCGAACCGGTCGTCGACCAACTGGCGCTCCAGGCGCTCTTCAGGACGGATGCCCAGGTTGCGGGTGAGCTCGCGCGTCTGGCGGTCGATCTGCTCGGTGGCCTTGTCCAGCAGGCCCTTGTTGTCCTGCGGCCCGCCCCCCAGCGGTCGCGACAGGCTGGTTTCTCGCGCCGCGGCACGCGCCAGGCGGGCCAGGGGCGAATCGGGCGCGGCCAGCTGACGCAGCACACTGAGGTCGAAGCCGAGACTGCCGCCGCCCCCCTGGGCACCCACGACGCGGACCGATTCGAGGAAGGTGGTCCAGCGGGCGGCGTACTCGCTCAGGTACTGCCGGCGTACATCCTCCAGCAGCGCCGCATCGCGCGGCGGTCGGCCATCGGCGCCCAACGCCTCGGCCTTGCCATTCGCCATGCTCCGGCCCATCACCCATGCGTCGTCCTGCTGGGCGCGGGCCACGAACTCGGTCAGCCGTTTGTCGAATACCCCGTGGTAGCCGTCATAGGTGAAGAGGCCGGGAATGCCGCTCTCCAGCGGCTCGCCCTCGGCCCTGGCAAAGACTGTGCCGACCTGCGGGCCCACCGCCCGGACGAGGGTGAACTCGGCAGGCGCTTCCAGCGCCATGGCCGACTTGGCACGCTCGTAGACCCGCTGGCTCGAGGTGCTGCTTCCCAGGAAGGCCTGGACTTCGCGCACCAGCACCTCCTTGGGCAGCGATGGCGACTGCACGAGCCGCGCACCCGAGAAGAGCCGCTCGACATGGCCCACCATGGCAGCCCGGCCGCCGAACACTGCTGCGCTCTCGCGTGTTTCCCAGTCCTTGAGCACCCAGGCCCGGACCTCGGCCGCGCCGCCCTGCATGTAGCGCTGCGGATCGTGCAGCAGCTTGTAGGCCCGCAGCGCGGCATAGGCGGCGCGCGCATCCTGCTCCCGAAGGCTGCGCGACAGTTCGTCCTCCATGCGGCCGAGCACCAGCGGCAGCAGCAATTCGTCCTCCAGGCGTGCATACAGCTTGCCGGAGGCATCGACGACCGGCGACGCGCTGTAGAGACCGTACTGGTAGGTCGACGGCGGATTCGACAGGTCCAGCCCTGGATAGGCCGGCAGATCGTAGGCGTCGTCCAGCACCTGCGGCATGGCGGCAGGCGGCACCGGACGGCCGGCCTGCGCAAGCGTGGCGGACAACGCCTTGGCCTTCTGCTCGATGGTCTGCAGGTAGTTGCCGTTGCTGCGGAAGCTCAGTGCGAGGGCTGCCGCGATCCAGAGCAACACGACCACCGACAACGCATGCCCCAGCGTCTGCAGCAGGCGGAAGCGCACTTCCCACCGCAGGTTTGGACGGACGAGATGGGCCTCGGGGATGACGATGCGTGCGAACAGGTCCTGCAGGAAAAAGCCGCGATGGACAAAAGTGCCTGTGCCGTCGGGCGGCACCGGCGCTGACCCGGCGTCCTGCTCCGTCGTTTTTTTCTGGTCGACGGTCCCCTGCCCTTGCTTCTGCCTTTCTTTCTCGGCGGCCTTGATCGTGGCGATCCTCGCGAGCAACCGCTTGAGAATGCCACCCTCCGGCAAGGGCATCGACTGCACCTGGGCGGCACTGGTGAAGTAGACCCCCCGCAGCATGGCCCCGGCCTGGGTGTCGTCGAAGCGAGAGTCGAGGAAGATGCCGTCCAGCACCTCGAACAGTGGCTCGCGCAGTTGCGCGAGTTCCTGCGGCAGGGCGAAGAGCCGCCGCCGCCGCTGGACGTCGAACTCCTCCACCAGCCGGCCGCGCAGCCCGTCGGCAACCCGGCGGTGGATGAGGTCGAACTCGGCCTCCACCTGCTGTCGAATCGCCGAGCGGCCATCCTCCGCGTCGGACGTCCGGCGAGCCGGACGGGCCGCGGCAAAGGGCAAGGTGAAGCCCCAGACCTGTGCGCGGCCTTCGCTGGTGAGCGACTGGAAATATTCCTCGAAGCCACCGAGCTGATCCGCCATGGTGACCATGACATAGACCGGGAAACGGATGCCGAGCTCGCTGCGCAACTCGGCAAGCCGGTCGCGCAGCTGGGCCGCATGGTCGATGCGCTCGTCGGGACTGAGGCGCCTGAGCTCCTTCACGCTCAGCACCACGATGACGCCGTTGATCGGCGCACGGGGCCGGTGCTTGCGCAGCAAGGCGAGGAAGCCGCCCCACTCCGCCGCATCCCGCTGCCTGTCGCTCTGCTGCGTCGTGTAGCGGCCGGCGGTGTCGATGAAGACCGCCTCGTTGGCGATCCACCAGCTGCAGTTCATCGTCCCGCTGTTGGCACTCAGCGCCGCGGCCCGTGTGATGTGCCCCGTCTGTCGCGAGGCAGGGAACTGCAGGCCGGCGTTCAACAGCGCCGTGGTCTTGCCGGCGCCCGGACTGCCCACGATCATGTACCAGGGCAACTCGTAGACGAATCGCCGGGCCTCGAAGACGCGGCGCAGGAAGCCGCCGCGCAACTGCAAGCCCTTGAGCTGTCGCAGCGCCTGGTAGACCGATTCGTTGACCGCCTTCAGCCCTTCGGTGCCCTGCTCCGCCGCACTGGCGCCGGAGCCGAAGTTCAACACCTTCTTCAGGAACTCGGTGTCGGTCCGCATGGCCTGCCAGAGCCGATAGATGCCGTACAGCAGGCACAGGCCAAGGATCAGCCCGATGAGGCCCAGCCTGGGCCCTACGGCCTTCAACGGCGCCACGTTGCCAAGGGCGAGCAAGGGTCCGACTTCCCACACGAGCAGGCAGAGCGCGGGAATGGCTGCCAGCCTGACCGGCCAGGCCGCCAGCCACAGGCCGAGCGTGAGCAGCAGCATCAGGATGAGCGCCACGCGCAGCATGGGCGATGCCAAGGGGCGGGCACCGGCGAAGACCAGCAGCGGACCGACGAACCAGATGGCGAGCGCCAGCGCAGCCACCACGAGGAAGCCGAGGACCTGGCGGCTGACCAGGAACTTGAGAAACTGAATGAGCTGTTGCATGGATGTGGATGTCTTTTTCAGCGCGGGACCGCCGCGGGTGCCAGCCCTGCGGCACTGCCCGGCACCGGGCCGGTCGTACGCACCGTGGAACCCGACGCAGGCGTCTTCGTAGTGACCGATGCGGCGGATACTGGCGTCCGCGCTGCGTCGGTGGCGGGCGCCGTCGCCGTCGGCACCCGCACTTCATCCACCACGATGTCGACCCGGCGGTTCTTGGCCCGGCCCGAAGGCGTGGCGTTGTCCGCCACAGGCTGGCTGTCGCCACGGCCCTCGACGCGGATGCGGGCGGACTCGACGCCGCGCTGCTTGAACAGCGCGGCCACCGCCTGTGCGCGCCGCTCGCTGAGCACCTGGTTGCTGGCGAATTCGGAGGTGCGGATCGGCACGCTGTCCGTGTGGCCGATGATCTGCACCGTGCCGGGCACGCGCCGGATCTCGTCGGCGACCTTGTTCAACACCGGCTGGATCTGCGCCGTCAGCAGGGCCCGGCCGGGCATGAACATGCCGTCGCCGGCGAAGCTCACGGCACTGTGGTTGCGCTCCTCCTGGACGCTGACGAGGCCCGCGGTGATCTCCGAAGCCAGAAGCTGCCGCAGCCGCAGCGGCGCCACGGCCGGCACCCCCGGCTGCGCGGCGGCCTCCCCCTCGGCCACGCGCACGGACGAGATGCGCTGCTCGACCGCCTGGATGCGGTGCTCCAGCTGGTAGCGGTACCACGCGAAAAGCCCCATGGCCGCTGCACAGGCTGCCATGGCCGTGAGCCAGACGGGAATCCGGCGCAGAAGGCCAAGCTGGCCGGCAGCCTCGCCACGCCAGTGCGGGGACAGCGCCTGAGGCACTTCGCCGCGGGTCGCCGTCAGCTGGCTGTACAGCCGCTGGCGGATGGTCTCCAGCTGCCGCGGCCCGTTGCCGGGCGTGCTGAAGCGGCCTTCGAAACCCAGTCCGAGCAACTGGTACATGAGTTCGAGCAGATCGGCATGGTCCTGCGGACTCGCCGCCAGCCGGCCGATGAGCAGGAAGAACTTGTCGCCGCCCTTGGTGTCGCCATGGAACTGGTCGGCCAGGGGGTCTGCGGCCCATACGCCGGCGTGGCTCGTCACGGCACCGCCCCAGGCTGTGCTGCTGGCCGCTTCGTCCAGCGCCGTACAGAGCGCATAGCTCGCCGCCACCGCATGCTCGTGCCGGATGCGCGCATCGCTGCACAGCGCCTGAAAGCTTGCCACCTCGCGCTCCAGCAGCTTGCGCAGAAGGTCCACGCCTTCAGGCTCGAGCGTCTCGGGCATGTCCGTGAGCATGCGAAGCAGCGGCTGCGCGGCTTCCAGCAGCGGGTTGGGCGCGGAGCGCACGGCATGCAGACGCTCGGCAGGCACGGGCCCCGGCTCGAAGCCGACGAAGGCGTCGGACGCGCGGCCCGGTTCCTTGCCTCGGCCCGGCGCAGCACCGTCGCTGTCTGTCTCGGCATGCCGAACGTCATCAGTCTCTGGAAAGGAATCGTTCGATTGCATAAATCACGGATCAACGGAAGAAAGGAGCGCGCTACAGTGCCGGCCCGACAACTCGAGGGTCATGCAGCGCATTCGGAGCCGTCATTGACGATCCGACCGAAACGGCTGTTGCGGATGTGGCTGGTCTTCATGCGGCCCTCGACCATTCGCCAGAGCCCGCTGCCTTGGCAGCCGTCGATCACCAGCGTCGCCGCCAGCGGGGCCCCGCGCCCTGCCCGACGACCTATGGCGAAGCTCATGTCCGAGAAGCGGCAGCCTTCCAGCGACATGGCCGTCCCTCCGACCAGCACCTCGCCGCTGCCTGTGCAGTTGCGAAAGACGACTTCGCCGGTGCAGCCGATGCCGCGGAAAGACTGCGGTGCCGCTGAGCCGCCGTTGAAACTGCAGTTCTGGAACAGGACATCGCTGCTGCCGTCGCGGCCGCAGAAGACCGAACGGCCCTGGCTGCTGCAGTCCATGAACTTCACCGCCGTCATGACGCCGAAATCGTGGTCCGGGCCGGTGAAGCGGCAGTTCATGAATTTGCAGCCGCTCATGGCCGCGAGGGCCACATTGCCGTCGCCCCCGAAGACGCAGTCGACGAAGCTGATGTCGCTCCAGGCGATGCCGGAGAACATGCCGGGCGTCATGTCGGCACCAGCCACGGTGATGCCGCCGCCGCCGGCAGACAGCACGGCATATTCCTTGGCCATGGCCGTGATGGGCGTGCTCATGCGCCGCCTCCGCGCTGCGACCGGGCGTGAGGAGCGTGGTGCCGGACCATCAACGCTCCCGAACGCCCCACAACTCGAGCTGCAGCCCAGGGAACTCACCCGCCAGGTGCAGCGCCAGGCCGCCCGACTTGAGCAACTGGTCCCACAAAGGTCCTCTGCCGTCGAGTTGGAAGTAGACGAATCCCGCGTTGAACGGGATCTGGCGCGGCGCAACGGGCAAGCCCTGCAACGCGATACCCGGCAGATGCGAGCGCAGCAACTCGGTCAGCCGGTCGCTCGGCCCGACCTTGCAGCGCGCCGCGAACTGCGCGGCCAACTGGTCGGCGGGCAGGTGCGCCGCCACGGCGAGGACCAGGGCCGCGTATTCCTTCAACTGCGTCGGCTCGATGCTCGCCACCCGCACGCCGTTGGGCCGCGGCTCCAGCGCGATGCTCTGCGCGCTGCGCACCAGCACATCGTTGAGCTGCGACTGCAGGTCCGAAATGAGGTGGCGGAACGACGCATAGGGCTGCAGATGCGCATACGACGGCAGTACGGCCGGCCGGCGCGTCGCGCCACGCACATAGGTCGACAGCTCGCCGCTCATCATCCGCAGCGCGGTGTGAATCTGCTCCGGCGCGGTTTCGCGCACCAGCGTCCAGTGCTCCAGCAGCGGCTCGTAGCGGTTGAGGATCTGCAACAGCAGGAAGTCGGAAACCTCGGCCGCCTGCGACGCCTTGCCATCGCTGGCCGTCAAACGGTGGGCCAGCGATTGCGCGCGCAGCCGGCACAGTCCATGCAGGTGAACGATCCAGTCGGTCAGCAGGCCGCTGGCGCCGTAGCCCGTCACCGGCGGAATGAGGTCGGGATCGAGCGCGATGCTGCCGTCCGAGCGGATCTGCGTGACACGGGCGAGCGGCAGGCCGATCCAGCCTTCGGTAAGTTCGCGCTCGGGCAGCAGGCGCAGCCGGAGATGCGAAAGCTGGACCGTCTTCGGGCCCTGGCCGAAGGAATTGGAATCACGCAGTTCGGTGTCGAAGACCGCGAAGCGAGCGAGCGACGTCCCCGCGTTGCCTGGGTCCTCGAATGCCGTCTCCTCGCCATTGGGCATGCGGATGGGAACGGCCAGATGAATGACCTGCTCGAGGTGCTCAGGCCGGATGGTCAGGGGCGGTGGCAGCGGCGCATGCGCCGGTGTCTCGAACGGCGTGCCATCCGCAAAGACGCCACTCGCGCCCGCGAGCACCACTTTGCCCAGCGCCAGCGATTCGCTGTCGATGGCGAAATGGCTGAAGCCCCAGAAGAATGCAGTCAGCGTCGCCGCGCGGCGGTGCGCCACATGCTCGAGGTAACGCTCCTGCTGCTGAAACAGCTGGGGGCGAAGAAACAGGCCTTCGCTCCATGCGACCTTGTTGTACCAACTCATCGGGACATCCGTGAAACTTTGGGGGAGCCGCTAGTCCAGCGGAACGATGCGGATGCCGCGGGCCTGCAACTGGATCTGCAGCTTGGCCTTGTTGGCGGGCAGCACGGCCCGATACCACGCGGCTTCGGGGGCCGGGTCGATCTTCTGGACGGCTCGCCAGTCGGACTGCGCCAGGTTCTTGTAGCCCGCGATCACGCCGATGGCGGCGACGTCCGGGTGCGACCAGCGGCGCACCACACGCACCTCGCCAGGGCGCATCACGAATTCGTCGCGCACCAGCAGGTCGTCCCCGAGCACGGCCTTGTCGTTCTTCTGCAGCGAGAAATAGTCGGTGGACTGAAAAGTGCCCTCCGACTTGAGTTCGTAGATGCGCACGGCAATGGGCGCGCCCTGCCCTTTCTCGTCCTGGTTGACGTCGTCCGCCGCAGCGATGCGCAGCTCGAGGCGGGTCTGTTCGCGGGCATGGGCGAACTGGGCAGTGGCCGTACCGGCCAAGGCCAGAAGAAGTGCGCCGCCCAGCAGGCGCGCGCGCAAAAGGAAGAACGCAGGAAATGCGAGCATGTGATACCCATTGCTGTCTACGAGACGGCCCCAGGCGCAGGAGATGCAGCATCCCCACCGCCCAGGACCGCGGCAGCGCCGCCACGTGCCGTGGCGGCGCCGTTCTCCGGGCCTTACATTTCCTTGTTGGCCTTGATGTCATAGCCCGCGGTAACAGCGCCGCCGCTGCCACCCTGCGCGTTCTGCACGGCGTACTCCTGCTTCACCTTGGTGAAGGACAGGCCAACGCGCTCGCGCACGCGCAGGTCGTCCGTGTTGGAGCCGTGGGGCTGCACGCTCGTGATGATCACGTCGGTGAAGGTGAACTTCAGGTACTCGAGCGGACTGCCGCCCGCCTTGCGAACTACCAGTTTGGCCTCGGGCACGTGCTTGCCGGTCAGGCAGTACTTCATGAGGTTGGGACTGGCGCGGTCGACATAGTGCGTGAACTCCAGGTCTTCGACCGTGGCCTTGCCTGCACCACCGCCGGAGCCCGAATGCATCATCGATTCCTGCATCACCTTCCATTCGAAGGCGAGCACCTCGATCTCGTTCTTGTGGTCGGCGTCGAGGGCCTCGCCTTCGATGCCGTTGATCTTCAGAAAGATGTCCTGAGACATGGTTTACTCCCTGGGCGATTTCGCCCTGTTGTGAAAAACGAAAGACGACGAAAGGGAAAGCGCGCGTGCTCAGCCGGCCTCGCGCAGTGACGGCAGCTTCGCCACCAGCCGCAGCGACACCGTCAGCCCCTCCAGCTGGAAGTGCGGCCGCAGGAAGAACTTGGCGTTGTAGTAGCCGGGGTTGCCCTCCAGCTCCTCAACCACCACCTCGGCAGCAGCCAGGGGTCGGCGGGCCTTGGTGTCCTGCGAGGAGTTGGACGGGTCGGCGTCGACGTAATTCATGATCCAGCCGTTCAGCCAGCGCTGCATGTCGTCGCGCTCCTTGAAGGTGCCGATCTTGTCGCGCACGATGCACTTGAGGTAATGCGCGAAGCGCGTGGTCGCGAACAGGTACGGCAGGCGCGCCGACAGGTTCGCGTTGGCCGTCGCATCGGGGTCGTGGTACTCCTGCGGCCGCTGCAGCGACTGCGCGCCGATGAAGGCCGCGTGGTCGGTGTTCTTGCGGTGCACCAGCGGGATCAGGCCGGCCTTGGCCAGTTCGGCCTCGCGCCGGTCGGAGATGGCGATCTCGGTCGGGCACTTCATGTCGATGCCGCCGTCGTCCGTGGGGAAGGTGTGGCAGGGCAGGTTCTGCACGGTGCCGCCCGACTCCACGCCGCGGATCATGGTGCACCAGCCGTAGAGCTTGAAGCTGCGGTTGATGTTGACGGCCATGGCATAGGCCGCATTGCTCCACACGTAGTGGCGGTGATCGGCACCGTCGGTCTCTTCCTCGAAATCGAACTCATCGACGGGGTTGGTCTTGGCGCCGTAGGGCAGGCGCGCCAGGAAGCGCGGCATGGCCAGGCCGACGTAGCGCGAGTCCTCGGTGTCGCGCAGCGAGTTCCAGGGCGCATGCTCCAGGTTCGACGTGATCTTGGCCAGGTCGCGCGGATTGGCCAGCTCCTGCCACGACTCCATGCCCAGCAGCGAGGGCGAGGCGCCGGCGATGAAGGGCGTGTGCGCTGCGGCCGACACCTTGGCCATGGCGCTCAGCAGTTCGACGTCCGGCGGCGTGTGGTCGAAGTAGTAGTCGGCCACCAGGCAGCCGTAGGGCTCGCCGCCCAGCTGGCCGTATTCCTCTTCGTACACGCGCTTGAAGATGGGGCTTTGGTCCCAGGCCACGCCCTTGTGGCGCCGCAGCGTGCGCCGCACCTCGTCCTTGGAGATGTCGAGGAAGCGGATCTTCAGCTTCTCGTCGGTTTCGGTGTTGGAGACCAGGTGGTGCATGCCGCGCCAGGCCGACTCCAGCTTCTGGAACTCCTCCTTGTGCAGCACCAGGTTGATCTGCTCGGACAGCTTGCGGTCGATCTCGGCGATGACGGCCTCGATGCTGCTGTAGGCATCGTCGGAGATGGTGACGGCGTTGACCAGCGCCTGCTCGGCCAGCGTGCGGACGGCGGCTTCGACGGCCTCGCGGGCCTCGTCGGTCTTGGGCTTGAATTCGCGGTCCAGCAGCGAGGCGAATTCGTTCGGGTCGGCCAGCAGCTCGCGCGTGCCGGCGGGGGATTCGAGGGTGGCGGTACTCATGGCGATGGGTTCTCCCTGAGGGTTCTTGGCGAAGGTGTGGAAAACGGGCGGTGGCTCAACGCTCGGCGGCGGGTTCGGCCTCGGTGCGCTTGGGCGCGGCCACCAGGGCCTTGAGCAGCGCCGGGTCCTGCATCAGCTGGTTGATCAGGCTTTCGGCGCCGGCCTTGCCGTCCATGTAGGTCTGCAGATTGGCCAGCTGGGTACGGGCCTCCAGCAGGCGGCGCAGCGGTTCGACCTGGCGCGCCACGGCGGCCGGCGAAAAGTCCTCGATGCTGTCGAAGCTGATGTCGACCATCAGTTGACCTTCGCCCGTCAGCGTGTTGGGGACCGAGAAGGCCACGCGCGGCTGGATGGCCTTCATGCGCTCGTCGAAGTTGTCGATGTCGATGTCGAGGAACTTGCGCTCGCCGACGGCGGGCAGCGGCTCGACCGGCTTGCCGGAGAGGTCGGCGAGCACGCCCATCACGAAGGGCAACTCGACCTTCTTCTCGGACCCGTAGATTTCCACGTCGTACTCGATCTGCACGCGGGGCGCGCGGTTGCGCGCGATGAACTTCTGGCTGCTGTTGCTCATAGGCTCCCTTGAGGGTTGGTGACGAAGCGTCGGTGGGTGGAAGAAAAGCGGAAGACGGAATGCGGCGCGTCGCGCGCGTCAGCCGGGCACGTCGGCGTAGTGCGGCATGCAGCGGATGCGCGGCATGGCCGTTGCCGTGTCCTGGGTCGGGGCTTCGGCCAGGCCCAGGGCGATCGCTTCGAGCGCCCGCCCCTCGGCCAGGGCCTCGAGCCAGCAGCGCGCGAGTTCGGGCAGCAGGTCCTGCTCGATGAGCGTGATGAGCCGGCGCACGCCGGTCTCGTGGGCGCCGCAGGCGCGCACCAGGTGCGCGGCCACGTCCGCGTCGTGCCTCAGGGCGATGCCGTGCTGCTCCTGCAGGCGCCGTGCGACGCGCGCCAGTTGCAGGCCGACGATGGTGTCGAGCGCGGAATCCTCCAGCGGCCGGTACGGGATGACGGTCGTGCGGCCCAGGAAGGCCGCGGGAAACACGCGGCGCAGCGAGGGCAGCACCAGGTCCTGCAGTTCGCGCTGCGGCCGGTCGAGGGCGCCGCGTTCGTGGGCGTCCATCAATGCCTCGGCCCCCGCATTGCTGGTCAGCAGGATGGTGCAGTTGCGGAAGTCGATGCGCCGGCCCTCGCCATCTTCCATCCAGCCTTTGTCGAAGACCTGGAAGAACAGCTCGTGCACGTCCGGATGGGCTTTCTCCACCTCGTCGAGCAGCACCACGCTGTAGGGCCTGCGGCGCACGGCCTCGGTGAGCACCCCGCCTTCGCCGTAGCCCACGTAGCCCGGCGGCGAGCCCTTGAGCGTGGAGACGGTGTGCGGCTCCTGGAACTCGCTCATGTTGATGGTCACCATGTTCTGCGGGCCACCGTAGAGCGCGTCCGCGAGCGCCAGGGCCGTCTCGGTCTTGCCGACACCGGAAGGGCCGACGAGCAGGAACACGCCCACGGGCTTGTCCGGGTCGGTGAGCCCCGCCTTGGCGGCCTGCACCCGGTCGGCGATGGCGCGCGTGGCGGCAGGCTGGCCGATGACACGGGCCTCCAGTTGCGGATGCAGCCCGAAGACGGCCTGCACGTCGTCGCGCACCATGCGGCGTACCGGGATCCCGGTCCAGTCCGCGAGCACATCCGCCACCACCGCCTGCCCCACTTCCGCCAGGGCGAGCGGCTCGCCGGACACGGCGTCGCGCCATTGCCGTTCCAGATCGGCCAGCATGGTGCGGCTGCCGGCAGCGGCCGTCCTGGTGTCCGGCTGCGGCGTGGCTGGACTGTCCAGCAGGGTCTGGCGCACGGCGGCGATGCGGCTGGCCAGATCGGCCTGCTGCTGCCAGCGGGCATGGGCCTGGGCCAGTTCGGTGCGGACGGCCACCAGGGCCTGTTCGGCGACGCCGAGCGTCGCGGCCGCTTCGGCACCGCCCAGACCCAGCGCCGCCTGCTGGCCCAGCAAGGCGGTCTCGGCTTCGAGCGCGGCCACGCGGTGGCGCAGGCGCTCCACGGCGGCGGGCGGCGCATGGACCGACAGGGCCACGCGGGCGCAGGCCGTGTCAAGCAGGCTGATCGCCTTGTCGGGCAGCTGCCGCGCTGGCAGGTAGCGGCGCGAGAGCGTCACCGCGGCGCGGATCGCTTCGTCCAGGATCAGCACCCCATGGTGCGCGGCGAAGGCGCCGGTAAGGCCGCGCACCATCTCGATGGCCAGCTCCTCCCCGGGCTCGGCCACCTGGAGCACCTGGAAGCGCCGGGTGAGCGCGGGATCCTTTTCGATGTGGCGCTTGTACTCGGCCCAGGTCGTCGCCCCGATGGTGCGCAATGCGCCACGCGCCAATGCGGGCTTGAGCAGGTTGGCCGCGTCGCCTGTGCCGGCCTGGCCACCGGCGCCCACCAGCGTGTGGACCTCGTCCACGAACAGGATCACCGGCGGCACGGCCTGGGTCGCGGCTTCGAGCAGAGCCTTGAGGCGGGACTCGAATTCGCCGCGCACCCCGGCCCCGGCCAGCATGGCGCCCAGGTCCACGCCCAGCAGGCGATGGTTGGCCAGCGCGGGCGGCACCTCGCCGCGGGCGATGGCTAGCGCCAGCCCTTCGACCACGGCCGTCTTGCCCACACCCGCCTCGCCGGTGAGCAGCGGATTGTTCTGCCGGCGCCGCAGCAGGATGTCGACGAGGCCGCGCACCTCCAGCTGGCGCCCGATGACGGGATCGATCCTGCCCTCACGGGCTCGCGCGGTGAGGTCGGTGCAGTAGCGGTCCAGCGCCGAGGCGCCACCGCCCGTGGCGCCGGCCAGCGCCGGGCCATCCGCAGCGGCGGGCTCGGTGGCCGCAGCCCCGCCGGCCTGCGCGCCTTCGCGGCTCTCGGGCGAATCTTGCGTGATGGCCGGCAGCGCCTCGACCAGCCGCTGTGCATCGATGCGGCGCAGCGCCGGCACGATGCGCAACAGCTGGGCACGCCGCTCCGGCGCCTGGAGCATGGCCACCAGCAGCCAGGCACTGCGGATGCTCTCGCCGCCGAATTCCAGGCTGGCGACCACCCACGCCTGTTCGACCGCCTCGCTCACGTGGTGCGAGATGTCGGTGAGCGAACTGGCGCCGGCGGGCAGCGCGGCGAGGGCGGCGGCCAGCCCCGCATCCACTTCGTCGGGCCGGATGTCGAAGTGCCGCACCACCCGGTGCATGTCGCTGTCCGCCGCCTGCCAGAGCTGGTGCAGCCAGTGCGTCACCTCGACGTAGGGATTGCCGCGCAAGCGGGCAAAGGCCGCTGCCGACTCGATGGCGCGGAACAGCGTGGTGTTCAGCTTGCCGAACAGGGCGCGTCGGGAGATGGCCATCAGCGTGCCCCGCCTTCGACACGCGCCCGCCCAGGCGGGGACATCCGGCACCCGGCGTCCGACCGCGGGCCATTGCGCGACACGGGCCGGTGATCGACACCGGCTTCTGCGACGGCCACGGCCGCCCGCACGAGGACCTCCACGATCCTGGTTGAAGCACGCACCTGGTTTTCTCCCTGATTTGTTGTTGCCGCTCTTCGGCGACGCCACGATTTAAGCGGAGAAGAAGGCGCCTTCAGCCCTGGCCGCTGAAGAATCCAGGCATCCCGTGACTTAATGCACGGCTTTAACAATCACCACTTGGTGTCCCACTCAGCAGCATGTTGAACACCGTTTCCCATTCGTGAAAACGCACGGAAATGACTCACGAGGCGGCGCAGAAGCGTCATGAAAAAGCCCGTTGCCGGCGCCAAAACAAAAAGGCCGCCGGCCCTGTGGGACCGGCGGCCTTCGCTGGCGCGAGCACGCAGACTTCAGTATTTCAGCGTCGCACTTTCCCGCAGTTCCTCGGCCGTTGCCGTGCCGAAGCCGAAGAACTCCAGGTAGGCCGGAATCATCTCGAACAGCATGTCCGTGCCCACCTGCACCTGGCAACCGCGCGCCATGGCGGCCTTGAGCAGCGGCGTGTATTCGGTCTTCATCACGACCTCGCCGACGAAGGTGGTGGGCGCGATGCGCTCGACGTCGAAGGGCAGCGGGTCGCCTTCCTTCATGCCGAGCGGCGTGGCGTTGACCACCACGTCGTAACCCGCCGGGTCGTTGGAGCCGGTGCTCACCGTCAGTTGGGGATAGTGCGCTCGCAGCCGTTCGGCCAGGCCTTCGACCGAGGCCGTGTTCAGGTCGAACAGCGACAGGTGCGCCGCACCCGCTGCAGCGATGGAGGCAGCGATGGCGCAGCCCACGCCACCCGAACCCGAGACCAGCACGCGCGCACCGCGGAAGCTTCGGCCCTTGCGCTCCACGCCGCGCACGAAGCCGGCCCCATCGAACTGGTCGCCCAGGAGCGTGCCGTCCGCACGCAGCAGCACGGCATTGCACGCACCCGCGATTCGCGCGGTGGGCGTGGTCTCGTGCACCAGCGACATGGTCGTGACCTTGTGCGGCATGGTGACCAGCGCGCCGCGGATGTTGCTCATGCGGAACAGCAGCGGCAGGAAGGCCGCATAGTCCTCGGGCTTCACGCCCATCGGCACCACCACCGCATCGATGCCCTTCTTGTCGAACCAGGGGTTATAGATCATCGGAGCCTTGAAGCTCTCGGTGGGATAGCCGATGTGGGCGATGAGGGTGGTCTTGCCGGAAATCATGGATGCAGTCGTGGGGGGGCGGAAAACGCTGAAAGCGATCAGCCCTGGCGGCCCCGGGGCGCCTGGGCGATCTCGGCCTGGAGTTCGGCCGGGTAGATGATCTGCCGCAGGAAGCCGGCGTCCTCGCGCACGAGGGCCGCGGCCTGCGGCAGGTCGAAGTAGTCGAAGTAGTGGGCCATCTGCTGGATCAGCATCTCGAAGCCCGGCTGCGCCTGCAGCCCGCGCGCACGCGCGGCGCGCACCAGGGGCGTGGGCTGGCCGCGCAGCAGGATGTCGAAGACGGCCGCATGCGGCGCCAGGCGGGCCACGTCGCAGGGCAAGGTCTCTTCGCCCTGCAGGCCCACCTGGGTGGCATTGATGACCAGGTCATAGCCCGACGGATCGGCCGAGGCCGCAGCGACCACCTCGGCATCGAAGGCGGCGTCGATGCGCGCCGCGGTGCCCGCCGCCTTGCCCGCCGCCGGGTCGTAGAAGGCGATGTGGCGTGCGCCATCGTCGCCGCCGCCTTCCGCCAGCGAGACCCCGATGGCGGCCGCGCTCACGCCCGCGCCCAGGATCAGCACGCGCTGCCCGCGGAAGGGAATGCCGAACCAGTCCAGCGCACCGACGATGCCTTCGCCGTCGAACAGATCGCCTTCGAGTTCGCCGCTCTTCGTGCGCCGCACGATGTTGACCGAGCCCGCCACGCGCGCGAACAGGCCGCAGCCGTCGAGCAGGTCCACCGCCAGCGGCTTGTGCGGCGGCGCGATCAGCATGCCGCGGACGTTGTGGCCCAGGAAGCTTGCCTTGAGCCACACCGCGAAGTCGCGTGCGCGCACCTGCACCGGCACCATCACGGCGTCGATGCCGCAGCGCTCGAAGACGGCGTTGAACATGCGCGGCAGGCGCACGTTGGTGACGGGGTCGCCAGGGATGAGGTAGAGGTCGGTCTTGCCGGTGATGGAAGCCATCGGGTCGTTCACTCCAGGGGTCGGGATGCGCCAGTGGAAACGGGATCACGGCCGCAGAACAACGGCCGCGACTGTAGAAGGCAGGTCGGCCGCGCGTCAGGCAGCGGCGGGGTATCGCGTTCGATAATCGCCCAACACTGAACGATCAACGAACGTCTTAAGGGTTTGTACGTGGTCTCCCAACGCCGTGCACCTGCACCCGCCGCCGAATCGCTGCACGCGGACGACAGCGTCGATTCTCCGCCCTCCGCCGACGCCCTGGGGCAGGACGAGCACGCGCCCGCCGGCCTCGACCGCCGCGACTGGATCGCCGGCCTGGAGCGCGGCGTCGGCATCATCGAAGCCTTCGACGACGCCCATCCGCGCATGACCGCCAGCGAGGCCGGCCAGCGCACCGGGCTCACCCGCACCGCCGCGCGCCGCTACCTGCTGACGCTGCAGCACATGGGCTACGTGGCGAGCGACGGCAAGCTGTTCTGGCTCACGCCACGGGTGCTGCGGCTGGGCCAGTCCTACCTGGATTCGGCGCGGCTGCCGCGCATCGCGCAGCCCTTCCTGCAGCGCGTGGCGGTGGGCACGCACGAGACGGCCTACCTCAGCGTGCTGGACGGCGACGACGTGGTCTACATCGCCCGCAACGGCCCGCAGCGGCAGATGAGCACCGGCTACGTGCTGGGCGCGCGCGTGCCGGCGCAGACCACGGCCGCGGGCCTGCTCATGCTGGCCTTGCTGCCGGACGCCGCGGCGCAGGCCTGGTGGGCGGGCCGCAAGCTGCAGGTGTTCACCTCGTTCACGCTGGCCGACCCGGACGCCCTGCAGCGCGAGATGGCGCGCATCCGTGCCCAGGACTGGGCCCTGTCCGAGCAGCAGCTGGACCTGAACTCGCGCGGCATCGCCGTGCCGCTGCGCGACCACCACGGCGAGGTGCACGGCGCACTCAACGTCACGATGCCGATGGGCCAGGAGGGCAGCGAGGCCGCCGTGGCCCGCGTGCTGCCCGTGCTGCGCGAGGCGGCCCAGGCGATGCGCAACCTCATCTGACGGCAGCTCGCACGGCCCCATGAAAAACGCCCGCCGGCCGGAGCCGGCGGGCGGGCGCGTCGATGCGGGAGCGACGTCGGGTCAGGCCACCAGGCGGCGGCGCGCGTCCTCGTACTCCTTGCGCAGCTGCGCGATGAAGTCGGCCGCCGGCTGCACCTTCTTGATGGCGCCGATGCCCTGCCCCGAACCCCAGATGTCCTTCCAGGCCTTGGCCTTGCTGCCTTCGCCGGTGGCGAAGTTCATGGTCTTGACGTCGCCTTCCGGCAGATTGGCCGGGTCCATGCCGGCCGCCACGATGCTGGGCGCCAGGTAGTTGCCGTGCACGCCGGTGAACAGGTTCGAATAGACGATGTCGTCCGAGGTGCCGTCGACGATGCCCTGCTTGTAGGCCTCGCTGGCGCGCGCTTCCTCGGTGGCGATGAAGGCGCTGCCGATGTAGGCGAAGTCGGCACCCATGGCCTGCGCGGCCAGCACGGCACTGCCCGTGGCGATGGAACCCGACAGCGCCACCGGGCCGTCGAACCATTCCCGGATTTCCTGGACCAGCGCGAAGGGGCTCTTCACGCCCGCATGGCCGCCGGCACCGGCCGCCACGGCGATCAGGCCGTCGGCGCCCTTCTCGATCGCCTTCTTCGCGAAGCTGTTGTTGATCACGTCGTGCAGCGTCACGCCGCCGTAGCTGTGCACCGCGTCATTGACGTCGGTGCGCGCGCCGAGGGACGTGATGATGATCGGCACCTTGTACTTCACCACCAGTTCCATGTCGTGCTCGAGCCGGTCGTTGCTCTTGTGCACGATCTGGTTGATGGCGAAGGGCGCGGCCGGCTTGTCGGGGTTGGCCTTGTTGTGGGCCGCCAGCGCTTCGGTGATCTCGGCCAGCCATTCGTCCAGCTGCGCCGCCGGGCGCGCGTTGAGGGCGGGCATCGAGCCGACCACGCCGGCCTTGCATTGCGCGATCACCAGCTGGGGATTGCTGATGATGAACAGGGGCGAGCCGATGATGGGCAGCGGCAGGTGCGCGAGCGCGCCGGGCAGTCTGGACATGGGAAGTCTCCTCTCGGGTGAATCGATGGTTCGGGGCAAGTTATAGGGGCCGGCCGCCGCGCCTGCCGTCCGATGGGCGACAGGCGGGCATCGCCGGCGGCGGACTCAGAAGGCGTCGAGCGGCAGGGCCGTGACGCTGGCGGCGCCGCCGACGATGGCATCGCGCGTGGCGCCGGCCTTCACCAGGATGTGCTCGGCATAGAAGCGCGCGGTGGCCACCTTGGCCTGCATGAAGGCCGCGTCCTGCGCCTGCGCCTCGGGCGTCAGCGCCACCAGCAGCGAACGGGCGAGCTGCCAGCCCGCCACCAGGTTGCCGGCCAGCATCAGGTAGGGGACGCTGCCCGCGTACGCGGCATTGGGGTCGGCCTTGGCCTGGCTGGCGATGAAGTCCACCACGTCCAGGTAGGCCTGGCGGGCGGCCTTCAGGCGCAGGGCCACGGCCTTGGCATCGTCGCTGGGGCTGGCCAGCAGCTCGGCCTCGGTCGTCTCGACCTGCGCGGCGATGGCGCGTGCGGCCTGGCCGCCGTCGCGGGCCGTCTTGCGGCCCACCAGGTCGTTGGCCTGGATGGCGGTCGTGCCTTCGTAGATGGTCAGGATCTTGGCGTCGCGGTAGTACTGGGCGGCGCCCGTCTCCTCGATGAAGCCCATGCCGCCATGCACCTGCACGCCCAGGCTGGTCACTTCCAGGCTCATCTCGGTGCTGTAGCCCTTGACCAGCGGCACCAGGAATTCATAGAAGGCCTGGTTCTGCCTGCGCACCTCCGCGTCTTCATGGTGGTGCGCGGCGTCGTAGGCGGCGGCGGCCACGGTTGCCATGGCGCGGCAGCCTTCGGTGAAGGCACGCATGGTCATCAGCATGCGGCGCACGTCGGGGTGATGGATGATCGGCGCGCTCTTCATCATCGACCCGTCGACCGGCCGGCTCTGTACGCGTTCGCGCGCATAGGCCACGGCGTGCTGGTAGGCCCGCTCGGCCACCGCGATGCCCTGCACGCCCACGGCATAGCGGGCGGCGTTCATCATGATGAACATGTACTCCAGGCCGCGGTTTTCCTCGCCGACCAGGTAGCCGATGGCACCGCCGTGGTCCCCGTACTGGAGCACGGCGGTGGGGCTGGCCTTGATGCCCAGCTTGTGCTCGATGCTGACGCAGTGAACGTCGTTGCGCGCGCCCAGCGAGCCATCGTCATTGACCATGAACTTGGGCACCACGAACAGGCTGATGCCCTTGACGCCCTCCGGCGCGCCGCTCACGCGGGCCAGCACCAGGTGCACGATGTTCGGCGCCATGTCGTGCTCGCCGTAGGTGATGTAGATCTTGGTGCCGAAGACCTTGTAGCTGCCGTCGGCCTGCGGCTCGGCGCGGGTGCGCACCAGCGCCAGGTCGCTGCCGGCCTGGGGCTCGGTCAGGTTCATGGTGCCGGTCCATTCGCCGCTCACCAGCTTCTCGAGGTAGGTGCTCTTGAGCTGGTCGGAGCCAGCAGTGAGCAGCGCCTCGATGGCGCCGTCAGTCAGCAGCGGGCACAGCGCGAAGCTGAGGTTGGCGCTGTTGACCATCTCGCCGCAGGCCGCGCCGATGGTCTTGGGCAGGCCCTGGCCGCCGAAGTCGACGGGATGCTGCAGGCCCTGCCAGCCGCCCTCGGCGTACTGGCGGAAGGCCTCCTTGAAGCCGGGCGTGGTGCGCACCGCGCCGTCCTTGAAGGACGAGGGGTCGCGGTCGCCCGCCACGTTCAGCGGCGCGATCACGTCCTGCGTCAGCTTGGCGCATTCCTCCAGCACGGCGGCGGCGGTGTCCAGGCCCGCGTCGCCGAATCCCGGCATCCGGGCAATCTCGTCGATGCGCGCCAGATGCTGGATGTCGAACAGCATGTCCTTGATGGGCGCGGTGTAGCTCATGGTGTCTCCTCGAATGGCGATGGCGGATGGAAGCGTCGGCCGAGCATTCGGACGACGAAGCTGCACGCGGCGCCCGTCGGCCCGCAGCGAAGAAAAAAGGGCATCGCGAACGATGCCCTTGCGTCAGTGCGCTGGCGCGGGGCCGGGCCTCAGAGCGCCTTCACCAGCTCCGGCACGGCCGTGAACAGGTCGGCTTCGAGGCCGTAGTCGGCCACGCTGAAGATCGGCGCCTCGGGGTCCTTGTTGATCGCCACGATCACCTTGGAGTCCTTCATGCCCGCCAAGTGCTGGATGGCGCCCGAGATGCCCGCGGCCACGTACAGTTGCGGCGCCACGATCTTGCCCGTCTGGCCGACCTGCAGGTCGTTGGGCGCGTAGCCCGCGTCCACCGCGGCGCGGCTGGCACCGATGGCAGCGCCCAGCTTGTCGGCCAGCGGCGTCATCACTTCCTGGAACTTCTCGCTGCTGCCCAGGGCGCGGCCACCCGAGACGATGATCTTGGCGGCGGTCAGTTCGGGGCGGTCGCTCTTGCTCACCTCGCGGCCCACGAAGGCGCTCTTGCCGCTGTCGGCCGCGGCGTCCTTGGTCTCGACCTGCGCGCTGCCGCCGGTGGCAGCCGCCGCATCGAAGCCGGTGGTGCGCACGGTGATCACCTTCTTGGCATCGGCCGATTGCACGGTGGCGATGGCGTTGCCGGCGTAGATCGGGCGCTCGAAGGTGTCGGGGCTGTCCACCTTGGTGATGTCGCTGATCTGGGCCACGTCCAGCTTGGCGGCCACGCGGGGGGCCACGTTCTTGCCGGCGGCGGTGGCCGGGAACAGGATGTGGCTGTAGTCGCCGGCCAGCGCCAGTACCTGGGCCGCGACGTTCTCGGCCAGGCCGTCGGCCAGACTCGCGCCGTCGGCATGGATCACCTTGGCCACGCCGGCGATCTGCGCGGCGGCCTGGGCGGCGGCGCCGGCGTTCTGGCCGGCCACCAGCACGTGCACCTCGCCGCCGCAGGCAGCGGCGGCCGTGACGGTGTTCAGCGTGGCGGGCTTGATCGACTGGTTGTCGTGTTCGGCAATGACGAGTGCGGACATGTTCAGATCACCTTGGCTTCGTTCTTGAGCTTGTCGACCAGTGCGGCGACGTCGGGCACCTTCACGCCGGCGCCGCGCTTGGGCGGCTCGCTGACCTTCAGGGTCTTCAGGCGCGGCTTCACGTCCACGCCCAGGTCCTCGGGCTTGACGGTGTCCAGCGGCTTCTTCTTGGCCTTCATGATGTTGGGCAGCGTGACGTAGCGCGGCTCGTTCAGGCGCAGGTCGGTGGTGACCACGGCCGGCAGGCCGATGCTCAGGGTTTCCAGGCCGCCGTCGACTTCGCGCGTGACCTTGGCCTTGTCGCCTTCGACCTCGACCTTGCTGGCGAAGGCGGCTTGCGGCAGGTCGGCCAGGGCGGCGAGCATCTGGCCGGTCTGGTTGGCGTCGTCGTCGATGGCCTGCTTGCCCAGGATGATGAGCGAGGGCTGCTCCTTGTCGACCAGGGCCTTGAGCAGCTTGGCGACGGCCAGGGGCTGCAGCTCTTCGGTGGTCTCGACCAGGATGCCGCGGTCGGCACCGATGGCCATGGCGGTGCGCAGGGTCTCCTGGCACTTGGCTTCGCCGCAGCTGACGGCGATGACTTCTGTGGCCACGCCCTTTTCCTTCAGACGCACCGCCTCTTCCACGGCGATCTCGTCGAAGGGGTTCATGCTCATCTTGACGTTGGCGATGTCCACCCCGCTGCCGTCGCTCTTGACGCGCACTTTCACGTTGTAGTCGACGACCCGCTTGACGGGGACCAGGATCTTCATTGGTTTGACTCCGTTGATGGCAAAAGGCGTGTTGCAGTGCAACCCAACTCAACATTCTAGGACTCGCCCTTGCGCGCATGCCCGATGCGGGTCGGGCTGCTGCCGAGCGAGTGCGACGGGCAACAATCGAAAAAGAACGATCGTGCTTTTTTGAAGATTATAGTGACGCAATCGCCTGGCGCTGCAGCATTGGCGACAGGCGCCGAGGGGCAAAGCCCGAAAGGCGGCGCGCCTGGCGCTACGCCGCCTCCGCGCGGCTGCCGCTTCCGTCCGCCGCGTCACGCATCGGCAAACCAGCGCCCGGCGGCACCGACGCCACATGCACCACGCGCTGCGGATAGGGAATGTCCACCCCCGCCTGCCGCAAACCCTGCAGCACCGCGACGTTGACCGCCGAGCGCACGCTGTCCTTGCCCTTGTCCGGGTCGCTGATCCAGTAATTGAGCGTGAACTCCAGCCCGTCGGCCGCGAAGTTGGTGAGAAAGGCCACGGGCCTGGGGTCCTCCAGCACCCGGTCCTGGGCGGCGGCTGCCTCGCACAGGATGGCCTGCACCTGCGCCACGTCGCTGTCGTAGCCGACGGCGATCACGGTGTTGAGGTTGGTCTTCAGGTCGGCCTGCGTCAGGTTCTCGACGCGGTTGGTGATGATCGTCTCGTTGGGCACGATGGCTTGGCGGCCGTTGCCCGCGCGGATGAGCGTGTAGCGGGTCTTGATGTCCGTGATGCGGCCCTCGAAGGTGTCCACCTTCACGCTGTCGCCGATGCGGATGGAGCGCTCCAGCAGGATCACGAAGCCGCTCACGTAATTGGCCGCCAGCTTCTGCAGGCCCAGGCCCAGGCCGACGCCCAGCGCGCCGCCGAGCACCGACAGCGCCGTCAGGTCCACGCCCACGGCCGACAGCGCGAACAGCAGGCCGATCAGCAGCAGGCCCGCGCGCACCGCGTTCGAGGCCACCTTGCGCATCGACAGGTCGCTCACCGCCGGCGTGAGCAGCCGCTTCTCGATGGTGGACGAGATCCACAGCGTGATCATCAGCACCACGCCGCACGACAGCACGCCTTCGAACAGCGTGCGCAGGCTGACGCGCGTCTTGCCGAAGCCCAGGTTGATGGCCTCCAGTTCGGCCAGCACCGGCGGCAGCAGCCCGACGATCCACAGGATGGCCGCCGCCCAGGCGACCCAGGAGATGGTGCGCTCCACCAGCCGCACCAGCGCCGAAGCCGGAAACACGCGCCGCAGCACCCGCGCGAAGAGGCGGATGGCGAGCAGCGCCAGGAAGATCGACACCGCCACCCGCAAGAGCAGCGTGGGCTGCACCGTGAGCAGCAGCCGGCGGGCCAGGTCGGTGAAGGCCAGCGCCAGCAGCGGGAAGAGCAGGCCGTCGAAGCTGCGTTCGCCGAACCAGATCGAGTCCGCCGGCTGGTCGCGGCCGAACCAGCGGGTCACGCCCCAGGCCAGCAGCAGGCACAGGGCCAGGGCGGCGATCTCGATCCACAGCGTGCGGGCATGCACCTCGGAGAGGCGCTGTACGAATCCATTCCAGTCGAGCATGCGCTGGCGGCTTTCCCTCCAGGGGAAAGGTCACGGGAGTTGCGGAATCGGCGAGGGTACCAAGCCGTGTCGCCTGCGCCATCGAGCGCCGACGGCCGGCCGCGCCGCACGGCACGGCGCCGACGCACAATCGCCGGCCCATGCCGCGCCGACGCTCACGCGACCACCACCACGTCTACGTCGTGCTGCTGTCCGAGCGCGTGTGGAACGAGCCGGCCTTCCGCCGCGCCAATCCCGACCACGACATCCTCAAGCCCTGCGTCTACGTCGGCATGACGGGCCTGGACCCGGACCTGCGCTTCGACCGGCACATGGCCGGCGTGCAGGCCAACCGCTTCGTGCTGAAGTACGGCGTGCGGCTCATGCCCGAGCTGTACGAGGCCTACAACCCCATGCCCTACCGGGCGGCCGCCGAGATGGAAGTGGAACTGGCCATCGGCCTGCGCGAGGCGGGCTACGGCGTGTGGCAGGCCTGATGCGATGCCTGAAACTCAGAGATCGGCCAGCACCCGCACGTGCGCCTCGACGCTGCGCGCCAGCGCGTCGAGGTTGTAGCCGCCTTCCAGCAGCGAGACGATGCGGCCCTTGGCATGCCGGTCGGCCACCTCGCGGATGCGGCTGGTGATCCAGACGTAGTCGTTCTCGTTGAGGCCGAGCTGGCCCAGGTCGTCCTCGCGATGGGCGTCGAAGCCGGCGCTCACGATCACCAGCTCGGGCCGGAAGGCCTCCAGCCGGGGCATCCAGACGGCCTCGATCATCTCGCGCACGTCCATGCCGCGGGTGTAGGCCGGGATGGGCACGTTGACCATGTTGTCGGCCGGATGGTCGGTGCCGCTGAAGGGGTAGAAGGGATGCTGGAAGATGCCCACCATCAGCACCCGCGGGTCGCCGGCCAGGATGTCCTCGGTGCCGTTGCCGTGGTGCACGTCGAAGTCCACCACCGCCACGCGCGAGATGCCATGCTCGTCCAGCGCATGGCGGGCGGCAATGGCGACGTTGTTCAGGAAGCAGAAGCCCATGGCCTGCTCCCGGCAGGCATGGTGGCCGGGCGGACGCACGGCGCAGAAGGCGTTCTGCAGCCGGCCGGCCATCACCGCGTCGGTGGCGGCAATGGCGGCGCCGGCCGCGCGGCGTGCCGCCAGCAGCGTGCCGCGGCAGAGGGAGGTGTCGGGGTCCAAGGGCGCGTGGGCAGGACCGCCGGCGGGCGCATCGGCCACCAGGCGCTGCGACAGCGCTTCCAGCGTCTCCATGTGGTTGGCGCTGTGGGCCCGGGTGATCTGCGCCAGCGTGGCCAGCGGGATGTCGTCGTCGTGGCGCTCCAGCGCATCGGCGACGCCGGTGGCGAGCAGGCGGTCCTCGATGGCGTCGAGGCGCTCGGGGCATTCCGGGTGGCCGCGCCCCATTTCATGCTTCCAGAAATCGCGGTGCGTGTAGTAGCCGGTGTTGCCCATGTCTCGTCTTCTCGTGCATGGCCCCAGGCGGCGGCCGGCCGGGGCGCATGCGCTATCTTCTGCGGATGGATACCAAAATGGACGTGGCCGCCAAGCTCGCCGCCTTGCTGAATCAGCTTAACACGGTGATCGTCGGCAAGCCCGCCCAGGTGCGCGACGGCGTGGCCTGCCTGCTGGCAGGCGGCCACCTGCTGATCGAGGACGTGCCTGGCGTGGGCAAGACCACGCTGGCCCATGCGCTGGCCCACACCTTCGGGCTGCAGTTCTCGCGCGTGCAGTTCACCGCCGACCTGATGCCGGGCGACCTGTCGGGCGTGTCCATCTACGACCGCGGGCAGCAGGGCTTCGTCTTCCACCCCGGACCGGTGTTCACCCAGGTGCTGCTGGCCGACGAGATCAACCGCGCCAGCCCCAAGACGCAGAGCGCGCTGCTGGAGGCCATGGAGGAAAAGCAGGTCACGCTCGAAGGCCAGACGCGGCCGCTGCCGGAGCCCTTCTTCGTCATCGCCACGCAGAACCCGCTGGACCAGCTGGGCACCTTCGCCTTGCCGGAATCGCAGCTGGACCGCTTCCTCATGCGCATCTCGCTGGGCTACCCGGATCGCGCGGCCGAGCTGGCGCTGCTCTCCGGTGCCGACCGGCGCCAGATGCTGGGCAGCCTGCCGGCGCTGCTCACGGCGGACGAGCTGCGGGCCATCCAGCAGCGCGTGCAGCAGGTGCATGCGGCGCCGCCGCTGCTGGCCTACCTGCAGGACCTGATCGAGGCCACGCGCTCCGGCCGGTGGTTCCTGCAGGGCCTGTCGCCGCGCGCCGGCATCGCCGTGCTGCGCGCCGCCAGGGCGCAGGCGCTGCTGGCCGGGCGCGACTACGTGGCGCCCGACGACGTCCAGGCCGTGCTGCCGCAGACCATCGCCCATCGCCTGAATCCCGTGGGCGATGCCGGCCGCGGCGCCGTCGAGCAGGTGCGCGCCATGATGGCCGCGGTGCCGCTGCCCTGAGTCCCCCGACGCCGATGCCCATCGCCCTGCGCCAGCGCGTGGAGACCTGGCTGCTGGCGCGCCGTCCGCCCAGCGACCAGCTCACGCTCACCCAGCGGCAGGTCTACATCCTGCCGACCCGCGCCGGGCTGATGCTGGCGGCCACGCTGCTGGTGCTGCTGGTGGCCGCCATCAACTACCAGCTCAACCTCGGCTACCTGCTGACCTTCCTGATCGCCGGCTGCGTAGCGGCCGGCATGCACGTGGGCCACGCCACGCTGCGCGGCCTGCAACTGCACCTGCTGCCGCCCCTGCCCGGCCACGCCGGCGCGGCGGCCACCCTGCGCGTGGTGATGCACAACCCGGGCCGGCGCACCCGCTTCGGCATCGGCCTGGCAGTGCGCGGCAGCGGCCACTGGGCCTGGACGGACGTGCCGGCGCAGGGCGAGGCCACGGTGGACATCGCCTTCCTGCCGCCGCGCCGTGGCCTGCACGCCGTGCCCACGCTCACGGCAGAAACCCGCTTCCCGATGGGCGCCTTCCGCGTCTGGACCGTATGGCGGCCAGCGGCGCAGCTGCTGGTGTGGCCCGCCCCTGAAGTCGGCGCGCCGCCGCTGCCCACCGGCCCGGCCGATGCCGACAACACCAGCCCGGCGCGGCGCCAGGCCGGCGGCAGCGGCTTCGAGGGCGTGCGCGCCTACCAGCGGGGCGATCCGCTGCGCCAGCTGGTGTGGAAGCGCGTGGCGCGGGCGCAGGCGGCCGGCTCCGAGGAACTGGTCAGCCGCGACAGCCAGCAGTCTTCGCGCCATTCGCTGTGGCTGGACGCCGCCGCCACCGGCCTGCCCGATGCCGAGGCGCGGCTGTCGCGCCTGGCGGCCTGGGTGCTGCAGGCCGACCGGCTGGAGCTGGACTACGGCCTGCGCATCGGCGGGCGCAGCCTGGGGCCGGCACGCGGCGAGGCGCACCGGCGCGCCTGCCTCGAAGCCCTTGCCCTGGCACCCTGAGAAGACGCCGCCATGACCGCCCTGCCCTCGCGCCTGCGCACCCGCGCCGCCAGCCTGCCGCGCGATGCGCGCGACACGCTCTTCCTGCTCGCCGTCATCGCCGTCGTGCTGCTGCCGCAGCTGCCCACCCTGCCCCTGTGGACGGGCGCGCTGGCCGCCGTCGTGCTGCTCTGGCGCGGGCGGCTGGCCGGGCGTTCGGCGCCGCTGCCGGGCCGGGGGTGGCGCATCGGCATGCTGGCGCTGGCCATCGCCGCCACCTGGCTCAGCCACCGCACGCTGATCGGCCGCGAGGCCGGCGTCACGCTGGTGGTGGTGCTGCTGGCGCTCAAGACGCTGGAGCTGCGGGCCCGGCGCGATGCCTTCGTCGTATTCTTCCTCAGCTTCTTCGTCATGCTCACCAGCTTCTTCCAGTCGCAGTCGCTGCTGACGGCGGTGCTGATGCTGGTGGCGCTGCTGGGCCTGCTCACCGCCCTGGTCAACGCCCACATGCCGGTCGGCCGGCCGCCGCTGGCGCAGGCCGCGCGCATCGCCGCCTTCATGACGCTGGCGGGCGCGCCAGTCATGCTGGCGCTGTTCCTCTTCTTCCCGCGCCTGTCGCCGCTGTGGGGCACGCCCAACGACGGCATGACCGGCCGCAGCGGCCTGTCGTCCAGCATGCGGGTGGGCAGCGTCGCGCAGCTGGCGCTGGACGACGGCATCGCCGCCCGGGTGCGATTCGACGGGGGCGAGGCGCCGCCACGCAACACCCTCTATTTCCGCGGCCCGGTGCTGTCGCGCTTCGATGGCGCCGAATGGACGCAGCCCCAACCCTGGGAGCGCGGCCTGCCACAACTGCGCCCGCGCGGCGAACCGGTCGGCTACGAGCTGACGCTGGAACCCAGCAACCGCCCGTGGCTGCTGGCGCTGGACGCCATGCGCACGGCCCCCGCCCTGCCCGATGGCCTGCGCGCCCTGCAGGGCGGCGACCTGCAATGGAGCGTCAACCGCCCCATCGGCGACCTGCTGCGCTACCGCGGCCAGAGCTACCTGGACTTCGACAGCGGCCCGGTGCGCCGCAGCGGCCTGCTGGGGGTCGGCCTCGAACTGCCGCCGGGCAGCAATCCGCGCACCGTCGAACTCGCCCGCCAGCTGCAGGCGCAGACCGGCGGCAGCACGCCGGCGCTGGTCGACGCCGCCCTGCAGCGGCTGCGCACCGGCGGCTACGTCTACACGCTGGAGCCGGGCGTCTACGGCGCGCAGACCGCCGACGAGTTCTGGTTCGACCGCAAGGCCGGCTTCTGCGAACACATCGCCTCGTCCTTCGTCATCCTGATGCGGGCGGCAGGCGTGCCGGCGCGCATCGTCACCGGCTTCCAGGGCGGCGAGATCAACCCGGTGGACGGCTACTGGACGCTGCGCAACAGCGACGCCCATGCCTGGGCCGAGGTGTGGGAGGAAGGCAAGGGCTGGTGGCGCGTGGACCCGACGGCCGCCGTCTCGCCCGAGCGGGTGGGCCAGTTCCGCCGCCTTTCGCCGCCGCCCGGCTTCTTCGCCGGCGCCATCGGCGCCATGAGCCCCACGCTCATGCAGCATGCCCGCGCGCTGTGGGAGGCGGTCAACAACGCCTGGAACCAGCGGGTGCTCAACTACACCCAGAGCCGCCAGTTGGACCTGCTCAAGGCCCTGGGCATGGACAGCCCCAGCCCCGCCGATCTGGCGCGGGTGCTGCTCTTCGCGCTGGTGGCGGCCAGCCTGGGCGGCGCCGCCTGGGCGTGGCGCGAACGCCGCCGCACCGATCCCTGGCTGCGGCTGCTGGCCCGGGCACGCGCCCGGCTCGCAAGCGCCGGCGTGGCCGTGCCGCCCGACAGCGCGCCGCGGCGCATGGCGGAACTGCTGGCGGCGCGTTTCGGCGACGCCGCCGCGCCGACGCACGACTGGTTGCTGCGGCTGGAGGCCCAGCGCTACGCACGCGATCCCGCCGAAGGCCTGGCCGCGCTGCGGCGCGACTTCCGGCGCCTGCGCTGGCCGGTGTGAGGCCGCGCGCCGCCTGGCCCCGTCTTCACCCTTCGGCACAATCGCCCCGATGCGCCCCTTCCCGTTCCTGCCGCTCGCGCTGTGCGCGTCGCTGGCCCTGCCGGCCTTCGACGCCGGCGCCACCTCCAAGCGCGGCGAAGCCCCACGCACCGCCAAGCAGGGCGGCAAGCAGGCCGCCACCAAGCGCACCGCCGCCACGGGCGACAGCTACGCCGGCCGCGCCGAGGCCATGGCCTTCGCCGACGAGATCGCCGCACGCCAGAACCTGGACCCGGCCTGGGTCCGCGCCACGCTCGGCCAGGCCCGCATGCTGCCCAACGTGCCGCGGCTGATGCTGCCGGGTCCGCCCGGCAGCGGCGCCAAGAATTGGGCCGCCTACCGCAGCCGCTTCGTCGAACCCATCCGCATCGGCGCCGGCGTGCGCTTCTGGCGCGACAACGCCGCCACCCTGGCACGCGCCGAGCGCGACTTCGGCGTGCCGGCGGACATCATCGTGGGCATCATCGGCGTCGAGACCATCTACGGCCGCCAGATGGGCGGCTTCCGCGTGCTGGACGCGCTGGCCACCCTGGCCTTCGACTTTCCGCAGGCCCATCCGCGCGCGGCGCAGCGCGAGGCCTTCTTCCGCGGCGAGCTGGAGAACTTCCTCACCCAGGAAGGCCGCACCCATGCCGACCCCACGGCGCCCCTGGGCAGCTACGCCGGCGCCATGGGCATGCCGCAGTTCATGCCCAGCAGCATCGCCAAGTACGCGGTGGATTACGACGGCGACGGCCGCATCGACCTCGTGAACGACCCCGAGGACGTGATCGGCTCCGTCGCCAACTACTTCAAGGCCTTCGGCTGGCAGCCGGGCCTGCCGGCCACCTACGGCGTGCGCATCGACGCGGCCCGCGCCCAGCTGCCCGTGCTGCTGGCGCCGGACATCGTGCCCAGCTTCAGCACCGACGCCTTCGTCGCCGGCGGCGCGCAGCTCGACGCCGACGGGCTGCGCCACCGCGGTCTGCTGGCGCTGATCGAGCTGCAGAACGGCCCCGGCGCACCGCCCAGCTATGTGGCGGGCACGCAGAATTTCTACGTCATCACCCGCTACAACTGGAGCAGCTACTACGCCATGGCCGTGCTCGAACTGGGCGCGGCGGTGCGCGCCGCCATGGCGCCCTGAGGCGCGCTTCCAGGCCCTGGCCCCCATGACCGCCGACACCTTCCTCGCCCGCCATGCCGACGGCTGGCACCAGGCCTGGGCCGGCCTCGGCGCCCAGCCGCCGGCTGCGTTGCTGCCCCGGCTGTGCGCCGCCTACGCAGAGCCCCATCGCCACTACCACACGCTGCAGCACCTGAACGAATGCCTGACGCTGCTGGCCGAGCACTGCGGCCAGGCCGCCCACCCGCATGAGGTGGCGCTCGCGCTCTGGTTCCACGACGCGGTGTACGACGTGCAGGCCGCCGACAACGAAGCCCGCAGTGCCGACTGGGCCCGCGATGCGCTGCAGGCGGCCGGCGTGGCCGCGGCGGAGGCTGGACGGGTACATGCCCTCGTCATGGTCACCTGCCACGGCCGGCCGGAAGCCGCGCCGCCGATGGACGCCGACACCCGACTGCTGCTGGACATTGACCTCGCCATCCTGGGCGCGCCGGCCGGGCGCTATGCCGAGTACGAGCGGCAGATCCGCGCCGAATATGCCCACGTGCCCGCCGCGGTGTTCGAGCCCCGCCGCCGCCAGCTGATGGCCGGCTTCCTGGCCCGCACGCCGCTCTACCGCACCGCAGCCCTGCGGGCGCGACGCGAGGCGCAGGCCCGCATCAACCTGGCCGGCGCCCTCCGCTGAGCGCCACCGGCCCGCCGCGATGTGCGCGACGGCCTGTTGTCCCACTCGAACTTTGGTTCTCAACGGCCTGCGCGCGTACGCGGCCCACGGCATCCTCCTACATGGAAGTGAGCCATTTCTCACCAGGAACCCCGCCGATGAGCACGCCAGCCCCGTCTTCCCTCATGCCCGAACGGCCGCCCGAGCGCATCAGCGGCGACGTGGCCGCGGGGCTGTGCCCGTCGGAAGACGCCCTCGACGGCGTCGTCCGCACGCCGGCACGCCTGGCCCTCACGGCTGCCCTCGGCCTGCTCGACCGCGACGTGGACGAGGCCGTGCGCCATGCCGTCGCGCTCGTGCGGCGGCTCACCGGCGCCCCGGTGTCCTTCTTCGGCGCCGTCGGCCCGGAGGCGGACCACTACAAGGCCATCGAAGGGGCCGGCCCGCCGCTGGCCGACACGCGCGTCATCGCCGGCCGTACCTTCTGCCACTACACCCATGCGCTGGGCCGCACACTGGCCATCGAGGACACGCGCGCGGCCTCGCCCTGGCGCGACGTGCCCACGGTGCAGAGCCTGGGCGTGACCGCCTACCTGGGCGTACCGGTGCGCCATGGCGGCCACGTGGTGGGCAGCCTGTGCGCCATCGACATGCAGCCGCGCCGCTGGGGCGACAAGGAAATCGACCTGCTCGAGGCCATGGCCCAGTCCATCGAGCGCGAACTGGCGCTGCGCGCCGCGCTGCAGGCCGCCCGCGCCGACGCCGAGCGCCAGGCCGAGCTGGTGCTGCAGCGCGAGACGCTGGTGGCCAACGTGCTGCACGACCTCGCCACGCCCATGCTGTCGCTGCAGCTGAGCCTGGCGATGCTGCGCAAGCGCCATCCCGGCGAGGCCGAGGCGCTGGCCGGCCTGGGCCATGCCACCGAGATGCTGCGCGAACTGGTCAGCGGACTCAACGGCCGCCAGCTGGGTCGCGCCACGGCGAATGCACCCGATGCCGGGGGCAGCCTCCTGCCGGCCGGCATGGGCACGCCGGCCGGCGACGGTGCCTGGCCAGGCGCCGGGACCAGCGACACCTCGGTGCTGGACCTGGATGCCGTGCTGGTGGACGTGGCCCGCATGGTCGAGCCCATCGCCGCGCGCGACGGCCTGCGGCTGCACACCGTGCTGGCCAGCGGCGGCCAGGTGGCGGTGGGCCGGGGCGAGCTGCTGCGCGTGGCGGGCAACCTGCTCAACAACGCCATGAAGTTCAGCCGGCAGGGCGGCACCGTCACGCTGGCCAGCGGCCGCGACGCGCAGCCCGGCTGGGTCTGGATGTCGGTGCGCGACGAAGGCGTGGGCATGACGCCCGACGAGGTCGCCCGCTGCACCGAGCGCGGCTACAGCAACGGCAAGGGCCGGGCGCACAGCACGGGGCTGGGCCTGGCCATTGCGCAGCAATTCGCCAACGAGGGCGGCGGCGAACTGCGGGTGAACAGCCTGGTGGACGTGGGCACGGAGGTGCTGATCCGCTGGCCCGACCGGCGCCCGCGGCGAAGAAGTGCGGCGGCGCGCACGCGCCCGGCGGCGGGGCACGACGCCGGATCGGCCGCCTCCTGAACACAGGCTGCCATCGCCGGCGCGCTGGCGCCCGCGCGCAGCTCCGGCAACGATGGGGCCGCGATCAGGCCGCGTCGCTCAGGCTCGGTGCCGGCGCATGGGCCTGCATCCAGGCCGCCACCTGCGCCCGCTGCGCCTCCGACAGCCGCAGGCCCAGCTTTGAGCGGCGCCACAGCACGTCCTCGCCGGTGCGGGCCCATTCCTCGTCGCACAGGTAGCGCAGTTCGCGCTCGAACACGCCCGGTGCGACCTCCGCACCCAGGTCCTGCGGCCCGGCCGCATCGCCCAGCAGCAGTGCCACGCGCGTGCCGTAGGCGCGCGCCCAGCGGCGGGCCAGCGTCGCATCCAGCCAGGGATGGCGCCGCTGCAGTTCCACGACGAAGCGCTCGAACTGGTCCGCGGGCAAGGCGCGCCGGCCGGCCTCGTCCAGCCAGGTGCGCAGGTCGCCACCGGCGAGGGCCGCGCCCTCGGTCCAGGCCGGGCGCGGGTCGCGCAGCATCTGGCCGATGGCGTCGGCCGCGTCCTCGGCCAGCTTGCGGAAGGTGGTGATCTTGCCGCCCCACACCGACAGCAGCGGCGCGGCGTCGGTGTGGCGCTCCAGAAAATAGTCGCGGGTGACGGCCGAGGCATTGCCCGAGGCGTCGTCGAGCAGCGGGCGCACGCCGGAATACGTCCACACCACGTCGGCCGGCGTCACCGGCCGCTCGAAGTAGCGGCTCGCCTGCTCGCACAGGTAGTCGATCTCGCCCGGCGTGATGCGACCGGCGCGGGGGTCGCCGCCGTCCAGTTCCAGGTCGGTGGTGCCGATCAGCGTGAAGTCCTGCTGGTAGGGGATGGCGAAGATGATGCGCTGGTCGGGGTTCTGGAAGATGTAGGCATGGTCGTGCGCGAACAGCCGCGGCACGACGATGTGGCTGCCCTGCACCAGGCGCAGGCTGCGCGTGGCCAGCGACTCGCCGTGCGCGGGGCGGGCGGCGCCGCGCAGGAAGGACTCGGCCCAGGGGCCGGCGGCATTGACCAGCGCCCGCGCCCGCACGGCGCGCGACGCATGGCCGGCCGTCTCCAGCGTGCAGTTCCAGCCGTCGGCGCCGCGGCGCGCCTGCACGCAGCGCGCGCCGGTGAAGATGCGGGCGCCGCGCTCGCGCGCGTCGAGCGCGTTCAGCACCACGAGGCGCGCATCGTCCACCCAGCCATCCGAGTAGACGAAACCGCGCCGGTACTGCGGCTTGAGCGGCACGCCGGCCGGATGCTGGCGCAGGTCCACGCCATGGGAACCCGGCAGCACCTCGCGCCTGGCCAGGTGGTCGTAGAGGAAGAGGCCCAGCCGGATCATCCAGGCCGGCCGCATGGCCGGGTCGTGCGGCATGACGAAGCGCAGCGGCCACATGATGTGCGGCGCGCTCTTGAGCAGCACCTCGCGCTCGGCCAGCGCCTTGCGCACCAGCGAGAACTCGCGGTACTCCAGGTAGCGCAGCCCGCCGTGGATCAGCTTGGTGGAGGCCGAGGAGGTGTGCGCCGCCAGGTCGTCCTGCTCGCACAGCACCACGCTGTAGCCGCGTCCGGCCAGGTCGCGCGCGATGCCGCAGCCGTTGATGCCGCCGCCGACCACCAGCACGTCGCATTCGATGGCGTCGAGGTCGAAGCTCGCGCCTTGAGCATGTTCGGATTCGTTCATTTCGATTCCTTTTTGCGCGATTTTGCCGCATATTCTTGCCCTTATCATTTCGCTTGTTTTCGGATCGACGCGCGTGAACCACTCCAATCCTCGCCAGGTGACCTTGCTGGACACCGTCCGCGCCCGCGGCAGCGTGACCGTGGAGCAGCTGGCGGACGAATTGGGCGTGACGCTGCAGACGGTGCGCCGCGACGTGCAGCGCCTGGCGGACGCCGGCCTGCTGGCGCGCTTCCACGGCGGCGTGCGGGTGCCCGTGTCCACCATCGAGAACATCGCGCATCCGCAGCGGCAGATGCTCCATGCCGAGGCCAAGGCCCGCATCGCGCGCGCCGTGGCGGCGCAGGTGCCGCACGACTGCTCGCTGATCCTCAACATCGGCACCACGACCCAGGCCATCGCCCATGCCCTGCTGCGGCATCGCGGCCTGCGCGTGATCACCAACGACCTGCACGTGGCCCACATCCTGGCCAGCAACGCGGCCTGCGAGGTCACCGTGGCCGGCGGCACCGTGCGCGCCCGCGACCGCGCCGTCGTCGGCGAGGCCACCATGGATTTCATCCGCCAGTTCAAGGTCGACATTGCCCTCATCGGCTGCTCGGGCATCGAGCAGGACGGCACCGTGCGCGACTACGACCTGCGCGAGGTGAAGGTGGCGCAGGCCATCATCGGCCAGGGCCGCGAGGTGTGGCTGGCGGCCGATGCCAGCAAGTTCAACCGGCCGGCCATGGTGCAGGTGGCGCCGCTCGCGGCCATCGACCGGCTGTTCACCAACGCCGAGCCGCCGGCGCCCTTCCCCGCCCTGCTGGCGCAGGCGCAGGTGCGCTGCGACATCGCCTGACGGCACGGCGACACAATCCCACGACGGCTTCGCGCCACTCATCACGACGGAGACACCGATGGCATCCCGCACCGACTACCTGCTCGCCCTCGACCAGGGCACCTCCAGCTCGCGCAGCATCGTGTTCGACCGGGGCGGGCGCATCGTCGCCATGGCCCAGCGCGAGCTGCCGCAGATCTATCCGCAGCCCGGCTGGGTGGAGCACGACCCGATGGAGATCTGGCGCGGCCAGCTCGCCACCGCGCGCGACGCCCTGGCCAAGGCCGGCCTGCAGGCCACCGACGTGCGCGCCATCGGCATCACGAACCAGCGCGAGACCACCGTGCTGTGGCACCGCCGCACCGGCCAGCCGGTGCACCACGCCATCGTCTGGCAGGACCGCCGCGCCGAGCCGCTGTGCGCCGAACTGCGTGCGCGTGGCATGCAGGACGTGATCCAGCGCAAGACCGGCCTGGTCATCGACGCCTACTTCTCCGCCACCAAGCTGCGCTGGCTGCTGGACGAGGTGCCCGGCCTGCGCGCCCAGGCCGAGGCCGGCGACCTGGCCTTCGGCACCGTGGACAGCTGGCTGATCTGGCAGCTGACCGGCGGCCGGGTGCATGCGACGGACGTGACCAATGCGTCGCGGACCATGCTCTTCGACGTGCACCGCAACGCCTGGGACGACGAGTTGCTGGCCGCGCTCGACATTCCCGCCGCGCTGCTGCCGCAGGTGCAACCCTCCAGCAGCCTGTTCGGCGAGACGGATGCGGCCCTGCTGGGCGGCGCCCTGCCCATCGGCGGCGTCGCCGGCGACCAGCAGGCCGCCCTCTTCGGCCAGGCCTGCTTCAACGCCGGCATGGCCAAGAACACCTACGGCACCGGCTGCTTCCTGCTGATGCACACCGGCGAGCGCTTCCAGCCCTCGAGCAACGGGCTGGTGGTGACGAGCGCGGCGCAGCTGGCCTCGCCCTTCGCCGGCCCGGACAACGCATCGCGCGGCATCGAGATCCAGAACGGCTTGGCCGGCGCCGCGGCCCAGTACGCCATGGAAGGCAGCGTCTTCGTCGGTGGCGCCGTGGTGCAGTGGCTGCGCGACGGCCTGCAGGCCATCAAGGGCAGCGCCGAAGTCCAGGCCCTGGCCGAGAGCGTGCCCGATGCCGGCGGCGTGATGATGGTGCCGGCCTTCACCGGCCTGGGCGCGCCCTACTGGCATGCCGAGGCCCGCGGCACCATCACCGGCCTGACCCGCGGCACGACCGTGGCCCACATCGCCCGCGCCGCGCTGGAGAGCATCGCCTACCAGAGCGCCGCCCTGCTCGCCGCCATGAGCCTCGACGTGGAAGCCGCCGGCGGCACCCCCGTCGCCGAACTGCGCGTGGACGGCGGCGCCTGCGTCAACGACCTGCTGATGCAGTTCCAGGCGGACCTGCTGGGCATTCCGGTGGTCCGCCCTGCCGTGGTCGAGACCACGGCCCTGGGCGCCGCCTTCCTGGCGGGCCTGTCGAGCGGCGTCTACGCCGGCACCGACGAACTCTCGGCCCTGTGGAAGGCCGAGCGCCGCTTCCTGCCCACGCTCAGCAGAACGCAGGCCGAAGCGGCGATGCAACGTTGGGAACACGCCGTGCGGCAGGCGACGGCGGATTGAGCGAACGCCTCGAATCGGCGCGCCAGGGAGCGACGCAAATCAGTTGATCCAAGACCGTTCGGGCTGAGCCCGTCGAAGCCGGGACGCAAGCCCTTCGGCAGGCTCAGGGCGAACGGGCCAACGGCCTGCGATCGGCATCGGCGTCGGCGTCGGCGTCGGCGTCGGCGTGACTTTCAGTTCGTCGGCACCAAAAAGTCCTGGCTCACGCGCATCCCCAATTCGTTGATGCGGTCCAGGAACTGCGTCAGGTACGCATGCAGCCCGGTGGCGAGGATCTCGTCCACGCGGCCGTACTGCAGCTCGGCCAGCAGCTTGCCGGCGCGGCGCAGGGTCTCGGCGCTCTGGTCGTTGGCCACCTTGCTCAGGTTGTTGACCACCTCGACCAGGCTGGCGTGCAGCGAGCGCGGCATGTCTGCGCGCAGGATCAGCAACTCAGCCACGCGCTCCGGCTTGATCACGTTGCGGTAGACCTTGCGGTAGACCTCGAAGGCGGAGACGCTGCGCAGGATGGCGCTCCAGTGGTAGAAGTCGTACTCCTGGTGTTCCTCGGTGCCGCCGCCGAAGAACTCGCTGTTCATGGCGTGGAACTTCACGTCCACCAGCCGGGCCGTGTTGTCGGCACGTTCGAGGAAGGTGCCCAGGCGCAGGAAGTGGTAGGCCTCGTCCTGCAGCATGGTGCCCTGCGTGACGCCGCGCGACAGGTGCGAGCGGAACTTCACCCATTCGAAGAACTGGCCCGGGTCGCGTTCGAACTCGCCCTGGCGCAGCATGCGCACCACGTCCAGCCAGGTGGTGTTCTGCGTTTCCCACGACTCGGTGGTCAGCGCGCCGCGCACGGCGCGGGCGTTCTCGCGCGCAGCCTTGAGGCAGGACACGATGGAGGACGGATTGCTCTCGTCCTTCACCATGAACTCCATGACGCCCTCGGGCGTGATGGCGTCGTGCTTCTGGAAGTAGGCGGGCCGCAGTTCGCTGATGGACAGCACGCCCTGCCAGCCCAGCTGGGCCACTTCGGCCGACTGGGGCAGCAGGGAGGTCTGGTAGTTGACGTCGAGCATGCGCGCCGTGTTCTCGGCCCGCTCGGTGTAGCGCGACATCCAGTAGAGGTGGTCGGCGGTACGGGACAGCATGGGTCTTGTCTTTCTGGAATCGGGTGGTGCTGCCTCAGGCCGTGGGGGCCGAGTTCGTCGAGGACGTCTGCGACTGCGATTGCGTCTGCGACTGGCCGGTCTGCGTCTGCGACTGGCTCTGGCCGTTCTTGCCGGCGAAGCGGCGGTCGGACTCCAGCACCCAGGTGTCCTTGGTGCCGCCGCCCTGCGAGGAGTTGACGACCAGCGAGCCTTCCTTGAGCGCCACGCGCGTCAGGCCGCCGGGCACCATCTGCACCTCCTTGGCCGACAGCACGAAGGGCCGCAGGTCGATGTGGCGCGGCGCGATGCCGGCGTCCACGAAGGTGGGCGAGGACGACAGGCTCAGCGTGGGCTGCGCGATGTAGCCGTCGGGCTTGGCGCGCACCACCTCGCGGAACTCGTCGATCTCGGCCTTGGTGGAGGCCGGGCCGATCAGCATGCCGTAGCCGCCGGCGCCGTGCACTTCCTTGACGACCAGGTCTTCCATGTGCGCGAGCACGTAGTCCAGGTCGTCCTTGTTGCGGCACATCCAGGTGGGCACGTTCTTGAGGATGGGCTTCTCGCCGAGGTAGAACTCCACCATCTTCGGCACGTAGGGATAGATGGACTTGTCGTCCGCGATGCCCGTGCCCACGGCATTGCAGATGACCACATTGCCGGCCTTGTAGGCGCGCATCAGGCCGGCGCAGCCGAGCGTTGAATTGGGGCGGAAGACCTCGGGATCCAGGAAGTCGTCGTCCACCCGGCGGTAGATGACGTCGACCCGCTTCGGGCCGCGCGTGGTGCGCATGTAGACGAAGTCGTCCTTGACGAACAGGTCCTGGCCCTCGACCAGTTCCACGCCCATCTGCTGGGCCAGGAAGGCATGCTCGAAGTAGGCGCTGTTGTACATGCCGGGCGTGAGCACCACCACCGTGGGCTCGGCGGTGGCCGGCGGCGCACTGGCGCGCAGCGTCTCGAGCAGCAGGTCGGGATAGTGGGCCACCGGCGCCACGCGGTTCTGCGCAAACAGCTCGGGAAAGAGCCGCATCATCATCTTGCGGTTCTCGAGCATGTAGCTCACGCCACTGGGCACGCGCAGGTTGTCCTCGAGCACGTAGTACTCGCCCTTGCCGGCGCTGTCGGGCGCGCGGACGATGTCGATGCCGGCGATGTTGGAGTAGATGTCGTTGGGCACCGTCACGCCCATCATCTCGGGGCGGAACTGGGCGTTGCCCTGGATCTGCTCGGCCGGGACGATGCCGGCCTTGACGATCTCCTGGTCGTGGTAGATGTCGTGGATGAAGCGGTTGAGCGCCGTGACGCGCTGCACCAGCCCCTTCTCCATCGACGCCCATTCGTCGGCCGGGATGATGCGCGGCAGCAGGTCGAAGGGAATCAGGCGCTCGGTGCCCGAGCCGTCCTCGTCCTTGGCGCCGTACACGGCAAAGGTGATGCCGACCCGGCGGAAGATCATTTCCGCCTCTTCACGGCGCGAACGCATCACCTCGGGAGGTTGCTTCGCGAGCCATTGGTCGTATCGCTGGTAGTGCTGTCGGATCGCGGCCCCTTCGTAGGGGAGCCGCTCATACATTTCATCGAACTTGTGCATGGAACGACCAATCTCCTTGAGCCATAGCTTAGCAAGTTCAAGGCCATCTTCCGGGCCCATCGCAAGCAAAAGTTTTCATTCCTCACCGGCCGGCGGCGACGGGCGGTGGTGCCAGTAGCGCGCCGCGGCCTGCCGCTCGCACACCAGGGCGGCGGGCGCACGGCTGCGCCACTGCGCGGCACCGCAGACCGCCGACTCGTGCAGCGGAATGCCGAGCCGGCGGAAGCGCGCGCGCACCTCCGGCGCCGGATGGCCGAAGGGATTGCGCCAGCCGTTCTGCGCCACGGCCACGGCGGGCCGCACCGCGCGCAGCCAGGGCTCGGCGGACGAACTGCGGCTGCCGTGGTGGGCCACCAGCAGCAGGTCGGCCCGCAGCGCTTCGCCGTGGTCAGCAACGAGTTGCAGTTCCTGCGGCTGCTCGATGTCGCCGGTCAGCAGCGCGCTCGCCCGGCCGTTGCCGATGCGCAGCACGCAGGAGGTGGCGTTGTGCGGGGCGAGGGGCCGGGCGTCCTCCGGCGCGGGATGCAGCACCTCGAAGTCCACGCCGTCCCACTGCCAGCGAAGGCCGCGCGCGCAGGGCGGCCCGGCCTCGCCCACGGCCGGATGGGCGGCGCGCACGGCGGCGGCGCCGCCGGTGTGGTCGGCATCGCGGTGGCTGAGCAGCAGGCGGTCGAGCCGCAGGCCCTGTGCCCGCAGCAGCGGCACCAGCACGCGCGTGCCGGCGTCCGCGCGTGCGCCGTAGCGCGGGCCGGCATCGAAGAGCAGCACATGGCCGGCGGTGCGCACGATCACCGCGCCGCCCTGCCCCACGTCGGCGGCCAGCACCTCGAACTCGCCCGCCGCCACCGGCTCGGCCCGCCACAGCAGCACCGGCAGCAGCAGCGGCAGGCCCATCAGCCGCCAGGCCAGCGGCCCGGGCGCGGCCATCAGCGCGCCGCCGGCCACGCCTGCTGCTGCCGCCCACAGCGGCGGTGCGGCGGCGCTGAAGGTGGCACCGGGCATCTGTGCCGCCCAGGCCAGCCCACCGCGCAGCGCCTCCACCACGAAGGCCGCGGCGTCCCAGGCCGGCGGCAGCACGATGCCGAGCATGCCCAGCGGCGTGACGACCAGCGTGACGACCGGAATGGCCAGCAGGTTGGCCGCCAGCCCCACCAGCGAGACCTGCTGGAACAGCAGCAGCCCGAGCGGTGCCAGCGCCAGCGTGACCACCATCTGCTCCCGCAGCAGTCGCCGCACGGCCCCGCCGCGCTTGCTGGCCGCGGCACCGGCGAGCGGGCCGGCGTCGGTGGCGAACAGCGCCGCGACGGCCACGAAGCTCAGCCAGAAGCCCGCCTGCAGCAGCCCCCACGGGTCGAGCGCCACCACCAGCGCCAGCACCACCAGCCAGGCGACCGGCCACGGCCAGCGCCGCGCCGACAGCCGCAGCAACACGGCCACCGCCAGCATCCACACGGTGCGCTGCGAGGGCAGTCCCCAGCCGCTGAAGCCGGCATAGAGCGCCGCCAGCAGCAGCCCGCCGACCAGGCCGGCATGGGGGGCCGGCCAGCGCAGCATCAGCCGCGGGCTCAGCCGCCAGAGCCGGCCGACGACGGCGGCGGCCAGCCACGCGAACATGGTCACGTGCAGGCCCGAGATGCTCATCAGGTGGGCCACGCCGGTGGCGCGGAACACCTCCCAGTCGGCGGGGGCGATGGCGGACTGGTCGCCGGTCACCAGGGCGGCCACGACACGGCCGGCGCTGCTGCCGTCGGTGCGGGCCAGGATGCGGTCGCGCACCCATTCGCTGGCGCGTTCCAGCGGCAGCGCCCAGAAGTCGGGTCGGGCCAGTCGCTCGGGCGCGGGCGAGGCACGCACGGTGCCGGTGGCCTGGATGTCCTGTTCGTACAGCCACAGCTCGTAGTCGAAGCCGTGGGGATTGAGGTTGCCGTGCGGCGCCCGCAGGCGCACCGCCAGGCGCCAGCGCTCGCCGGCGTGCGGCGCTTCGGCAGCGGGCACGGCCTCGGGCCAGAACAGCATCGCCCGGCCCGGCAGGCCGGCGGCGCCGTCCAGGTCGAAGGCGAAGCGCAGGCCGCCGTCGCGGTGCTGGGGCATGCGGTCGATGCGGCCTTCGACGACGATCTCGCGGCCTTCCAGCGCCGGTGCCAGCGCGTCGTGCGCCCGCAGACCGGCCCGCGCGCCGGTCTGGCCGGCGCCGAGCAGCAGGCCGACCAGCATGGCCAGCACGAGGCCCGGCATCCGGTGGCGGCCCGCGGCCAGTCCTGCGCACGGCCAGAGCAGCAGGCCCGCGATCAGGCTGGCCGCGTAGATGCCCGCCGGCCACAGCGCCGCCTGCTGCAGCTGCAGCGCCACGCCGGCCACCGAGCCGGCCAGCGCGGCCAGCACGCCACCCCAGCCGGCGCCGCGCCATGCCCTCGTCACGACGCGCGGGCATGCTGCGTCCGGCGCCCTCGTCTCGCCTGTGTTCAAGCTGTTGTTTCCCCCTGAATGGCGCAGCCGAAGGGGCGGCCGATGGCGCAGTCCTTGCTTCCTTCTCGGCTAGCATGCGCCCCCGGGCCCGTCATCGCTGAACGCGCGCCGTCACCAGAATAAGCCCAAACCACCGAGCCACATGTCGATCCACGCCGCCCTCCATCACGTCACACGCTACAAGTACGACCGGCCCGTCCAGCTGGGCCCGCAGGTCGTGCGGCTGCGCCCCGCGCCGCACTGCCGCAGCAACGTGATCTCGTATTCGCTGCGCGTCGAGCCGGCCGAGCATTTCGTCAACTGGCAGCAGGACCCGTTCGCCAACTACCAGGCGCGGCTGGTCTTTCCCAAGAAGACCACCGAGTTCACCGTGACGGTGGACCTCGTGGTCGAGATGGCGGTCTACAACCCCTTCGACTTCTTCCTCGAACCGCACGCGGAGACGGTTCCCTTCAAGTACACGCCGGCCCAGGCGGAGGAGCTGGCGCCCTACCTCGTGACCGAGCCGGTCACGCCGCTGGTGGCGGCCTACCTCGAAAAGGTCGACCGCCGCGAGCAGCGCACCATCGACTTCCTGGTCCAGCTCAACCAGCAGGTGCAGCAGGACGTCAAGTACCTGATCCGCATGGAACCGGGCGTGCAGACGCCCGAGGAGACGCTCGAGAAGGCCAGCGGCTCCTGCCGCGACTCCGGCTGGCTGCTGGTGCAGCTGATGCGCCACCTGGGCCTGGCGGCGCGCTTCGTGTCGGGCTACCTGATCCAGCTCACGCCCGACGTCAAGTCGCTCGACGGTCCGAGCGGCACCGAGGTCGACTTCACCGACCTGCATGCCTGGTGCGAGGTCTACCTGCCCGGCGCCGGCTGGATCGGCCTGGACGCCACCTCGGGCCTGCTGGCCGGCGAGGGCCACATCCCGCTGGCCTGCACGCCCAGCCCGTCGAGTGCCGCGCCCATCGAGGGCCTGGTCGACGAGGCCGAGGTCGAGTTCGACCACGAGATGGTGGTCAGCCGCATCTACGAATCGCCGCGCGTCACCAAGCCCTACACCGACGACCAGTGGGCCGACGTCCTGGCCCTGGGCGACGCGGTCGATGCCCGCCTGGCCGCCGGCGACGTGCGCCTGACCATGGGCGGCGAGCCCACCTACGTGGCCAACAGCGACCGCGACGCCGCCGAATGGAACACCGACGCGCTCGGCCCCACCAAGCGCGGCTACGCCACCGAGCTGGTCGACCGCCTGCGTGCCGAATACGGCGAGGGCGGCTTCCTGCACTTCGGCCAGGGCAAGTGGTACCCGGGCGAGCAGTTGCCGCGCTGGGCGCTGTCGATCTTCTGGCGCGCCGACGGCCAGCCGATCTGGCACAACCCGGCCCTGTTCGCCGACGAGCGCCAGCCCGCCAGCTACACCAGCGCCGACGCCGACCGCTTCACCCGCACCCTGGCCGGCAAGCTCGGCCTGTCCGAGCGCTTCATCCAGCCGGGCTACGAAGACGTCTACTACTACCTCTGGCGCGAGCGCCGCCTGCCGGTCAACGTCGACCCCTTCGAGTCCAAGCTGGACGACGAACTGGAGCGCGCCCGCCTGCGCCGCGTGTTCACGCAGAAGCTCGACGCCGTGATCGGCTACGTGCTGCCGCTGGAGCCCTCGTCCAACGCCAGCGGCAATCCTCAGCTGGCCGGCGCCGGCTGGAAGACCGGCCCCTGGTTCATGCGCGACGACCGCCTGTACCTCGTGCCCGGCGACTCGCCCATGGGCTACCGCCTGCCGCTGGATTCGCAGCCCTGGGTGGCCAAGGGCCAGTACCCCTTCCTGATCGACCGCGACCCCCACGGCCCGCAGGATGCCCTGCCCGCCGCCGCCGACCTGCGCGCCCGCTATGCGGCCGCCTGGGGCCAGGGCGTGGGCACGGGTGACGTCCCCTACGGCCAGGCCATGCCCAGCGCTGCGTCGGCCACCGTGCGTCTGCAGCCACCGGGCGCGGCCGGCACGACCGGCGACGACGTGGCCCCCGGCGACGGCAGCGCCCGCCATGTGGCGGACGGCGCCAACGTGCGCTTCCCCTCGCGCGGCGAATCCGCCCACTGGATCACCCGCACCGCGCTGTGCGTGGAAGCGCGCGACCCGCGCCGCGCCAACGGCCCGGCCGCCGAGAAGGTCGGCAATGCCTCGGGCGTGCTCTACGTCTTCATGCCGCCGCTGGCCTTCCTGGAGGACTACCTCGACCTGCTCGCGGCCGTCGAGTCCACAGCCGAGGAGCTGGGCATGCAGATCGTGCTGGAAGGCTACCCGCCGCCGCGCGACGCCCGCCTCAAGCTGCTGCAGGTGACGCCCGACCCGGGCGTGATCGAGGTCAACATCCACCCCGCGCACAACTGGGGCGAGCTGGTCCAGCACACCGAGTTCCTCTACGACGCGGCCTTCCAGACGCGCCTGACGGCCGAGAAGTTCATGACCGACGGCCGCCACACCGGCACCGGCGGCGGCAACCACTTCGTGCTGGGCGGCGCCACGCCGGCCGACAGCCCCTTCCTGCGCCGGCCCGAGCTGCTGGCCAGCCTGGTGCTGTACTGGCACAACCATCCCTCGCTGTCGTACCTGTTCTCGGGCATGTTCATCGGCCCGACCAGCCAGGCGCCGCGCGTGGACGAGGCCCGCAACGACCAGCTCTACGAGCTGGAGATCGCCATCAAGGAGATCGTGCGCAACCGCGAGCTCTACGGCCAGGGCATGCCGCCGTGGCTGGTGGACCGCACGCTGCGCAACATCCTGATCGACGTCACCGGCAACACGCACCGCAGCGAGTTCTGCATCGACAAGCTCTACTCGCCCGACGGTCCCACCGGCCGCCTGGGCCTGCTGGAGCTGCGCGCCTTCGAGATGCCGCCCCATGCCCGCATGAGCATCGTGCAGCAGCTGCTGCTGCGCGCGCTCATCGCCCGCTTCTGGGACACGCCCTACCAGGCGCCGGCCACCCGTTGGGGCACCGAGCTGCACGACCGCTTCCTGCTGCCCACCTTCGTGAAGATGGATTTCGACGACGTGATCGCCGAGATGCGCCAGGCCGGCTTCGCCTTCGAGGCGGAATGGTTCGCGCCGCATTTCGAGTTCCGCTTCCCGCTCGTGGGCGAGGTGCAGGCCATGGGCGTCGAGCTGTCGCTGCGCAATGCGCTGGAGCCCTGGCACGTGATGGGCGAGCAGGGCGCCATCGGCGGCACGGTGCGCTACGTGGATTCTTCGCTGGAGCGGGTCGAGGTGCGTGTCACCGGCCTCAACCAGAGCCGCTATGCCGTCACCGTCAACGGCAAGGTGCTGCCGCTGCAGCCCACCGGCGTGGCCGGCGAGTACGTGGCGGGCGTGCGCTACAAGGCCTGGAATCCGCCGTCGTCGCTGCACCCGACCATCCATCCGCACGCGCCGCTCACCTTCGACATCGTCGACACCTGGATGAAGCGCTCGCTGGGCGGCTGCCAGTACCACGTCGCCCACCCGGGCGGACGCAACTACACCACCTTCCCGGTCAACGCCTACGAGGCCGAGAGCCGGCGCCTGGCGCGCTTCTCGCGCATGGGCCACACGCCCGGCGTGCTGCGCACGCCGCCGGCCAACATCGAGGTGGTGGGCAGCCGCGAGTTCCCGTTCACGCTGGACCTGCGGCGGTGAAGCCACTGGCCGCGCCCGGGCGCCACCGGTGCCAGGTGCAGCGGCCAGGGCACGGCACAGGTCGCCCGCCGGCCGCGCGGGTTGTGCAATCGTTCACGGTCGGCGCCGGGTCTTCGGGCCTCTGCCGGATGGCCATGAATCCGATGTGACAATCCGCCGGCTGTGGACCCGCTGAACGACTCCCTCTTCGACGCCCAGGCCGCGGAATCGCCGGCCGCCTTCGCCGCCGCCCTGGCGCCGTCGGCGCAGCCTGGCCATTTCGACGAGCTGCGCGGCCTCGCCAGCCCGGCCGTGGCGCCGGCGGCCCCGGCTGCGCCCGCCGCGCCGGTGCTGGCCGACGCCAGCCTGCCCGCGCCCGATATCGATGAAGGACCCGCGCCCGCCGCGGCACCCGCCGGCCCGCTCACGCCCGCCTGGACGCAGTTCTTCGAGGAACTGGGCCCCGAGGGCTTCGCCGACCTGCCTCGCCGCGCCCTGAGCCTGGAGCGGCAGATCCGCGACAACGGCGTCACCTACAACGTCTATGCCGACGCCGACGGCCAGCAGCGGCCCTGGTCGCTGGACCTGTTCCCGCTGATCGTGCCGCCCGCCAGCTGGGCGCAGATCGAGACCGGCGTGCTGCAGCGCGTGCGCATCCTCGACCGCGTGATGGCCGACGTCTACGGCCCGCAGGCGCTGCTGCGCGAGGGCCTGCTGCCCGCCGCCCTGGTGCGTGGCCATCCCGGCTACCTGCGCCAGATGCACGGCGTGCAGCCGCCCGGCGACACCTGGCTGCGCATCGCCGCCTTCGACCTGGCGCGCGGGCCGGACGGCAACTGGTGGGTGGTCTCCCAGCGCACCCAGGCGCCCTCGGGCCTGGGCTACCTGCTGGAGAACCGGCTGGCCGTGTCGCGCCAGTTCCCGCAGGCCTTCGAGTCGCTGCAGGTGCAGCGCCTGGCCGCCACCTACACCGCCATGATGGAAGGCCTGCAGCGCATGTGCCCGGCCGGCGCGCCGCCGCACATCGCGCTGCTCACGCCCGGCCCCTACAACGAGACCTACTTCGAGCATGCCTACCTGGCGCGCTACCTGGGCGTGACGCTGGTCGAGGGCAACGACCTCACCGTGCGCGACGAGCGCCTGTACCTCAAGACGCTGCAGGGCCTGCGGCCGGTGCACGGGCTCATCAAGCGGCTGGACGATCCCTTCCTCGACCCGCTGGAGCTGCGGCCCGACTCCACCCTGGGCGTGCCCGGCCTGCTGCAGGTGATCCGCGCGGGCAACCTGCTGGTGGCCAACATGCCGGGCTCGGCCTTCCTCGAATCGCCGGCGCTGCTGGGCTTTCTGCCGGCCCTGGCCTGCCGGCTGATCGGCGAGGAACTGGCCCTGCCCGCCCTGCCCACCTGGTGGTGCGGCGAGCGCGCCGCCATGGAGGCCGCGCTGCCCCGGCTGGGCGAATGCGCCATCAAGCCTACCTACACGGGCTCGGACATCCATCCCAGCTTCGAGGCCGTGCTCGGCACCCGGCTGGACCGCCGCGCGCTCGACGAATGGGCCGGCCGCATCCTGCGCCAGAGCGATGCCCATACCGTGCAGAGCTACCTGCCGCTGGCGCAGATGCCCACCTGGTCGCAGGAACTCGGCCCCGGCCGCATCGCGCCCAAGGCCGTGCTGCTGCGCGTGTTCGCCGTCAACGACGGGCCGCAGAGCTGGCGCGTGCTGCCCGGCGGCCTGGCGCGGCTGGCGGGGCCCGATGCGCAGATCGCCTCCATGCAGCGTGGCGGCAGCAGCGCCGACGTGTGGGTGCAGACCCCGGGCGAGGTGGATCGCAGCACCCGCCTGGCGCCGCAGGCCACGCCGGCCTCGCTGCAGCGCCACCGCGCGCCCGTCACCAGCCGCGCGGCCGAGAACATGTACTGGCTGGGCCGCTACACCGAGCGGGCCGAGAACACGCTGCGCCTGGCGCGCCTGACGCTCGAGAACCTCAGCGGCGAGGACCAGTTCTCCCGTCCGCTGGTGGCCTGGCTGCACGAGATGGCGCTGCGCAATTCGCTGGTGCCGCGCGAGGTGCCCGGCCTCGCGCGTCCGCAGGAAGGCGCGCGCGCGGCCCACAGCCGGCGCCTGTTCGAGCGCGCGCTCATCGCCCAGCTCGGCGACACGCAGAACGGGCGCAGCGTGGGCTTCAACCTGCGCTGCCTGCGCGAGGCGGCCCAGGCCGTGCGCGAGCGGCTGTCGCAGGAGCACTGGAACCACATCGTGCGCGCCGAGGCCGACCTCGTGCGCCGCAGCCAGGAGCAGGCAGGCGAGAGCGGCGAGGGCCGCTATGCCGTCGGCGCCATGCTGCGCACGCTGGAGGCCACCAGCGCGATGCTCAGCGCCATCACCGGCGCGCAGACCGACCGCATGACGCGCGACGACGCCTGGCGGCTGCTGTCCATCGGCCGCCACATCGAGCGCCTGTCCTTCCTGGCCAATGCGCTGGCGGCCGGCTTCGAGCACGGCAGCGTGCACGAGGCCAGCGGCTTCGAGGCCGTGGTCGGCCTGTTCGACAGCACCATCACCTTCCATGCCCGCTACCAGCAGCGGCGCGACGTGGCCTCGCTGGTGGACCTGCTGGTGCTCGACGGCGACAACCCGCGCTCGCTGGCCTGGGTGGCGCACACGCTGCGCAAGCGCATCGCCAAGCTGGCCGGCAGCGCGCCCGACCGCCTCACGGCGCTCTCGCACGAGCTGCCCGATCCGGACCACTGGTCGCTGGAGACGCTGTGCGCGCCCGGCGAGGACGGCCGCTATGCCGCCCTGATGCAGACGCTCAACCGCTGCGCCAGCGCCGCCTACCACGTGTCCGACGCCATCGGCGTGCGCTACTTCACCCTCACCTTCGAGACCGTGCGGTCCGTCGGCGTCTGAGAGGCCAGCACGCCCCATGCTGCTGCACGTCACCCACGAAACCTGCTACGACTACGCGCCGGCGGTGCAGACCGCCCAGCATCTGGCCCACCTGCGCCCGCGCGAGCTGCCCTGGCAGGCGGTGCTGGACCACCGGCTCGCCATCTCGCCCGAGCCCGCGCACCGACGCGAGTCGGACGACCTGTACGGCAACCGCCGCACCTTCTTCGCTTTCGAATCCACGCACGAACAGCTGGTGGTGACGGCCCGCAGCCTGGTGCGCACCGCCGTGCCCGACGCGCCCGCCGCGGCGCTGGCGGCCATCGCCTGGGAGCCGGTGCGCGAGCGCTTCCGCTACCGCGCCGGCCGGCACGACGACCCGGCCTCCGACTTCGTCTTCCCCTCGCGCCACGTGCCGCAGCACGACGACTTCGTCGCCTATGCCCGCACCAGCTTCGGCGCCGGCCGGCCGCTGTTCGAGGCGGCCATGGACCTGACGCTGCGCATCTACCGCGACTTCGACTACGACAGCGGCAGCACCGAGATCAGCACGCCCGCCGTCACCGCGCTGGCGCAACGCCGCGGCGTGTGCCAGGACTTCGCCCACATCATGATTGCCTGCTGCCGCGCCCTGGGCCTGCCGGCGCGCTACGTCAGCGGCTACCTGCTGACGCAGCCGCCGCCCGGCCAGCCGCGGCTGGTGGGCGCCGATGCCTCGCACGCCTGGGTCGAGGTCTACCTGCCCGGCCCGGGCGACGAGGCCGGCGTGCCGGCCGCCGGGGTCGGCGAATGGGTGGGCTTCGACCCCACCAACGGCCGCCAGCCGGGCGAGGACTATGTCGTGCTGGCCATGGGCCGCGACTTCGCCGACGTGTCGCCGATGCGCGGCGTGCTGCACGGCGGCGCGCGCCACGTGCTGGACGTGGGCGTCACCGTCCAGCCCTTCGACGAGCTGCCCGCCGCGCAGCGCGAGCGCCTGGCACCGGCCCTGGTGCCGGCCGACGGCGCGCCGGTGCCCGGCCCGGGCCGCTCCGGCGCCATGCCGGACAATCGCTGATCCGCCGCCGCCCTCCGGCGGCTGCCGGCGGCGCGCCCCGCGCCGCCGCTTCTTTTCACCCTCTCACGAACGACTTCGGAAAGCCTTCCATGTCCATCCAAGCCAAGCTCCAGCAACTCGGCATCGAACTGCCGCCCGTGGCCGTGCCCGCCGCCGCCTACGTGCCCTTCGTGCGCACCGGCAACCTGGTGTTCCTGTCCGGCCACATCGCCAAGAAGGACGGCAAGGTCTGGGTCGGCCAGCTGGGCGTGAACCTGGGCACCGACGAAGGCAAGCAGGCCGCGCGCGCCGTCGCCATCGACCTGCTGGGCACCCTCCAGGCCGCCCTGGGCGACCTGGAGCGCGTGCGCCGCATCGTCAAGGTGATGAGCCTGGTCAATTCCGCCCCCACCTTCACCGAGCAGCACCTGGTGACCAACGGCGCCAGCGAGCTGTTCGCCGAGGTCTTCGGCGAGCGCGGCGCCCATGCCCGCAGCGCCTTCGGCGTGGCGCAGATCCCCATGGGCGCCTGCGTCGAGATCGAACTCGTCGCCGAAGTGGACTGAGCCCATGCACGCGCCCACCCGCGTTCTGGCCCTGGCCGCCATGGCCGTCCTCGCGGCGAATCTCGCCGCCTGCGCCGCGCCCGAGGAAGGCCCGCCGCCCGTGGCCCCGGTGCCGCTGGCGCCGCCCCCGCCGCGCATCGTCGGCAACGACGGCGACCCGCTGGCCACCGAGGGGCCGGCCAGCTGCAAGCCCTCCACCGGCTACATCTGGTGCGACAGCGCCAGGCGCTGCGTGCGGCCTTGGGAGCTGGCACGCGAGAAGGGCTTCCCCAACACGCTCGAAGGCTTCCAGGCCTTCTGCCGCCCCGCCCCCAAGTAAATGAGTCATTTCACCGACGACGACACCGGCCGCGGCTGGCTGCAGGGCGCCATGCGCCGCATCGAGGCCGACTACCAGCGCAGCGCCGACACCCACCTGATCCCGCTGCCGCTGCCCGCCTTCGAATGCGCGGGCATCGACCTCTACCTCAAGGACGAATCGACCCACCCGACCGGCAGCCTCAAGCACCGGCTGGCGCGCTCGCTGTTCCTGCATGCGCTGGTCAACGGCTGGGTGCGCGAGGGCACGACCATCATCGAGGCCTCCAGCGGCTCCACCGCCGTGAGCGAGGCCTACTTCGCCCGCCTGCTGGGCCTGCCCTTCGTGGCCGTGATGCCGCGCAGCACCTCGGCCGAGAAGGTGGCGCAGATCGCCTTCTACGGCGGGCGCTGCCATTTCGTGGACCATGCCTGGGAGGTTTACGAGGAAGCGGAAGACCTGGCCCGCGAATGCGGCGGCCACTACATGGACCAGTTCACCTACGCCGAGCGGGCGACCGACTGGCGCGGCAACAACAACATCGCCGAGAGCATGTTCCAGCAGATGGGCGAGGAACGGCATCCGGTGCCGGCCTGGATCGTGGTGGGCGCCGGCACGGGCGGCACCAGCGCCACCATCGGCCGCTACCTGCGCTTCCGCGGCCATCCGACGCAACTGGCGGTGGTGGACCCGGAAGGCTCGGCCTTCGCCGAATTCCACGCCACCGGCGACTGGGACTGCGAGGGCGATGGCTCGCGCATCGAAGGCATCGGCCGCCCGCGCGTGGAGCCCAGCTTCATTCCCAGCGTGGTCGACCGCATGATCCCGATGCCGGACGTGGCCTCCATCGCCGGCATGCGGGTGCTGTCGACCCTGCTCGGCCGCAAGGTGGGCCCGTCGACCGGCACCAACTTCGTCGGCATGCTGGCGCTGGCGCACGAGATGCGCGAGCAGGGCCGGCGCGGCTCGGTGCTGTCGCTGCTGTGCGACGCGGGCGAGCGCTACCTGGGCACGTACCACGACGCGCGCTGGGTGGACGAGCGCTTCGGCGATTGCGCCGAGGCGGTGCGCGGCATCGAGGCGGCGTTGAACGGCTGAACGAAGGGGGCATGCGCCATCGGCGATCATGCGCCGATGCCGCCCGCCCTCTTGCCGCACTTCGCCCTTGCCGCGCCGCCGCTGCGCCGCCGGCGGCTGCTCGGCGCCCTGGCGGCCGGCCTGTTGCCTGCGCTGCCGGCCCTGGCGCTGGCGCCGCGCACGCTCCGGTTCCCGCGCGACCACGGCAGCCACCCCGAACTGCGCACCGAATGGTGGTACGCCACCGGCCGGCTCGAGGCCGAGGATGGCGCCGTCTTCGGCTTCCAGCTCACCTTTTTCCGCTCGCGGGTGGACGGCACCCAGGCCCTGCGCTCGGCCTTCGCCGCCAGGCAACTCATCTTTGCGCATGCCGCCCTGAGCGACCTGCGGGCCGGCCGGCTGCACCACGACCAGCGCATCGCCCGCGCCGGCTTCGGCATCGCCGAGGCGGCCGAGGACGACGCGCGGGTGCGGCTGCGCGACTGGTCCCTGCGCCGCGATGCGGCCAGCGGCGCCTACGCGGCCGAGGCGCCGGGCGCCGACTTCGGGCTCTCGCTGCGGCTCGCACCCACCCAGCCGCCGCTGCTGCAGGGCCAGGCCGGCCTGTCGCGCAAGGGGCCCGATGCCAGCCAGGCCAGCTACTACTACAGCCAGCCGCAGCTGGCGGTGCAGGGCCGCATCGCCGTCGCCGGCCAGCCGCCGCGCCCCGTGCGCGGCCGCGCCTGGCTGGACCACGAATGGAGCGAGGCCCTGATGCATCCCGAGGCCGTCGGCTGGGACTGGATCGGCATGAACCTGGACGACGGCGCGGCCCTCACCGCCTTCCGCCTGCGCCGCGCGGACGGCAGCGCGCTGTGGGCCGGCGGCTCCTGGCGCGCGGCGGGCGATGCGCCGGTGCAGGCCTTCGGCGCCGACACCGTTCGCTTCACGCCGCGGCGCCGCTGGACCAGCCCGGCCTCCCGCGCCACCTATCCCGTCGCCTGGACGGTGGAGACGCCCGCGGGCCGCTTCGAGGTCGCCAGCCTGCTCGACGACCAGGAGCTGGACAGCCGCGGTTCCACCGGCGCCATCTACTGGGAAGGCCTGAGCGAACTGCGCGACGCCCAGGGACGGCGGCTGGGCGCCGGCTACCTGGAGATGACGGGCTACGCCCAGGCCCTGCGGCTCTGAGCTGGCCGCGCACCGGCCCGCCCCGCGCCTGCGGTAGCGCGCTTTAAGTCGAAGGTATGCACACCCCCGGTCGACCCGCGTCGCCCGGCCCGCGCCCGTTACAACCCCGTCGCAAATAGCGCTTCAGAAACGCGCCGATCCGACGAAATAAGGCTTAACGAAATGTAAGCAGTGTTTCGCCAGCCGGGGAGGCCGCCGCCGCCCGACCGGGGCCGGCGCGGTGCCGAAGGCCCGCTTGTTCAACGACATACCAAGACCGCCGCATGCGGCGACAGGGGTGCACATGAAGATACTCATCGCAGACGACAGCCGGGCCATGCGCATGGTGGTGGCCCACGCCATCCGCCAGGCCGGATTCCGCGGCCACGAGACGATGGAGGCGCCCGATGGCGCCAAGGCCCTGGAGCTGGCCACCAGCGAACACTTCGGCCTGATCATCTCGGACTGGAACATGCCCAACATGACCGGCATCGAGTTCCTGCAGAAGCTGCGCGAGGCCGAAATCGACACGCCCTTCGGCTTCGTGACCACGGAAGTCAGCAGCGAGATGCGCCAGCAGGCGACCGCCCTGGGCGCCAAGTTCGTGATCGGCAAGCCTTTCTCGCCCGAGGACTTCGAGAAGGCCCTGGGCCCGATCCTCGACTGACAAGAAGAACCGAGGAGACGCCATGCTGCCCACCGCCATCGAAATCGAACGCCATCTGCACAAGCTGGTGCACCGCGAGGTGAGCTGTGCCGCCAAGCCGCCCAAGAGCCCCATCAAGCCGGTCGCCGCGGGCCTGTACCACGGCGGCGACGGCCGCGTGATCGCCGCCTGCGCGGCCGACCTGCCGCTGGCCGCATGCCTGGGCGCCTGCCTGTCGATCATGCCCTCCGAGGTGGCGCAGGATGCGATCCGCGCCGGCCGCCTGGACGAGATCCTGGCCGAGAACTTCGCCGAGGTGCTCAACGTCATCTCGCGCCTGTTCACCCGGCCGCTGGACGGCCGCGTGGCGCTGCTCAAGGCCATCGTCGACCCGGCCGCCGTGCCGGGCGAACTGGCGCCGCTGGCCACCGGCACCAAGCAGGCCCTGTTCTCGGTGGAGATCGAGGGCTACGGCAGCGGCATGTTCTCGCTCTGGGCGGTGGCATGACGCAACCGGCGCCGACCGACCTGGACACGGACGGCCTGGCGTCGCAACTGCAGGCGAACGCGGCCGAGCTGGCCCAGCTGCGCACCGACCTGGATGCCACCCTGTCCGTGCTGCGGGAGGACTTCATGTCGCTGATGGCCCTGGCGCCCGCCGGGCTGGACGACGGCCGCGTGACGCGCACCCTGGTCGCCCTGCAGTCCGAGGACACGCTGGGCCAGCGGCTCACCGCCCTGTCGCTGCAGCAGGGCCGGCTGGCCTGCCGCCTGCGCGCCGGCCGGCCCGGCACGGCCGCCGCCCCCTCCGAATCGAATGCTTGACAACAGGTCTGCCATGTCCCTGAACAATCTCTCCACCGGCCGCCGGCTGTGGCTCGCCTTCATCCTGGTGCTGCTGATCACGGCACTGATCTCGGTCGTCTCGCTGCTGCGCATGGGCCAGCTGCGCGACGCGCTGGACTACGGCGCGGAGGTGGTCACGCCGCGCGTGCAGGCCGCCAACCAGTGGGCCGACGAGATCCACACCGAGGTGCTGCTGGCCGAGGCCTTCATCCACACCAACGACCCCAACTACGAGCGCAACGTGGTCGCCGAGATCAACGGCGCCAAGGAGCGCGCGGCGCAGGCGGTGCGGGCGCTGTCGGGCATCAACGACGACCCGGCGGTGCGCCAGGCGCTGGACAAGGCCGAGGCCCGCCGCGCCGAGTTCCTGCCCTTCCTGAACAACATGCTGGCCGCGCGCGCTTCCGGCCGCGACCTGCCCGAGGAGCAGGAAAAGCGCCTGCAGGCGCTGGGCGGCAGCTACACCGAGGCGGTGGGCGAGGTGCAGCGCGTCATCACCAGCAGTGCCGCCACCGGCCGCAGCGAACTGGTCGGCCTGCTGACGCAGAGCAAGTGGCTGATCGTGGCCGGCGCCCTGCTGGCGCTGGGCATCGGCACGGCGGCGGCGGTGGTCGTCACCCGCTCCATCACCGGCCCGGCCCACAAGGCGGCGATGGTGGCCCAGGCGGTCTCCACCGGCGACCTGACGCGCGAGGTGCAGGCCACCGGCCGCGACGAGATGGCCCAGCTGCTGGGCAGCCTGTCGCAGATGCGCCTGCGCCTGGTGGAGGTGGTGGGCGAGGTGCGCCGCAATGCCGACGGCCTGGCCGTCACCAGCCGCGAGATCGCCGCCGGCAGCGGCGACCTGGCCTCGCGCACCGAGCAGCAGGCCTCGGCCCTGCAGCAGACCGCCGCCTCGATGGAGGAACTCAACACCACGGTGAGCCAGAACGCCGAGCATGCCCGCCGCCTGCACGACCTGGCCCAGCAGGCCACGGGCGTGGCCCAGTCGGCCGGCGCGCTGGTGGCGCGCGTGGTGGAGACCATGCACACCATCGACGACAGCTCCAAGCGCATCTCGGACATCATTGCCGTGATCGACGGCATCGCCTTCCAGACCAACATCCTGGCGCTCAACGCCGCCGTCGAGGCGGCGCGTGCCGGCGAGCAGGGCCGCGGTTTCGCCGTGGTGGCCGCCGAAGTGCGCCAGCTGGCCCAGCGCTCGTCGCAGGCCGCCAAGGAGATCAAGGACCTGATCACCGCCAGCGTGCAGCGCGTGCGCCAGGGCTCGGCGCTGGTCGACCAGGCCGGCCAGACCATGGAGCAGGTGGTCAGCGCGATCCAGGGCGTCTCGCAGATCACCCACGAGATCACCACCGCCAGCAAGGAGCAGAGCGTGGGCGTGGCCCAGGTCAGCGAAGCCGTGACGCAGATGGACCAGACCACGCAGCAGAACGCCGCCATGGTCGAGCAGCTGTCGGCCGCCGCCGCCGGCCTGCAGGACCAGGCCGAGCAGCTGGTGCGCAGCGTGTCCACCTTCCGCCTGAGCGCGAACGACAGCGCCGCCGCGGCCCATGCCATGCCCGCGCCCGACATGCTGGCCGCCCGGGCGCACGTGGCGCAGGCGCAGCCGGCCATGGTCTCGCATGCCCATTCGCACGCGCACATGGCCGGCGCAGGCGCCGCCCCGCGCACGCCGCGCCTGGCGCCCGCCGGCGGCGGTGCACTGCAGGAAGGCTGGGAATCGTTCTGAGCCACGCCGCCCCACCCATGCAAGCCATGACCAAGACCATCATGACGGTGGACGACTCGCCGTCCATCCGCCAGATGCTGACCGTGACCCTGCGCCTGGGCGGCTACAGCGTGCGCGCCGCCGTCGACGGCGAGGACGCCCTCCAGCAGCTGAGCCAGGACGCCACGGTGGACCTGGTGCTGACCGACCAGAACATGCCCAACATGGACGGCCTGACGCTCACGCGCGAGCTGCGCGCCAAGCCGGAGCATGCCGGCATGCCGATCCTGATGCTCACCACCGAATCCAGCGCCGAGATGAAGGCCCTGGGCCGCGCCGCCGGCCTGTCGGGCTGGATGGTCAAGCCCTTCGAGCCGCAGACGCTGCTGTCGGTGGTGGAGCGGCTCCTCAACACCCCCCGCTGACGCGCTGACGCACGTCCCGACTGCCATGGACCTGGACCTGAGCGAATTCGTCGCCCTCTTCGTCGAAGAGGCGCGCGAGCACCTGTCGGCGCTCGAAGGCGAGCTGCTGTCGATCGACATCGCGGCGCCCGGGGCCGAGGCGCTAAACGCCGTGTTCCGCGCCGCGCATTCCATCAAGGGCGGCGCGGCCACTTTCGGCCTGAACGACGTGATCGGCCTGGCCCACGTCATGGAGTCGCTGCTGGACCAGATGCGCCGCGGCGAGCGCCCGCTGAACCAGCAGGCGGTGGACGTGCTGCTGCAGGCCGCCGACGTGCTGCGCGACCAGATCGACGCCACGCAGGGCGGCGCCGCCGTGGACGCGGACCGCGTGGCGGCCATGCATGCGCAGCTGACGGCGCTGCAGGCCGGCGACG
>NZ_LDSL01000013.1 GCF_001476815.1 Pseudacidovorax intermedius | reverse complement strand
ACCGTCACCACCGCCATGTCGTTCGGGTCCACCTCGCGCGAGACCAGCGTCTGCAGCGCGAGGATCAGGTGCGCGGCCACCACCACCGGGTCCACCGTGGTGTGCGGCATGGCGCCATGGCCCCCCTTGCCTTCGATGGTGATGACGGCCGTGTCGGACGAACTGTAGATCGGCCCGGGCAGGAAGCCGAAGCGCCCGGCCGGGAAGCCGGGTTCGTTGTGGTACGCATAGACGGCATCGCAGGGAAAGCGCTCGAACAGCCCTTCTTCCACCATCCGCTTGGCGCCCATCAGGCCTTCCTCGGCGGGCTGGAAGATGAGGTTGAGCGTGCCGCTGAAGGCCCGGCTCGCGGCCAGCACCTGCGCCGCTGCCAGCAGCGTGGCGGTGTGGCCGTCGTGGCCGCAGGCATGCATGCGGCCGGGCTGGCGGCTGGCCCAGGGCAGGCCGGTGGTCTCGGTCATGGGCAGCGCATCCATGTCGGCACGCAGGCCCAGGCGCTTGCCGCCAGCGCCCACGGTCAGCGTGCCCACCACGCCGGTGCCGCCCAGGCCGCGGTGCACGGTGTAGCCCCAGCGCGCCAGGCGCTCGGCGACCAGCGCGCTGGTCTGCTCTTCCTCATAGCCCAACTCGGGATGGGCATGGATCTGCCGGCGCAGGCCGACCATGTCGTCGAGGTGGGCGGCGATGCCGGGATGGATGGGAACGTCGATCATGCGAAGGGGCTTGCAGTGGCCGTGCCAGTCGCCGGCCAGCGAGCACCGGTCAGCGAAAGCTGCGCATTCTGCGCCTGCGGGCGGACGTCCACGCCGCCGTGCAACGGGCGTCTCAGAACGAAGCCCTCAGCCAGCCCGGAAAATGGCCTCGAACTTGCTATAAACAGTGCCCTTCCGGCCTGCCCAGAATCCACAACACCATGGCTCCCTCCGACCTTCTTCCTTCCCTCACCCGCCGCCAGCTCGGCCTGGGCGCCATCGCCCTGGCCGGCGGGCTGGCCACGGGCCCGCGTGCCTGGGCCGCCACCGGCAAGGGCACGGCCGTGCTGGGCATCGACGCCGACCCGCCCACGCTCAACCTGGGCACCACCACCGACTTCGCCGCCGGCGACGTGTCGGCCAAGATCCTCGAAGGCCTGGTCTGGCTGGACCAGCAGTACAACCCGCAGCCCTCGCTGGCCACGGCCTGGACCGTCTCGCCCGACGGCAAGACCTACCGCTTCACGCTCCGCAAGGGCGTCAAGTGGCACGACGGCCGCGACTTCAGCAGCGCCGACGTGCGCTTCTCGCTGACCGAGATCGTGGGCAAGCTGCATCCGCGCGCCGCGCCGGTGTTCAAGAACCTGGGCGTGGAGGTGGACGCGCCCGACGCCTCCACCGTCGTCATCAGGCTGCAGAAGCCCTATGCGCCCTTCCTGTCGCAGATGACGGTGTTCGATGCGCCCATCCTGCCGAAGCACCTGTACGAGAACGGCAACGTGGGCACCAACCCCGCCAACCAGAAGCCGGTGGGCACCGGCCCCTTCAAGTTCGGCGACTGGAAGCGCGGCTCGGCCATCACGCTGGTGCGCAACGACCAGTACTGGGATGCCGGCAAGCCCTACCTGCAGAGCCTGATCTTCCAGGTCATCCCGCAGGCGGCCAACCGGGTGCCGGCGCTGCAGACGGGCGAGATCGACGAGCTGCTGGACTTCTACACGCCCAAGCCCGAAGTGCCGCGCATCCTGGCCGACAAGGGCCTGGCCACGCGCCGCGGGGTCAACATCCCGGCCATCTATTTCCTGATGTTCAACACGCAGTCGCCGCTGCTGTCGAAGGTGGAGGCGCGCCATGCGCTGGCCTTCGCCATCGACCGGCCGCGGCTGGTCAAGCAGGTGATGGGCGGCATCGCCCGGCCGGGCGCGGGCGCCTTCGGCGACGGCTTCAAGTGGCTGATGAACGACGAGGTGGGCTACGACCGCAAGTACCCGCTCAACCCCGGCAAGGCCAAGGCCCTGCTCGACAAGCTGGGCGTGAAGCCCGGCACGACCACGCTGCGCCTGCCCTTCGATGCAGGCCGCGCGCAGATGCGTGCACAGGCACAGATCATCCAGGACAACCTGCGCCAGATCGGGCTGGAGGTCAGGCTGGAGCCGCTGGAGCGCTCGGTGTACTACGACCGCGTGTTCGCCAAGCGCGACTTCGACATGACGCTGGCCTCCTACTTCTCGGCCGGCGATCCGGCCATCGGCTACACGCGCCTGTACACCACCTACACCGGCACGGCGCCCAACACCAACGCCAGCGGCTATTCCAACCCCAAGGTCGATGCGCTGCTGGCCGAGGCCGCCACCTCGGTGGACCGCGCCCAGCGCGCCCGCGACTACAAGGCGCTGCAGGTGATCCTGAACGAGGACCTGCCCTCGCTGGTGCTCTTCGACGAAGAGACGGTGGACACCGCCTCGAAGAAGCTCAGCGGCGTGTTCCCCGCGCTGGACGCGCGCGACCAGTGGGCCGGCGTGCGCCGCGCCGACTGAGCGCGGCCCGCCGGTCCGATGGGACGCTTCATCCTGCGCCGCCTGATGCAGGCGGCGCCGCTGCTGCTCGCGGTGGTGGTGCTCAACTTTCTGCTGATCGCCTTCACGCCGGGCGACCCGATCACGCTGCTGGTCGGCGACTTTCCGGCGCCGCCCGAGTACCTGGCGCAGATGCGCCGCGACTACGGCCTGGACCAGCCCGTGTGGATGCAGCTGCTGCACTACCTGGGCAAGGTGCTGCAGGGCGACTTCGGCTATTCCTTCGCCAACCAGCAGCCGGTGGCCAGCCTGATCCTGGAGCGGCTGGGCGCCACGCTGGAGCTGACGCTCACCGCGCTCGGCCTGGCCAGCGTGCTGGGCGTCGCCTTCGGCGTGCTGGCCGCACGCTCGCGCGGCGGGCCGGCCGACTCGGCGATCCAGGCGGCCTCGTCGGCCGGCTATGCGGTACCGGACTTCTGGCTGGGCCAGCTGCTGATCCTGGCCTTCGCCATCGGCCTGGGCTGGCTGCCCTCGCAGGGCTACAACCCGGTGCGCGGCGTGGCGCCGGGCTGGGAGGGCTTCGTGCAGCACCTGCGCTACCTGCTGCTGCCGGCGCTGGCGCTGTCGATGCGCTACCTGACGCTCATCACGCGGATCACGCGCGCCTCGATGCTGGAGGTGATGAACGCCGACTACATCCTCGCGGCCCGTGCCCGCGGCAGCGCCGAATGGCAGGTGGTGATCGGCCATGCGCTGCGCAACGCGGCGGCGCCGGTGCTCACCGTCATCGGCTACAACCTCGGCTTCGTGCTGGCCGGCTCGGCGCTGATCGAGGCCGTGTTCGCCTGGCCGGGCATCGGCCGGCTGCTCTACGAATCCATCGCCAAGCGCGACTATCCCGTCATGCTGGCCATCCTGCTGATGGTGTCGGTGACGGTGGTGCTGGCCAACCTGCTCACCGACATCCTTCACCGGCTCCTCGACCCCCGTCTGGAACGCGCATGACGCACGGCCTCGGCGCTGAACGACGATGACAACCTCCTCTTCTCCCTCCTTGCCGCTGGCGACCGAGCCCGCGGTGGGCACGGCCTTCCAGCGCGTCGGCTTCTGGCGCCGCCTGCTGCGCCGGCCGGGCAGCCGGCTGGCCCTGGCCTGGCTGGTGCTGCTGCTGGCCACGGCGATCCTGGCGCCCTGGGTGGGCCGAGTCGATCCGCTCTCCGGCGGCGGCGATGCGCTGCTGCCGCCCCTGTCCTCCGGGCACTGGCTGGGCACCGACGACCTGGGCCGCGACGTCTGGGCGCGGGTGGTGCACGGCTCGCGCATCTCGCTGATCGTGGGCGTCGCCAGCGCGCTGCTGGCGGTGGCCGTCGGCGTCGTCGTGGGCGCGCTGGCCGGCTATTTCGGCGGGCTGCTCGACGCGGTGCTGATGCGCACGGCCGAGTTCTTCCAGACCCTGCCGCGCTTCGTGGTGGCGCTGATCGTCATCGCGCTCTACGGCACCAGCGTCGCCAAGATGGTGATGGTGATCGCCGCGCTGTCGTGGCCGCAGCTGGCGCGGGTGGTGCGGGCGTCGGTGGCCAGCCTGCGGCAGTCGCAGTTCGTGGAGGCGGCGCGCGTGGCGGGCATGGGCCACGGCGGCATCATCCTGCGCGAGATCCTGCCCAACGTGGCGGCGCCGATCATCGTGCTGGGCTCGCTGGACATCGCCATGGCCATCCTGATCGAGGCCAGCCTGAGCTTCTTCGGCCTGGGCGATCCCAACCTGGTGTCCTGGGGCACCATGCTCAACGAGGCGCAGCAGTACCTGCGCGATGCCTGGTGGACGTCGGTCTTTCCGGGCCTGGCCATCGCGCTCACGGTGCTCGGCTTCAACCTGCTGGGCGACGCCCTGAACGATGCGCTCAATCCGCGCGGGGAGTCCTTCCGATGAACGGCGCGTCCGCCTCCGCCGCGATGTTCGGCGGCGATCCGCAGGGCGCCTCGGCCGACCCGCCGCTGCTCGACGTGCGCGGCCTGTCGGTCGACGTGGGCCGCGGCGCGCAGGCGCTGCGCGTGGTGCGCGATGTGAGCTTCACCGTGCGCCGCGGCGAGGCCGTGGGCCTGGTCGGCGAATCGGGCTCCGGCAAGTCGATGACGGCCTTCGCGCTGATGAACCTGTTCCCTTCGCCGCTGGCCCGCGTGGCCGAGGGCGAGGTGCGGCTGCAGGGCCGCGACCTGCGCGGCCTGGATGCCGAATCGATGCGGCAGGTGCGCGGTGCGGGCATCGGCATGGTCTTCCAGGACCCGACCAGCTACCTCGACCCGCTGATCCCCGTCGGCCGCCAGATCGCCGAGCCGCTGCGCGCCCATGGCCGCACCGACGGGCTCGACGCCCGCGTGCGGGAACTGATCGAGCTGATGGAACTGCCCCAGCCCGCGCAGACGGCGCGCAAGTATCCGCACGAACTCTCGGGTGGCCAGCGCCAGCGCATCCTCATCGCCGCGGCGCTGGCCATGCGCCCCGCCCTGCTGATCGCCGACGAGCCCACCACCGCGCTCGACGTGACGGTGCAGGCCGGCATCCTGCAGCTGCTCGCGCGGCTGCGGCGCGAACTGGACCTGGGCATCCTGCTCATCACCCACGACCTGGGCGTGGTCGCCGAGACTTGCCAGCGCGTCAACGTGATGTACGCCGGCGAGATCGTCGAGCAGGAGGCCGTCGGCCCGCTGTTCGCCGCGCCGCGGCACCCGTACACCCAGGGGCTGCTGGGCAGCATCCTCACGCCGCGCTCGCGGGCGCATTCGCTGTTCTCCATTCCCGGCGCGGTGCCCATCGCCGGGCGCTGGCCCAGCGGCTGCCGCTTCCATCCGCGCTGCCCCATCGCAAGGCCCGGCCTGTGCGACGTGCAGCCGCCGGCCTTGCTCGGCAGCGGCCTGGGCGAAGGCGCGGACCGTTGCCACCTGAGCGCCGAGCGCGGCAGCGCGAACGCGTGGACGACGATGGCGGTGCGCGCATGAACGCTCCCACGATCCTTTCCGGCGCGCACCCCGCGCCGCTGCAGGACGGCCATGGCGCCGTATCCACTGCGCCGCTGCTCGAAGCCCGCGACGTCGGCCGCAGCTTCCCCCAGCGCGGCACGGGCAGCCTGTGGCGCGCGCGACAGACCCAGTTGGCGGTCGATGGCGTGTCGCTGCAGATCCATCCCGGCGAGGTGGTGGCGCTGGTCGGCGAAAGCGGCAGCGGCAAGACCACACTGGGCCGCATGCTGCTGGGCCTGACGGCGCCCAGCGCCGGCCAGGTGCTGTTCCGCGGCGAGGACGTCGCGCAATTGCGCGGTCCCGCCTGGCAGCGCTTCCGCCGCGAGGTGCAGGTCGTCTTCCAGGACACCGGCGGCTCCCTTAACCCGCGCCACACCATCGGCCAGAGCGTGGCCCTGCCGCTGCGCCACAACCGCGGCCTGGACGCCGCCGCGTGCGCGCGCGAAGTCGATGCGCTGCTGGTGCAGGTCGGCCTGCCGCCCGCGCACTTTCGCCACCGGCTGCCGCACGAGCTGTCGGGCGGCCAGCGCCAGCGCGTGGGCATCGCCCGGGCCCTGGCCTCGGAGCCGGCGGTGATCGTGGCGGACGAGCCGGTCTCGGCGCTCGACGTCTCCATCCGCGCGCAGATCCTGCGGCTGATGGCCGAGCTGCAGCGCGCGCGCGGCCTGGCCTATCTGTTCATCACCCACGATCTGGGCGTGGTGCGCGCCCTGGCCGACCGCGTACTGGTGATGACCGGCGGCCGCGTGGTCGAAAGCGGCAGCGCCGACGAGGTGCTGGAGCGGCCGCAGCATGCGTACACCCAGCGGCTGCTGGCGGCGACGCCGGTGCCGGATCCGGGCCGGCAGTCGATGCGCGATGCTCAGGCACAGCAGGCGTTCATTGCAAAGGGCCGCACCTCCCTCGCACACTCACGCGAAACGGGCGAGCTGATCGATGCCGACGAGGCTCTGGAGACGATGCGCAGCCGCATGGCCTCCAGACTTGCAAAGGCCATGGGCAGCCAAACCGACTCCGAATCTCGCTGAGGCGACACCTGGCTCCGATCGAAAACGATCCTGCGGTCGTCGTCACCGCCCTGCGCCACCAGCGCGAGGACGACGACCACTGAAACTGACGTTCACGCCGCCATCAGCGCATCGCATTCCCGCGTGAACGCAGCGTGCCAGTCGCGGCGCGTACTGTCGTCGATCCAGGCCGCATCCAGGCCGTTGAGCATGAAGCCGCGCAGGTCCTCGTGCGTGAAGCCGAAGTCGCTCACCATCTTGCGCCAGGCCTGCGTGGGCGTCACCAGGTGCAGCGTCGGGTCGTCGGTGTTGGGATGGATGCGCAGGCCCAGGCCCGGCATGCGGCGGATGGGATGGTCCAGCGCCCAGCGCTCGGGCGGCAGCGTGCGCAGGTAGTAGGAATTGGTCGGCACCACGGTGAAGACGATGCCGCGGTCGGCGCATTCGCGCGCGAAGTCGGGCGCGTCGACGATGGTGTAGCCGTGGTCGATGCGGTCCACCTTGAGCAGCTCGACGGCGGTGCGCACGTTGGTCCAGGGCATGCCGAACTCGCCGGCATGGGCGGTGGTCTTGAGGCCGGCCTCGCGTGCCAGCGCATAGGCGGGCGCGAACCATTCGGGTGGATGGTCGATCTCGCTGTAGTCGATGCCGATGCCCACCACCTCGTCCGCGCGGTGGGCCCGCACCCATTCGACCATCTCCACGGCGGCCTCGGGCGAGGCCTCGCGGTCGATGGCGGGGATGAGCCGGCCGACGATGCCGTGGTCGGCCTTGGCATCGTGGATGGCGCGCACGATGGCGGCCACCGCCTGCGGATAGGCGATGCCCGATTTCTGCGCCGTGCCCGTGGGGTTCCAGAAGAACTCGGCATAGCGCACGGTATGGGCGGCGGCGTCCTGCAGGTATTCGTAGGTCAGCCGGTGCAGGTCGTCGGGTGAGCGGATGAGCTGCGCATCGAGCGTGCGCAGGGCCTTGAGCACGCCCACCGGCTTCTCGCCGCGGATGTAGAACGCGTCGATCTCGGGCTGGGTGATGGCCGCCCTGGCACGCCGCGCCAGGTCGCTGAAGGTGTCGTGCCGCACGGTGCCCAGCAGGTGGCAATGCAGTTCCACCTTGGGCAGGGCGTGGCAGAAATGGGTGAGCGCGTCGGTCATCGGGCCATCGTAGTGCGCGGCGCTCCGGAAGGCGATGCGCGCTGCAGCCGACCCAGCGCCAGGCTCGGGCTCAGGCGGCAGCAGCGGCCAGGGCGTCCAGCACCACGCGCCGCACGCGTGCCTCGTCGGCGATGTGGGCCACGCGCGCATTGGCCGCGGCCTTGCGCGGCACGCGCCACTCCACCACGGTCATGCCGCGCGTGTGGCGGCCTTCGCATTCGGCCACCACGTGGGCCGGGCGCCACTCCATGCAGTCGGCATCCACCAGTGCGGCGGCGGCCGTGGGGTCGTACAGCGACATGGGCAGGCGGCCGTCCGGGCTGGCGATGCGCACGTAGCCCAGCAGCAGGTCGCCGAGCAGGCGCCCGCGCGGCGTGCCGAGGGCGCGCAAGGCGTCGGCGTCGGCCGCATGCACGCGGGCCTGGCGGCAGGCGTCCAGGCCCACCATCTCCAGCGGCACGCCGGCATCGAGCACGACGTTGATGGCTTCCGGGTCCACCGCGGCATTGAACTCGGCCGCGGCCGTGTGGTTGCCGGGACCGGCGCTGCCGCCCATCCAGACCAGCCGGCCGATGCGCGGCGCGAGCGTGGGATCGCGCTGCAGCAGCGTGGCGAGGTTGGTGAGCGGGCCCAGCGCCAGCACCGTGGCCGGTGCCGCGGCCTGCCGCAGCCAGACGGCCAACGCATCGACCGCAGGCAGGGCATCGAGCGCCGCGCGCTCCTGCGGCAGTTGCGCGCCGGCCGACGCCATCGCGTCCTCGCCCAGGATGTTCTGCGCCGTCACCAGCGGCCCCACCAGCGGCGCCGCGCAGCCCGCATGGATGGGCATGCGCCAGCCGAAGCAGTGCGCGGCGCGCAGGGCGTTGTCGGTCACCACCGGCAGCGGCGCGTTGCCGGCCACCAGCGAGAGGCCGTCGATGGTCCAGCCCGGCTGCTGCGCCACCGTGATCACGGCGGCCAGGTCGTCGAAGCCGAGATCGGTGTCGATCCAGATGGGGTTCATGGGCGGCTTCAGAGCTTCAGATGCCGGCGCTGGTCGTAGCTGGGCTGCGGGCCCAGGCCTTCCAGGTGCGCCGTCTCGGCCCAGCCGACGATGGCCAGGGCCTCGGGCCGCGCCGGGTCGTCGATGCGGATGCGGTTGATGCCGGCGTTGGGAATGTCGCTTTGCCGCGGACCGTCCAGGCCCAGGCCGTGCACCGTGCGCCACACCATGTCGAGCACGCCGCCGTGCGTGACCACCAGCACCGGCTCGCCCACGTGCTGGGCCGCGATGTCGGCCAGCGCCTGCATCACGCGGGCATGGAACTGGCGCGTGCTCTCCCCGCCGGGCAGCGAACGGTCGGCCTCGAAGCGCAGCCAGCCGTCCCAGGCCTCGGGATGCTTCTCGCGGATTTCCTCGGCCCGCAGGCCCTCGCCCACGCCGAAGGCCTGTTCGCGCAGCGTGACGGTGGTGCGCACCGGCAGGCCCAGCTGCTGCGCCGCGGGCGCCGCCGTCTGCTGGGTGCGCAGCAGGTCGCTGCAGACGATGTGGCGCACCGGCGCGTGCGCCAGCGCCAGGCCCAGGCGGCGCGCCTGCTCATGGCCGGTGTCGTTGAGGGGAACGTCGATGTGGCCCTGGAAGCGCAGTTCGCGGTTCCAGTCCGTCTCGCCATGGCGGATGAGGATCAGGTCGGTGGGCATGCTCCGGCCATTGTCCATGGCCGCCTGCGGCCCACGTCAGGCCACGGTCAAGATTGGAAGCCAGGCACCTACCGGCAGTCGGGGCGCCGGCGTGAACACCGACAGCAATGCGCCCACCACCACCGACGCCACGATGGCACACAGCGCGAACACCACCGTGTAGACCAGTGCCTTCTCGGCGGGGCACTCCATGAGCACCGGCACGCCGATGTAGAAAAGAAAGACCGAATAAAGGCCCACCAGCGCGCCCAGCACCGCCAGCGCAGGCAACAGGCCGAAGATGCCGCCCACGAAGCCGGCGGTGCTGGCATAGGCCACCAGCTTGAGCGCCTGGATGGGACTGCGCCGACCACCGAAGCTCGGCGCCAGCGCGTTGACGATCAGCGCCAGCACATAGACCATTACCAGCGAAAGCACGTAGCTCACGATGGCCTGCATCAGCCCGCTCACGATGGGCATGCGGAAGCGGACGCCGAACACGCCTGCCCCGATGATCGACAGCCCGATGAAGTCCGCCACGGCCGGGATGACCGCCAGGATCAACAGATAGTCGCGGTAGAGCGTGGCCGTGTCGGTGGACTCGGCCGCGATCTCGGGCCAGGTGCGCTTGGGGCGCAGCAGGATGTCCTGCACGCGTTGGACCAGGTTCATGGGAAGGTACTCCTGCGTGGGCAACAGCGGAAAGTCTAGGCAGCGCCCGCCAGGCTGGCTGCTGGCCGTGCAGCCTATGCCGATGGCGCATGGCCGCCACGCCGCTGCAACAATGGACGGATGCCTGCCGACACCCCTGCCCGCCTCGTCTTCCTGCCCGGTCTCGCCTGCGACGAACGCCTGTGGGCGGCGCAGCTGCCCGCCATGCCCGACGCCTTGCGCCCCCGCGTGGCGGATGTCAGCCGACGCCACGGCAGCATCGAGGCGATGGCGCGCGCACTGCTGGACGAAGAAGAGGGCCCGTTGCTGCTGGCCGGCGCCTCCATGGGCGGCATGGTGGCCATGGAAGCCGCCCGCCAGGCACCGGAGCGCGTCGCCGGCCTGGCCCTGCTCGGCACCTCGCCGCTGCCGGAGACGCCGGAGATGCACGCACTGCGCAGCGCCGCCATCGAGGAGTTCGCTGCCGGCCGTGCCGAGGCGGTGATCCGGGCCAACGTGGCCTTCGCCTTCCATCCGGCGAATGCCGCAGACCCGGCCCTGGTGCAGCGCTACCTGGCCATGGTGCTGGACGCCGGCGCCGAACAGCTGATCCGCCAGAACCGCGCCGTGATGGTCCGGCCCGATGCGCGGCTGCACCTGGGCGGCCTGCGCTGTCCCGTACTGCTGATGTGCGGCGAGGCCGACCGGCTCACACCGCCCGACTGCACGCGCGCGATGGCCGCGCTGGTCCTCCAGGCCGAGGTGGTGTGGCTGCCCGAGGCCGGCCACATGCTGACCATGGAATGCCCCGACGCCGTGAATGCGGCGCTGCTGCGCTGGCTGGCGCCCTTCCTGCGCTGAGAGCGATCCCGCGCGGCGCGCCCGACGAAGCAGCATCCGTCCCCGGCAGAAGCATCTGCGGCGCGCGCCATCGGACGTATGCTCGGCCTCCTGTCCGCTGCCGAGGTCGCCCATGAGAAGCCTCTGTTCCTGGTCTTCGGAAAGCCTGCCCGAGCCCCAGCGGCTGCGCGGCTGGCGCGATGCGCTGCACGCCACCGTGCTGGAGATGGACGCCGTGCCGCTGCAGCGCGACGGCTTCTTCGGCAGCATCGAGCGCTGTGCCCTGCAGCGCATCCTTCCACATCAGGCGCGCGGCACTCCGCAGAAGATCGTGCGCGGGGCGGCCGACATTGCGCGCAGCCAGCACAACGCCTACTACCTGCTCTCGCAGCCGCGCCTGCCGTGGCGCGCAGCCCAGGCCGGCCACACGGCCCTGCTGCAGCCTGGCGACGCGGTGCTGATCGACTCGCGCGAGCCCTATGCCTTCGACTTCGGTGCGGGGCTGGATGACCTGTCCATCGAACTGCCCATCGACTGGGTGGCGCATTGGGTGGCCGACCCGGCCCGGCTCATCGGCCGGCCGCTACGCGCCGACGCCGGCTGGGGTCTGGCGCTTCGTGGCGTCAAGGAGGCGCTGGTGCCCCGGGCGCTGCGCCAGCAGCCGGCCGACCATGACGCCTTGATTGAGGCCCAGCTGGGCGGCCTGCTCTCGCTGCTGGGCGATGCGCACGCGCCGACGCAGCCGGAGTCAGCCGATGCGCAGGCCCGAATCCTCGGCGTGCTGCGCGCGCGCTTCATGCAAGCTGGGCTGACGGCCGCCGAGGTTGCCACCGAGGCCGGCGTGTCGCTGCGCGCCCTGCACCGCGCCATGGCGGCCGGGGGCCGCGGCTTCCTGCCAACGCTGATGGCATTGCGGGTGGAGGCCGCCGCCGGCATGCTGGCGCAGCCGCGCCTGCGCCACCTGGGCGTGGCCGAGATCGGCCGGCGCTGCGGCTTTGCCGACGCCTCGCACTTCGCACGGCAGTTCCTGCGTCAGCGCGGCATCGCGCCCGCCGCCTTTCGCGCCCAGGCCCTGCGCTGAACGCCTGCGCGCTGTGCCTCGGCTGGCACGCACCGGCCAGCCGGCTGGCGCGATACGGCGAGCCGCCGGGGCAACGGCTTCCTAGACTTTTCCGGCAGGCCGCCCGCGCGGCCGCCGCGCCAGCGTGCGTGCTTCCAACGACACAGGAGACAGGAGACAGACATGACTCTCAAGACGACCCTCGACACCATCCTGGCCGAAGGCGTGGCCAGCGGCCAGGCCCCCGGCGTGGTGGCCCTCGTGGCCGATCGCGACGGCCTGGTCTATGAAGGTGCAGCGGGCGAGCGCCAGTTGGGCAGCGGCGTCGCCATGACGTCCGATACCGTGCTCTGGATCGCCTCCATGACCAAGGCCCTCACCTCGGTCGCGGCCGTGCAGTGCGTGGAACGTGGCCTGCTCGATCTGGACGCGCCCGCCGCCCGCGTCCTGCCCGCCATCGGCGAGCTGGGCGTGCTGACCGGCTTCGATGCGGAGGGCCGGCCGACCACGCGGCCACCCAGGCGGCCGATCACGCTGCGCCACCTGCTCTCGCACAGTTCCGGCTGCAGCTACGAGATCTGGAACCCCGACATGCAGAAGGTGCAGGCGGCCCTGGACATCCCCGGCGTCATCGGCTGCCAGCTCAAGGCCTTGACGCTGCCGCTGGTGGCCGATCCGGGCGAGCGCTGGGAATACGGTGTGGGCATCGACTGGGCCGGCCGCATGGTCGAGACCGTGAGCGGCCTCACGCTGGGCGAGTTCATGCGCCAGAACCTCTGGGAGCCACTGGGCATGGGGAACACCGGCTTTCGCATCACGCCTTCCATGCGCGAGCGGCTGGCCGGTGTGCACCTGCGTGGCGAGGACGGCGCCTTCGCGCCCTTCCCCTTCGAAATCACGCAGGAGCCCGAATTCCACATGGGCGGCGGCGGGCTCTACAGCACCATGGGCGACTACGCCCGCTTCATGCGCATGGTGCTCAACCTGGGCCAGCTGGACGGCGCCCGGGTGCTGCGGCCCGAGACGGTGACCACGCACCTGTCGCTCAACCAGATCGGCAATGCGCGCGTAAGCCTGCTCAAGGCCGCCATCCCGCTCACGGCCGACGCGGAGTTCTTTCCGGGCCTCGCCAAGCGCTGGAGCCTGGCCTTCCAGATCAACGAGCAACAGGCGCCCACCGGCCGGCCCGCGGGCAGCCTCTCCTGGGCGGGACTGGCCAACAGCTTCTTCTGGATCGATCCGCACACGGGCATCGCCGGGCTGCTGGCCACGCAGACCTTCCCCTTCGCGGATGCGCGGGTGATGGCGCTGCTCGAGCGCTTCGAGAAGGGCGTGTACGACACGCTGGGGTGAGAAGCGGTAGACGGGCCCGCCAGGACGGCGCGTCAGCCAGCGAAGGGCGTCACGGCGATGCCCTCGGCCGCCAGGCGCTCGCGGATGCGCCGCGCGAAGGCCAGCGCGTGGGCGCCGTCGCCGTGCAGGCACACGCTCTGCGCGTTGACCGGCACCACGCTGCCGTCGATGGCCGTGACGCGCCGTTCGCGCACCAGCGACAGCGTCTGCGCGAGCGACTGGTCCTCGTCCTCGATCAGCGCGCCCGGCTGGCTGCGCGGCACCAGGCTGCCGTCTGGCATGTAGCCACGGTCGGCAAACACCTCTTCCACCGGCGTCAGGCCGGCGGCGCGCGCCGCGTCGATCATGCCGCTGCCGGCCAGGCCGAAGAACTTGAGGGCGGGGTCGAAGCGGCGCACCGCCTCGCACAGCGCCGCGGCCAGTTCGGGCTCCTTCACGGCCTGGTTGTAGAGCATGCCGTGCGGCTTGACGTGGGCCAGGCGACCGCCTTCGGCGCGGACGATCGCGTCCAGCGCGCCGATCTGGTAGAGCATGTCGGCCACGATCTGCGCCGGCGGCAGCTGCATGGCGCTGCGGCCGAAGTTCTCGCGGTCCGGAAAGCTGGGATGCGCGCCGATGGCCACGCCCTTGGCCAGCGCCCAGCGCACGCACTGCTGCATGGTCAGCGCGTCGCCGGCGTGCCAGCCGCAGGCAATGTTGGCCGAGCTCACCAGGCCCAGCAGGGCCTCGTCGTTGCCGGCGCCTTCGCCGAGGTCGGCGTTCAGGTCGATCTGCATGGGGTATCGCTCCAGGAAGAAGTTCAGAGCCGCACCGGCGCCGCCGCCGGCCAGCCGAGGGCAGCCAGGCCGCGGTCGATGTCGTGGCGCCAGCGCTCCAGCGCCTGCCAGGCCCGGGCCGCCGCGGCAGCGTCCACCTCGACCATGCGCAGCCGGCTGCCCAGCGGCGCCTGCGCCAGCTTCCACAGGTCGGCACGGACCACCACGCCGATGCGCGGATAGCCGCCGGTGGTCTGGGCATCGCCCATCAGCACGATGGGCTGGCCCGAGGGCGGCACCTGGATGGTGCCGGGCACCACGCCGGCGGACAGCATGTCGGCCTCCTGCTCGCGCCGCAGCACGGGGCCGTCGAGCCGGCTGCCCATGCGGTTGCTCTGCGGCGTGATGCGCCAGGCGGCCTGCCAGAACTGCGCGCGGGCCGGCGCGCCGAACTGCGTGTACTCGGGGCCGGGCATCACGCGCAGCGGCCACACGCCGTCGTCGGGCGGCAATGCGCAGACCGGATCGGCCGCGCCCTCGTCGCGCCAGGGGTCGAGCGGGTGGACGCCGAAGGCGCGCCGCGCGCGCTGCGCCTCGCCCAGCGCCGAAGCGCCCACCGGCAGCCGGTCGCCCTTTTTCAGCGCGCGGCCGTCCAGCCCGCCGAAGCCGGCCTTGAGGTCGGTGCTGCGCGAACCCAGCACCAGTGGCACGTCGATGCCGCCCGCCACGGCCAGCCAGCTGCGCACGCCCGCCTTGCCCGGCCGGACGTTGGCACCGCCCAGCACGAGGCGCGCGCCGGCCGGCACCGGCATGCTCCAGCCCGGGTGCAGCGCGCGTCCGTCCAGGCGGGCGCCGAAGTCGTCGCCCATCAGCGCGATGCGCGTGGGCGCCTCGAAACGCAACTCGGCATTGCCCATCGTGAGTTCGAGCCCGGCGGCGCCGGACGCATTGCCCACCAGCCGGTTGGCCACGGCCAGCGCCGCGCGGTCCAGCGCACCACCGGGGCAGATGCCGCGCTGCCGATGTCCGTCGCGGCCCAGGTCCTGGACCGAGGCGAGCAGGCCCGGCTTGTGGACGAGGATCACAGCGTCACGCTTTCGGGCACGAAGCGCACCCGGTCGCCCGGCTGCAGCAGCGTGGGCGGCTCGGCGGCCGGATCGAACAGGGCCAGCGGCGTGCGGCCGATCAGCTGCCAGCCGCCGGGCGAATCGAGCGGATAGATGCCGGTCTGCGCACCGCCGATGCCGACCGAGCGCGCCGGCACGGCGGTACGCGGCTCGCGCCGCCGCGGCGTGTGCAGCTCGGGCGCCAGGCCGCCCATGAAGGCGAAGCCGGGCAGGAAGCCCAGCAGATACACCACGTACTCGCCCGCCGCATGGCGGCGCACCACCTCGGCCGCCGACAGGCCGGTGTGGCGGGCGACGTCGTGCAGATCGGGACCCTGGTCGCCGCCGTAGGCGACCGGAATCTCCACCAGCCGGCCGGTGCCCTCGGCCTGCCCGGCCAGCGCGGGCCAGGCGGTGAGGACCCGGAGCTCCAGCTCGCCGGCATCGACCTGCTGCGGATCGAACAGCAGGGTGAGGTTGTTCATGCCCGGCAGCACCTCCTGCACCTCGGGCCAGGCCACGGCCTCACGCGCCAGCGCCCAGATGCGCTGCTGCGCCGGCAGCGTGGCCGGCGGCGGCAGTTCGCACAGCAGGGCCGCATCGCCCAGGGCATGCAGGCGTGGAGACGGGGACTGGCTCAAGGGCGGGCTTCGTACTTCGGTGGCGAGGAGCGCATCCGCGGGCGGGACGCCGACGGCGCGCAGGCGCTCATTCGCGGCCCAGGCTGCGCACCTTCTCGGCCAGGCGTTGCTGCACGTGCGGCGAGACGAACTTGTCGACCTCGCCACCCAGCATCGCGATCTCGCGCACGAAGGTGCTGGAGATGAACTGGTACTTGTCGCTGGGCGTGAGGAACACGGTCTCGACCTCGGGCATGAGGGAGCGGTTCATGCCGGCCAGCTGGAATTCGTAGTCGAAGTCGGTGACGGCCCGCAGGCCGCGCACCATGGCCTTGCCGCCGCGGGCGACCACGAAGTCGCGCAGCAGGCCGGAAAAGCTCTCGACGGTGACGCGGTCGCCGAAGGGCTCGGCCACCGCGCGCGCCATCTCGATGCGCTCGGCCAGCGAGAACAGCGCCTTCTTGTGATGACCCGCCGCCACGGCCACGATGACGCGGGGGAACAGCTGGGTGGCGCGTCGCACGACGTCTTCATGGCCGAGCGTCATGGGGTCGAAGGTGCCGGGGTAGACGGCAATCACATCGGTCGTCATCTCTCTTCCTCCAGGGCGGGAGCCGGGGTTGTCTCGGGCGCATTATGTACGCCGCGCTGCACTGCACCATGCCGCCCGCCAGGCGCGCGCGGACGCGCCTCAGGCCGCTGCGGCCAGGCGCTTGAGCAGGTGCGCGTGCACGGCGCCGGCCTTCAGGTGCCGGAAGACCTGCAGGCCGAAGGGCGCCAGCCGCTCGTCCGGCCAGGCCTCGGCCGCCTCCAGGTAGACCACGCCGTCGGCCTGCAGCGCCGGCGCGGCGGCCTGGAGCGCGCGCTGGTAGAGCGCCGCCTGGTCGAAGGGCGGATCGATGAAGACGGCATGCCAGTGGCCGGGCGCGCTGCGTTCCAGCCAGGCCGCGCCGTCGCCGCGCTGCACCTTGACGCTGTCCGCCTCCAGCTTGTCGCGCAGGGCGTGCATAGGCTGCACCAGGGCCGCATCCTGCTCGCACAGCAGCACTTCGGCGGCGCCGCGCGAGGCGGCCTCGAAGCCCAGCGCGCCAGTGCCGGCGAAGACGTCGATGCAGCGCCAGCCCGGCAATTCGCCGCCGCCCGCGCCGGCGAGGCTGGCCAGCCAGTTGAAGAGGGTTTCGCGCACCCGGTCGGGCGTGGGCCGCAGGCCGGGCCGGTCGGCCACGGCCAGGCGGGTGCGGCGCCACTGGCCGCCGATGATGCGCACCTCGTGCGCGCGGCCGCCGGCGGGGTGGGAAGGCTTGCTGCTGTTGCGGGTCATGCGGCCGAGCTTAACGGTGCGCAGGCGCGCACCCGCCCGGCCTGGCCGTGCCGTCCCCGGCCCTCGCGGCGGCTACGGCCACGGCAGCCCCCGGACGGCCTGCACGGCCAGCGCGAAGGACAGCACGAGCATGATCGCCCCGATCAGCCGGTCCAGCCACTGCCAGGCGCTCGGCCGTGCGAACCAGGGCGCGAGCCGGCGGGCGCCGAAGCCCAGCAGCACGAACCAGCCGGCGCTGGCCGCTGCCGCGCCGGCCACGAAGGCGAGGCGCGCGCCCGGGGGATGGCGGGCGCCCACGCTGCCCAGCAGCAGCACGGTATCCAGGTAAACATGCGGGTTGAGCAGGGTGAAGGCCGCCGCCTGCAGCAGCACCGCCCCGCGCGAGGCCGAGGACGCCGCCCCGCCGGCCCGCAGCGCGTCGGGCGAGCGGCTGCGCCGCAGTGCCCGCCAGCCATAGACCGCCAGAAAGACGGCGCCCACTCCCGCCAGGGCGCGAGACAGTGCGGGCCGGTCGCCAAGCAATCCGCCGAGCCCGGCCACGCCGGCCGCAACGAGCAGCGCATCCATGGCGGCGCAGAAGGCCACCACCGGCCCGACATGGGCGCCCAGCAGGCCCTGGCGCAGCACGAAGGCATTCTGTGCCCCAATGGCGACGATCAGGCCCAGACTGAGCAGCAGCCCCTGAGCGAAGGCGATCGGGTCCACAAGAGAAGACAGCATGCGCCGAGCTTGCCCGCGCGGGCATATTTAGCCAAACTGAATCTTCTTAATCTGATTAAGAAAAACTTCATCAATGCTCGACTACACCGCCCTGGCCGCATTGCAGGCCGTCGTGCGCGAAGGCAGCTTCGAACGCGCGGCGCGCACGCTGCATGTCACACCGTCTGCCGTGTCGCAGCGGGTGCGGCTGCTGGAAGAGCGCATGGGCTGCGCGCTGGTCGTGCGGGGCCAGCCCTGCACCGCCACCGACACCGGCCGCCGGCTCTGCGGCCACGTCGAGCAGGTGCGCCTGCTGGAACACGACCTGGTCGCCTCGCTGCCTGCCGCCGCCGACGGGCGCACGGCCCGCCCACGCCTGAGCGTGGCCGTCAACGCCGACAGCCTGGCCGGCTGGTTCATGCCGGCCGCTGCCCGTTTTGCCGCCGACGCCCCGGTCCTGCTGGACCTGATGGTGGACGACCAGGACCATACCGCCGAGCGGCTGCGCAGCGGCGCCGTGCTGGCGGCCGTCACCGCGCTGGCCGAACCCGCCCCCGGGTGCCAGGTCCGGCCGCTGGGCGCCATGCGCTACGTGGCCGCCGCCAGCCCGGCCTTCGTGGCCGCGCACTTCGCCCAGGGGGTGGACGCCGACGCGCTCGCCCGCGCACCCAGCCTGCGCTTCGATCAGAAGGACGAGCTGCAGGCCCGCTGGGTGCGCCAGACCCTGGGCGAGGATGTGGCGCTCCCCCAGCACCGCGTGCCCGCCGCCCATGCCTTCGTCGCCGCGGCGGTGTCAGGGATGGGCTGGGGGCTGCATCCGCAGGCACTGGCGGCACCGCACCTCGCGGCCGGCCGGCTGGTCGAACTGCGGCCCGGCACGCCGCTGGACGTGCCGCTCCACTGGCAGCGCGCCCGCCTGGCCGTACCGCTGCTGGCGCAGCTGACGCAGGTCGTCGTGCAAGCCGCCAAGACAGAACTGCTGCAGTGAAAGGCCGCGCCCCGGCGCGGCGGCCGGGCAGACAGACTCAGGAGCCGGCGCCGTCCTTGCCGCCTACGATCACCGTCACCATGCGCTGCGGCTGCAGCGTGCGCTGGAAGGCGGCGCGCACGTCCTGCACCGTCACGGCGTTCATGCGCTCGCGCCAGGTGTCCAGGTAGTCCAGCGGCAGGTCGTTCCAGGCGATGTTGGCCACGTTGCCCACCAGCTTGCGGTTGCTGTCCAGCAGCAGCGGGAAGCCGCCGATCAGGTTGTCCTTGGCGGCCTGCAGCTCGGCCGGGGTCGGCCCGTCGGCGACGAACCGGGCGAGCACCTCGCGCGCCACCGTCACCGCCTGCGCCGCCTGGTCGGGCCGGGTCTGGAAGCCGATGCGGAACGCGCCCGCATGCAGGCCGGGCGAGAAACCGCTGTAGACGCTGTAGGCCAGCCCGCGCTGCTCGCGCACCGCCTCGGTCAGCCGCGAGACGAAACCGCCGCCGCCCAGGATGTAGTTGCCGAGCGTCAGCGCGAAATGGTCCGGGTCGGCACGCCGGTAGCCGGGCTGGCCGATCCACACATGGGCCTGGGCCGAGCCGAAGGCGATGCGCTCGGTGCGCGCCTCGGCCAGCGGCGGCACCTCGGCCACCGGCGCGGCGGCCGGGCAGCCCTGCTGGGGCAGGCGCGACAGCAGCTGCGTGGCCAGCCGCTCGGCACCGGCACGGTCGATCGCACCGACGATGCTGAGCTTGGCGCGGCAGGGCACCACCCATTGCGCATGGAAGCGCCGCAGGTCCTCGGTGCCGATGGCGGCCAGCGTGGCCTGCGTCATCTCCTGGCCATAGGGATGGCCGCCGTAGACGGCCTGGCCGAAGGCACGGGCCGCGACGCTGCCGGGCCGGGTGTCGGCCTCGCGCAGGCCGGCGGCGATGCGCTCGCGCTCGCGCCGCCACACGGCGTCGGGGAAGGCGGGGTCGCCGATCTCGCGCGCCGCCAGGCGGGCGGCCTTGGCCAGCAGCACCGGGTCGGCCAGGCTGCGCAGGGTGAAGCTCATGCGGTCGGCGCTGGCGCCGACGTCGAACTCCGCGCCCAGGTCGGCCCAGGCCTCGCCGAGCTGGTTCTCGTCGAGGGCCGGCTCTGCGCCGAGGGCGCGCACGCCTTTCTCGACCATGCCGGCGGTGGCGCCGGCCAGGCCGGCCTGCGCGGCGGGGTCGCGCCGGCTGCCGCCGTCGACGTCCATCTGCACGTCGACGATGGGCAGGGCATCGGTGCGCGCCAAATAGACCTGGGCGCCATTGGCCAGGCGCCAGTGCTCGATCCGGATACCGGCCTGGGCCGCCATCGCCGCGCCGGCCAGGGTGGCCAGCGCCAGCAGTCGGCCGCCGCGCTGCAGGAGGGACAGGGATGGGCGCTTCATCGGAGTTCTCCCGCCGGACCGAAGGGACTGCGCGAGCGCGGCTCGCGCTGGGACATCGGCTGCGGCCGCAGCGTGGCGACCGTGAGCTGGTCGTCGCCGAAGTAGCGGCCGGCCACGGCCTGCACCTGCGCGGGCGTCACGGCCACCAGCCTGGCGAGCATGCGGGCATCCGCATCCAGCGGCAGGCCCTGCACCCACTGGCTGCCGAGTTCGCGGGCCTGGGCCATCACGGAGTCGCGCTTGTAGGTCTCGCTGGCCACCCACTGGGTCTTGACGCGGGCGAGCTCGGCCTCGCTCACGCCGTCCTGCGCGATGCGGGCGACCTGGGCGCGCAGCGCGGCCTCCAGCGCCTCGCTCGTCTTGCCCGCCGCCGGTACGCCGACCAGCGAGAAGACCTGCGGCCCCCGGCCATACAGGCCGTAGCCGGCGCCGACGCTGTCGGCCACGCGCTCGGGGCCGCGAACCAGGGCACGGTCGAGGCGGGAGCCGTTGTAGCCGTCGAGCACGGCCGCCAGCACCAGCAGCGCCCAGGCGTCGCTGTCCTCGTCCAGGTTCTGCAGCTGTGGCACGCGGAAGGCGAGCGACACATAGGCCTGTTCCGCCGGCGCCTTGAATTCGATGCGGCGGATGCCGCGCTGCGGCAGCTCGGTGTAGGGCTTGCGCACGGGCACGGCGCGCGCCGGGATGCCGCCGTAATAGCGCTCGGCCAGGGCCAGCACCTGCTGCGGATCGACGTCGCCGGCCACCACGATGGCCGCATTGGCGGGCACGTACCAGCGGCGGTAGAAGGCGCGCACGTCGTCGGGCGTCATGGCCGACAGGTCGCTCATCCAGCCGACCACCGGCCGGCGGTAGGGCGAGGCGTCGAAGATGGCGGCGTTCTGCTGCTCGCCCAGCAGGGCGCGCGGCTGGTCTTCGGTGCGCATGCGGCGCTCTTCCTTCACCACCTCGATCTCGCGGCGGAACTCGTCGTCGGGCCACTGGTTGCTGGCGAAGCGGTCGGCTTCCAGCCGCATGGCCTCTTCCAGCCGTTCGACGGGAATCTGCTGGTAGTAGCCGGTGTAGTCGCGGGTGGTGAAGGCGTTCTCGCGCCCGCCGAGGGCGGCCACCCGGCGCGAGAATTCGCCCGGCTTGAGCAGGGCAGAGCCCTTGAACATCATGTGCTCGACCACGTGGGCCACGCCGCTGGTGCCGTCCAGCTCGTCGACCGAGCCGACGCGCACCCACAGCATCTGCACGGCGGTGGGCGCCCGGTGGTCGGGCTGGACGATGAGCGTCATGCCGTTGGACAGCCGGAACTGCCGGGGCGGCTGCGCGCTGGCCGGCAGGGCCGAAGGGGTGGCGGGCGGATCGGTGGCTGGGGGCTGTTGGGCCTGGGCGGCCGGTGCCAGGGCAAGGCAGGCCGCCAGCAGGGCCGTCGCGCGGGACCGGCGGCTCGGCAGGGGGTGTTTCATAGAATGCCTCGGATTCTAAAAAGCGCCTGGATGTTCAGTTTTTTCAAGAAAAAGCCGCCGGCCGAGCCCGCGGCACCGGCCGGTTCCTCCCCCGCCTCGCCGCCCCCGGCACCTGCAGCCGAGACGGGGAGCGGACGGTCGGTGTTCTCGCCGTCGAGCTGGTTCGGGAACAAGCCCAGTGCGCCGGTGGCGGCCCCGGTCGCGGCGCCGGCACCGGTGGTGGCGCCGACGGCGCCTGCCACGGTGCCTCCACCATCGCCGGCGGCACCGGCAGCCTGGGCGCCACCGCCAGCCGCTCCGGCGGCTGCGCCCTCGGCACCGGTGCCGCCGCCCATCGCGGCGCCCACGCCGGTCCCGGCGCCAGCGGCGCCTACACCCGCGCAGATTGCGGTCGAAGCGCCGACGCCGCCCGTGGCCTGGACGCCGACGCCCGACGCAGCGCCGGTCGGCGCGCCAGTGGCGCCGGCGCCTGCCGTCACGCCGGCAGCGCCCGCAGTGCCTTCGCCTTCGCCAGTCGCTGCGCCAGACACCTTCGCCATCCGGGCGGCCACCCCTGCCCCTGCAGCCGCCCCCACGGCGTCGGCGGCGCGCCAGGGCTGGCTGGACCGCCTCAAGACCGGCCTCAAGAAGACCGGCAGCGGCATCCAGGCGGTGTTCGTCAACGCGCAGATCGACGACGCGCTCTACGAACAGCTGGAAGACGCCCTGCTGATGGCCGACACCGGCATCCCGGCCGCCGAGCACATCCTGCAGGACCTCAAGGACCGCGTCTGGCGCCACAGCGCGACCACGCCGCAGGCCGTGCGCGGCCTGCTGGTGGATGCCGTGGCCGAGGTGCTCAAGCCGCTCGAGAAGCCGCTGGAGATCGGCCGCCACACGCCCACCGTCATCATGGTCGCGGGCGTCAACGGCGCGGGCAAGACCACCTCCATCGGCAAGCTCACCAAACATCTGGCCAACGAAGGCTGCACCGTGCTGCTGGCCGCGGCCGACACCTTCCGCGCCGCCGCGCGCGAGCAGCTCGCCATCTGGGCCGACCGCAACCTGGTGGAGATCGTCAGCCAGGCCGGCGGCGACCCGTCCGCCGTCGCCTTCGATGCCGTCAACGCCGGCAAGGCGCGCGGCAAGGACGTGGTGCTGGTCGACACCGCCGGCCGCCTGCCCACGCAGCTGCACCTGATGGACGAGCTCCGGAAGATCAAGCGTGTCATCGCCAAGGCCGACACCGACGGCAGCGGCAGCGGCGCCCTGGCGCCGCACGAGGTGCTGCTGGTCATCGACGGCAACACCGGCCAGAACGCGCTGGCCCAGGTCAAGGCCTTCGACGATGCCCTGGGCCTCACCGGCCTGGTCGTCACCAAGCTGGATGGCACCGCCAAGGGCGGCGTGCTGTGCGCCATCGCCCGCTGGGGCGAGGAACGCGCGCGGACCAAGCCGGGCACCGCGCCCGTGCCGGTCTACTTCATCGGCGTCGGCGAGAAGCTGGAAGACCTGGAAACCTTCGACGCCCGCGAATTCGCGCAGGCGCTGGTGGGCTGAGCGGCGCGCCACCCCGGGCCGGGCCGGGCCGAGCGGCCGTCCCGCAGCCGTCCGTCACGGCCGCGTCACGGTCCGCGTTACGTAACGTCGCGCGGAACACATCGGCGGCCAGCCCTGCAAATCCAGCCAAAACGCCAAAAAATCCACGATTTCAGGCCTTCTGACGGCCCTTTCGCGCGGGGCATGGCTTTTGCCCCCTTGCCCACATCCTTAACCCGATGTGTGGAGCAAGAGCGATGGCAACGAACACGACGACGACGGGCAGCAACGACTTCGGCGCAGCCCCCCTGGTCCTGGCGCAGGGCCCCGCGGGTGGCGCGGTGGCAACGCCGGTGGGTGGCAGCGGCATGGCCGGCCTGGCGGGTGCCGGCAGCGGCAACGCCGCGGCCGGCATCGGCACCCTCACCCAGGTCTCCCCCGGCGTGACGGTGGTGCGGGACGGCGTCAACCTGCCCGCGCAGGCCAACCAGGTGCTGCAAGCCGGCGACCGCGTGCTGGTGCCGCAGGACGGCCAGGCTGGCGTGGTCTTCAATCCGGCCGGCCCCAGTGCCCAACCCATCGCCGGCACCTTCATCGGCGGCACCGACGCCACCCTGAACACGCGCCTGCTCGACGGCGGCGGTTCGCAGCTCGACGTCGGCCTCGACGCCGGCGACCTCCAGATCGACTCGGGCGTCGACTCGGCCGCCCTCGCCGTCAAGAAGGCCGCCCCCATCCTGGCGGGCGGTATGGGCCTGGGCGAGTTCGCCCTCGCCGCCCTCGGCGGCGGACTGGTCCTCGGCGCCCTGGCCGGTGGCGGCGACGACAGCTCGGCCTTCCCCGTCTTCCTCACGCCGCAGCCCGGCAGCGGCACCAATCCGCCCGGTACGCCGCCGGACGACACGGATGCGGATGCGGATGCGGATGCGGATGCGGATGCGGATGCGGATGCGGATGCGGATGCGGATGCGGATGCGGATGCGGATGCGGACGCTGACGCTGACGCCGATGCCTGTCTTCTATACCCACA
>NZ_LDSL01000129.1 GCF_001476815.1 Pseudacidovorax intermedius | reverse complement strand
GCGCACCGGTGCGCGAGGCCAGTAACAGGGTGATCCGGCAACTGCGCGCGGCGCTGGGGCCGGGTTTTCCGATCGTCGGGGTCGGCGGCATCCTGAGCGGGGAGGATGCGCTGGCCAAGATCGCGGCGGGAGCGGATGTGGTGCAGGTCTACTCCGGCCTGATCTACCGCGGCCCGGCGCTGATCGGTGAGGCTGCCCGGGCACTCAGCGGGCGCTGACAGCGCGCGGGCGCGGCGGCCGGACAAGGCCGGCCGTCGCTTTCCGCTCAACGCAGTTTCAGGAGGATCGGCAGCAGCCAGCCGGTCCACCGCAGCACGCGGCGCGGGCCGATGACGGCCACCACGGCGGCCGCCGCGGCGCCCGCGGCCACGGGATGCGCCTTGGCCAGCTGCACGGCCTTCGCGGACAGCGGCTGGACGGGCGGACGCGCCGCAGCGGCCTCCCGGGCGGCTTCGCGATGCGCACGGACCAGGGCGCGGCGTTCGCGCTGCTCGGCGATCCGGGCCAGGATCTCCTCGCGCTGCAGCGCCAATTGCTGTGCGTCAGGCGGCGGGACGGTCGTGTCGCCGTTGCCGTGGAGGTCGCGATGAAGCGCCTCCTGCAGCGGCGCGACGGCAAGACGGGTCTGGCGCAGGCGCGCCAGCAGAACGGTGCAGAGCACTGCCCAGACCACCCCCCACGTGAGCGCCACGGCCCAAGCGGCACGCACGCGCATGGGCCCATCCCAGGCGTGGACGATGACGGCCGCCGACAGCGCCAGGGCCGCCACCACGCTCACAAGGGCAAGTGCGACACCCAGCGCGACGGACTGCGCGAGCGGGCTCCGGGCTTCCCGCCAAGCCACGCCGGCCAGCTGGGCCCTGTCGTGGACGCCCAGCGCGGCTTCGGCGCCGGCGGCCTTCCATCGGCGCACCCGCCGGCCCACCCCCAGCAGATCGAGCGCGCGGTTCATGCCGTCCTCCGGGACGCCACGGCATCGGTCATCGCAACGATGTGCGCGCTCAACGGCGATTGCCGATCAGCAGGCCGACGAGCACGCCGACGGCGAGGGCCGCGCCAGCGATCTGCCAGGGTTCGTCATGCGCGTAGGCGTTGGCAGTCTGTGCGGCTTCCTTGGCCTTCTTCGCGGCGACCTTGCTCTTTTCCGCCGCCAGTTCGCGGGCGATGGCCAGCTTGGTTTCCACGCGCTGCTTCAGCGCTTTGAGTTGGGGAACGCCTTCGAGGTCCTTGTTGGACAGCACACCGCGCACATCGCTGGCGAGATCCTCCACCACGGCATTGGCGGCGTCTTCGAGATTCTTAGAAACGGACATGGAAAACCTTCCCTCGTGTTCAACATCGGCGGCGTGCCGACAACGAAAGCCGCCCTGTGGGGACGGCAACGGAAGGTCGATGGTAATGCGAGGCGCTGGCCGAACTTGTCGGTCAGAGGCCCGGTTTAGAGACGAGGCGCGTCGAAAGCACGGGCTGGTTATGCCTGCAGCCGCGTCCCGGTGGCAAAGTTGCCCGCCGACTGCGCTCGTTCAGGAGGAGCGACGCGGATTGGCCAACGGTGCGTGGGCCATCGCCGTCAGACGGTGCGCCAACGGAACGACGCTGCCAGCATGAAGTCGCGATGCGCGCGCATGTGCATCGCCAGCTTGGCGCGCATGGCGGGCAGAACAGGCGACGGCGGCTGCTGCCCGGGGATCGGCGGCACGCTGCGGTCCGGTTGCACCGGCATTTCAGCCGGGTCCGCCGGCGGTGTGCTCAAGGGGGCGGTGGCGATGGAAAGCTGCTGCATGGCGGACGAACTCCTGGATGTTTGGCAGACCGGGCGTTTTACGGCTTACGGGCGACGGTTGCGGGGCCTCACCCGACTTGTGAATCCTCGGGAGATTCCGCGCGCCACCGCGACGCCTGCATCGCCTTCGCGTGTCAGCAGCGAGTTGCGCGACATGCGGCGCGGATTCGCAGCGCCATGAAGGTCTTGTCTGTCAAGGGCTGTTTCATAAAAGCGACATCACGAAAGAGGGCTGGCGGCACGTTGCAAAGACATCGACGGGCCGTACGACCAGCAGCCGCAATACGGAACGCCCCCTAACGCCCGACATCCGCTGCGCCACCAGCGTTTTCCCGCATTGCGCGGCGCGGCGCCGCATCGGCGAAACGCGGATTTGGCTTGCTTATTGCGTAGCATCCGCCCATGGACGCCCCCGCTCCCGCCCGCACCATGGCCGTATCGACACCCTCCCTTCGCCACAGCCGCCTCGAAGACATCCAGGCCTTGTGCGCGGGCACGCTGTTCGTCGCCATGGCTCTGGTGCTGTTCGGGCAGGCCGGCCTGCTGACCGGCGGCACGGCCGGGGCGGCCTTCCTGCTGCACTACACCACGGGCGTCGGCATGGGCCTGTGCTTCTTCCTGCTCAACCTGCCCTTCTACGGCTTCGCCTGGAAGCAGATGGGCGGCGAATTCACCATCAAGACCTTCGCCGCCATTGCGCTGCTGTCCGTGCTGACCGAGACGGCCCCGCGCTTCGTCACCATCCAGGCGCTGCATCCGGCCTTCGCGGCCGTGTTCGGCGGCCTGATGCTCGGCACCGGCTGCCTGTTCCTGGCCCGCCACCGGGCCAGCCTGGGTGGCGCCACCGTGGTCGCGCTCTACCTGCAGGAGCGCCGCGGCTGGCGCGCCGGCAAGGTGCAACTGGCCATCGACTGCAGCGTGCTGCTGGCGGCGCTGGCCGTGGTGCCGCCGGCCAGGGTCGGCTGGTCCGTCCTGGGTGCGATGGTGATGGGCGGCTTCCTCTGGATCAACCACCGGCCGGGCCGCTATGTCGGCAGCTAGGCCCGGGAGCCGTCCCGGCCCAGGCCGCGCCGCGCTCCCGACGCCTGCGCGTCAGGGGCCGCTGCTATATTGCAACGCAGTTCTTACATCCGAAACGCCCCATGCTGTACCAACTCTATGAAGCCCAGCGCTCGCTTATGGAGCCTTTTTCGGACTTCGCCCTGGCGATGTCCAAGCTCTACGGCAACGGCTCGATGTTCAGCCAGCTGCCGATGGCCCAGCGGGTGGCGGCCGGCTACGACCTGATCTACCGGCTCGGCAAGGACTACGTGAAGCCCGAGTTCGACATCCAGTCGGTGCAGGTCGACGGCGCAGACGTCGTCATCCACGAAATCGTCGAGCTCGACAAGCCCTTCTGCCAACTGCGCCGCTTCAAGCGCTACACCGACGATCCGAAGGTGCTGACCGCGCTCAAGCAGCAGCCGGTGGTGCTCATCGTGGCGCCACTGTCCGGCCATTACGCCACGCTGCTGCGCGACACCGTGCGCACCATGCTCCAGGGCCACAAGGTCTACATCACCGACTGGAAGAATGCGCGCACCGTGCCCCTGTCGGACGGCGAATTCCACCTGGACGACTACATCCATTACGTCGAGGACTTCATCCGCCACCTGCAGGCCGAATACGGCAACTGCCACGTGATGAGCGTATGCCAGCCCACGGTGCCGGTGCTGGCCGCCATCTCGCTGATGGCCAGCCGCGGCGAGACGACGCCGCTGTCCATGACGATGATGGGCGGCCCCATCGACGCCCGCCGCTCGCCCACCGCCGTGAACAACCTGGCGATGAACAAGAGCTACGAGTGGTTCGAGAACAACGTGATCTACCGCGTGCCGCAGGGCTTCCCGGGTGAAGGCCGCCGCGTGTATCCGGGCTTCCTGCAGCACACCGGCTTCGTGGCGATGAACCCCGACCGCCATGCCAAGAGCCACTACGACTATTTCAAGGACCTGATGAAGGGCGACGACGCCAGCGCCGAAGCCCACCGCAAGTTCTACGACGAGTACAACGCCGTGCTCGACATGGACGCGGACTACTACCTGGAAACCATCCGCGCCGTGTTCCAGGAATTCCACCTGGTCAACGGAACCTGGGATGTGCGCGCCGACGACGGCATGCCGGAGCGCGTGCGCCCGCAGGACATCCGCCAGACCGCGCTGCTGACGGTGGAAGGCGAGCTGGACGACATCTCCGGCTCCGGCCAGACGCGCGCGGCGCACGACCTCTGCGTGCAGATTCCGGCCGGCAACCGTGAACACTACGAAGTGGCCGGTGCCGGGCACTACGGCATCTTCAGCGGCCGACGCTGGCGCGACATGGTGTACCCGAAGGTGCGCGCCTTCATCGCCGCCCACGACCAGCCGCAGAAGCGGGACGACGCGCCGCTGGCAGCCGAGGATGCGGTGCCGCCCAAGCAGAGCAGCGCGCCGGCCCACGCCGCGCCTGCCGTGAGCGCCGCCGCCCCGGCCGCACCGCGAAAGACGGCCCGCAAGACGACGCGCCCCGCGCCGGCCGCCGTGGCTGCCGCCGCGCCGGCCCCGGCGACGACCCGTACGGTTGCGGCCCGCAAGCGGCCCGCGCGCAAGACCGCCGCGGGTGGCTGAGGCCCTCACCCGGCCCGAAGCCGCGGCGCTGGCCGCGCAGCTGCTCGACGCACTGCCGCAGACGCAGTGCACCCGCTGCGGCTACCCGGACTGCGCGGCCTATGCGCAGGCCATCGCCCTCGGCGACGCGGAGATCGACCGCTGCCCGCCGGGTGGCGACGAAGGCATCGCGCGCCTCGCCGCCATCACCGCCCGCCCGCGCCGGCCGCTGGACCCCGGCTGCGGCAGCGAAGGGCCGCGGACGCTGGCCGTGATCGACGAGGCCTGGTGCATCGGCTGTACCCGCTGCCTGGAGGTCTGCCCCACGGACGCCATCCTGGGCTTCCACAAGCGCATGCACACGGTCATCGAGGACCATTGCACCGGCTGCGAGCTGTGCGTGCCGGTGTGCCCGGTGGACTGCATCGGCCTGGAGCCGGTCACGCCCGGCCGCAGCGGCTGGGCGGCCTGGTCGGCCGAGCAGGCGGACCGGGCACGCCGCCGCTACGACGCGCGGCGCCGGCGCCTGGCCGCGCAGGCCGATCGCCCGGCGCCTGCCGTGGCCGAAGCCGTGGCTGCGCCGGATCCGGCCATCGCCGCCGACGACGGCGCCGAACGCAAGCGCCGCATCGTCGAAGCCGCCCTCGCCCGTGCCCGCGCGGCACGCCCGCCGGCCTCCGGCACCTGACCCGGTTCATCCCCCATGAACACGCAGACCCTGGTCCTCTACACCATCACCTCCCTGGCCGTGGCCGCCTCGCCCGGCCCGACCATGCTCCTGGCACTGTCCAACGGCATCGCCGGCGGGCTGCGCCGGGCGGTCTGGGGCATCGCCGGCGCGGTGGTGGGCAGTGCCACGGTCATCGCCGTGGTCGCACTGGGTCTGGGTTCGCTGCTGGCGGCCTCACCGTGGCTGTTCGACGCGCTGCGGGTGGGCGGCGTGCTCTACCTGGCGTGGCTGGGCTTCAAGCTGTGGCGCGCGCCGGCACCCGACCTGCGCGAGGCGCTGGCGCCGCCGCCGCAGGGCGCGGCACAGGGCATCGTGGCCTTTGCCCGCAGCCTGGCCGTGGCGCTGTCCAACCCCAAGGCGCTGCTGTTCTTCGCCGCCTTCCTGCCGCAGTTCGTCGACGTGCAGGCGCCGCAGGGTCCGCAGTACCTGCTGCTGGGCGCGATCTTCCTCGGCATCGACACGGTGCTCATGCTGGCCTACGCGGCCGCCGGCACGCAGGCGGTGCGCTGGCTGTCCCGGCGCAGCCTGCAGTGGCTCAACCGCGGCTGCGGACTGGGCATGTGGCTGCTGGCGGGCGCGCTGGCCTTCTGGCGGCGGCCGAGCGCCTGATCATGCCTGCACGGGCCCCGGCGCGATGCCGGGGCGCCAGGGTGGCCTCATTGGCCGCCGGCGGCCAGTGCGGCGAAGGCCTTCACCACTTCGGGCGGGGCCTGCACCAGCTCGATCAGCACGCCTTCGCCCGAGATCGGGAATTCCTCGTTGCCCTTGGGATGCAGGAAGCAGATGTCGAAGCCGGCCGCACCACGGCGGATGCCGCCCGGCGCGAAGCGCACGCCCTGCGCCGTCAGCCATTCGACGGCGCTCGGCAGGTCGTCGATCCACAGGCCGACGTGGTTGAGCGGCGTGGCGTGCACGGCCGGCTTGCTGTCGGGGTCGAGCGGCTGCATCAGGTCGACCTCGACCTTGAACGGCCCGCTGCCGATGGCGCAGATGTCCTCGTCGACGTTCTCGCGCTCGCTCCTGAAGGTGCCGGTCACTTCCAGCCCCAGCATGTCGACCCACAGCGTGGCCAGCCGTTGCTTGTCCGCACCGCCGATGGCGATCTGCTGGATGCCCAGCACCTTGAACGGACGCTCGGTGCTCACGCGCCAGCTCCTTCACCGGCGGCCACGTCGCGGCCGCGCAGCCCCAGCTTGGCGAGCAGTTGCCGGTCGGCTTCCACGTCGGGATTGCCGGTGACCAACAGCTTGTCGCCGTAGAAGATGGAATTGGCGCCGGCCAGGAAACACAGCGCCTGCACGGCCTCGCCCAGTTGCTGGCGGCCGGCCGACAGGCGTACGCGGGCCCGGGGCATCAGGATGCGGGCGACGGCGATCACGCGCACGAAGTCCAGCGGATCGATGGGCGCGCTGTCGGCCAGCGGCGTGCCCGGCACGCGCACCAGGCTGTTGATGGGCACCGACTCGGGATAGGGATCGAGGTTGGCCAGTTGCGCCAGCAGGCCGGCGCGGTGCACCGGCGCCTCGCCCATGCCCACGATGCCGCCGCAGCACACGCTGATGCCGGCGGCGCGCACATGGGCCAGGGTGTCCAGGCGGTCCTGGTAGCTGCGGGTGTCGACGACGTCCCCGTAATACTCGGGCGCGGTGTCGAGGTTGTGGTTGTAGTAGTCCAGGCCGGCGTCGCGCAGGGCCCGGGCCTGGTGCGCCTGCAGCATGCCCAGCGTGGCGCAGGACTGCAGGCCCAGGCCCTTCACGGCCTGCACCAGTTCGGCCACCTTCTCGATGTCGCGGTCCTTGGGCGCGCGCCAAGCGGCGCCCATGCAGAAGCGGGTGGCACCGGCATCCTTGGCGGCCTGGGCCGCGGCGGTGACCTCGTCCACGCTCATCAGCTTCTGCGCCTTGACGCCGGTGTCGAACTCCGCGGACTGCGGGCAGTAGCCGCAGTTCTCCGGGCAGCCCCCGGTTTTGACCGACAGCAGCGTCGCCAGCTCGACGTCGCCGGCCGGCCAGTGCCCGCGGTGCACGGTCTGGGCGCGGAACAGCAGGTCGTTGAAGGGCAGGTCCAGCAGGGCCTGCACCGCTTCGACACGCCAGCGCGGGGCGCTGCCAGCGTCGGCCGCGGGCGCGGCACGGTGCAGAACCACGGGATGTTCGAGGGTCGTGTCCATAGGCGCGATCGTAGCCAGCTGCACTCAGTTGAATTCCAGGATCACCTGGTCCACCGCCAGCGATTCGCCCTTGGCGGCCGCGATCTTGCCCACCACGCCGTCCTGCGCCGCGAAGAGCACGTTCTCCATCTTCATGGCCTCGATGACGGCGAGCTTCTCACCGGCCTGCACCTGCTGGCCTTCCTTGACGGCGACGTCCACCAGCAGCCCGGGCATGGGCGAGAGCAGGAACTTGCTCATGTCCGGCGGCGCCTTGTAGGGCATCAGCGCCTGCAGCCGCGCGCCCAGCGGCGACAGCACCATGGCCTCGATCTGCGTGCCGTTGTGCTGCACGCGAAGGGCCAGCGGGTTCTTGCCGGCGCCGCGCTCCACCTGGGCGGTGAAGGGCTGGCCGTCGACGCGGCCCTCGACCCGGATGCCGCCCAGCGGCGAGCGGCTTTCGAGCTGGTAGCTGCGGCCGCCGACCTGCACGGCGCTCGCACCGGTGGCGCCCTGGAAGTCGGTGACGCTCACTGGCGTGTGGCGATGCGCGCCGTCCGCCGCCAGCGTGACGACCACGAACTGCTCGCCCACCTTCACGCCATGGCCCGCGAGCTGGCCGCTGATGCCGGAGGCCCGTGCGCGGTAGCGGCGGTGCGCATAGGCGGCCAGGGCGACCAGGAAGTCGGGATCGTCGTGCGGCACGTCCTCGGCGCGGAAGCCCTGGCCGTAATGCTCGGCAATGAAGCCGGTGTTGAAGTCCCCGCTGACGAATTTCGGATGCGCCAGCAGCGCCGCCTGGAAAGGGATGTTGCTGTGGATGCCACGGATCGCGAAGCCGTTGAGGGCCTCGCGCATCAGTGCGATGGCATGCGCCCGATCGCGCCCGTGCACGATGAGCTTGGCGATCATCGAGTCGTAGTACATGGGGATCTCGCCCCCCTCGTACACGCCCGTGTCCACGCGCACGCCGTAGGCATCGGGTGCATTCGGCTCGGCGGCCGACAGCGACTCGGCCGGTGGCTGGAACTTCACCAGCCGGCCCGTCGACGGCAGGAAGTTGCGGAACGGGTCTTCCGCGTTGATGCGGCATTCCATGGCCCAGCCGTCGCGCTTCACGTCGGCCTGCGTCAGCGGCAGTGGTTCGCCGGCCGCGATGCGGATCATCAGCTCCACGAGGTCCAGCCCGGTGATGCACTCGGTGACCGGATGCTCCACCTGCAGGCGGGTGTTCATCTCCAGGAAGTAGAAGTCCTGGTCCTTGCCCACCACGAACTCCACCGTGCCGGCCGACTGGTAGTTCACCGCCTTGGCCAGCGCCACCGCCTGCTCGCCCATGGCCTTGCGCGTGGCCTCGCTGATGAAGGGCGACGGCGCCTCCTCGATCACCTTCTGATGGCGGCGCTGGATGGAGCACTCGCGCTCGTTGAGGTAGATGACGTGGCCCTGGCTGTCGCCCAGCACCTGGATCTCGATGTGGCGCGGCTGCTCGACGAACTTCTCGATGAAGATGCGGTCGTCGCCGAAGGAGTTGCGCGCCTCGTTGCGGCAGGCCGTGAAGCCTTCCAGCGCCTCCTTGTCGTTGAAGGCGACGCGCAGCCCCTTGCCGCCGCCGCCGGCACTGGCCTTGATCATCACCGGGTAGCCGATGCCCTTGGCGATCTCCACGGCCTGCTCGGGCGTGTCGATGGCCTCGTTGTAGCCGGGGATGGTGTTGACCTTGGCCTCGTTCGCCAGCTTCTTGGAGGCGATCTTGTCGCCCATGGCCGCGATGGAATGGTGCTTGGGCCCGATGAAGACGATGCCCTCCTCTTCCACGCGCCGGGCGAAGGCCTCGTTCTCCGACAGGAAGCCGTAGCCCGGGTGCACCGCCTCGGCGCCCGTCTTCCTGCAGGCCTCGATGATGCGGTCCGCCATCAGGTAGGACTCGCGCGAGGGCGCGGCGCCGATGTGCACGGCCTCGTCCGCCAGCTCGACATGGCGGGCGTCGCGGTCCGCGTCCGAGTACACGGCCACCGTCTGGATGCCCATCTTGCGGGCGGTCTTGATGACGCGGCAGGCGATTTCGCCGCGGTTGGCAATCAGGATCTTCTTGAACACGTCTGCTCCGATGTCTGGTGTGTGGACGGGTCGCCGCTCACTGCAGCCCCAGTTCCTTGCGCATGGCGGCGTTCCTCGCATCGGCACGCTGGCAGGCCGGGCGGGCATCGAGGCGGGCCACATAGTCGGCGAACACCGGCGTGGGCTCGATCTGCTTGAAGCCGAGCATGAAGCGCAGCGTGCCGCCGAACACCACGTCGGCCATGGAGAAACGGTCGCCCAGGACGAATGCCTTGCCTGCGATGGCGCTCTCCGCCGTGGCGAGCATGGCATCGAAGCTGCCCCAGCCTGCGGACACCTCCCTGACGGCCCAGCCGGAATGCCGGGCCATGACGGCAGGCTCGATCACGCTGGGTGCAAACAGCGACCAGCGCAGGTAGGTGCCACGCTGCGGATCGTCCAGCGCCGGCGCCAGCCCGGGTGCGTAGCGGTCGGCCAGGTAGAGCGCGATGGCGGCCGCCTCGGTGACGACGACGTCGCCGTCCACCAGCGTGGGCAGCTTGCCCATGGGGTTCTTCGCCATCAGCTCGGGGCCCTTCTGCTCGCCCTTCATGATGTCGATCACCTTCAGGTCATGGTCGACGCCGGATTCTTCCAGTGCCCAAAGCGTGCCCGCGGCGCGCGAGTACGGGTGGTAGTAGAGACTCAGGGTCATGGGGTGCTCCTTGACTGCACGGCGCTCACAGCGGAATGTTCCCGTGCTTGCGCCACGGGTTCTCGAGCTTCTTCTCGCGCAGCATCACCAGACTGCGGCAGATGCGCTTGCGCGTCTCGTGCGGCAGGATCACGTCGTCGATGTAGCCGCGCGCGCTGGCCACGAAGGGGTTGGCGAAGCGGGCCTTGTATTCGGCCTCGCGGGCGGCCAGCTTCTCGGGGTCCTTCTTCTCCTCGCGGAAGATGATCTCCACCGCGCCCTTGGCGCCCATCACGGCGATCTCGGCGCGCGGCCAGGCCAGGTTGACGTCGCCGCGCAGGTGCTTGGAGGCCATCACATCGTAGGCACCGCCATAGGCCTTGCGCGTGATGACGGTGATCTTGGGCACCGTGCATTCGGCGTACGCATACAGCAGCTTGGCGCCGTGCTTGATGATGCCGCCGTACTCCTGGCTGGTGCCGGGCATGAAGCCCGGCACGTCCACGAAAGTGATGACGGGAATGTTGAAGGCATCGCAGAAGCGCACGAAGCGCGCCGCCTTGATCGAGCTCCTGATGTCCAGGCAGCCGGCCAGCACCAGCGGCTGGTTGGCGACGATGCCCACGCTCTGGCCTTCCATGCGCGCGAAGCCGATCACGATGTTCTTCGCATAGTCGGGCTGCAGCTCGAAGAAGTCGCCGTCGTCCACGACCTTGAGGATCAGCTCCTTCATGTCGTAGGGCTTGTTGGGGTTGTCGGGCACCAGCGTGTCCAGCGACAGGTCGGCGCGGTCGGCCGGGTCGCCGCTGGGGCGCACCGGCGGCTTCTCGCGGTTGGACAACGGCAGGTAGTTGTACAGGCGGCGCAGCATCATCAGCGCCTCCACGTCGTTCTCGAAGGCCAGATCGGCCACGCCGCTCTTGGTGGTGTGGGTGACGGCGCCGCCCAACTCCTCGGCCGTGACGCTCTCGTGCGTCACCGTCTTCACCACCTCGGGCCCGGTGACGAACATGTAGCTGGAGTCCTTCACCATGAAGATGAAGTCGGTCATGGCCGGCGAGTACACCGCGCCACCCGCGCAGGGGCCCATGACCAGGCTGATCTGCGGCACCACGCCCGAGGCCATCACGTTGCGCTGGAACACGTCCGCATAGCCGCCCAGCGAAGCCACGCCTTCCTGGATGCGGGCGCCGCCCGAGTCGTTGAGACCGATGACCGGGGCGCCCACCTTCATCGCCTGGTCCATCACCTTGCAGATCTTCTCGGCATGGGCCTCGGACAGCGCACCGCCGAAGACGGTGAAGTCCTGGCTGAAGACGAAGACGAGCCGGCCGTTGATCATGCCGTAGCCCGTGACCACGCCATCGCCCGGGATCTTGTTGTCCGCCATGCCGAAGTCGGTGCAGCGGTGCTCGACGAACATGTCCCATTCTTCGAAGGTGCCGTCGTCAAGCAGCAGTTCGATGCGCTCGCGCGCGGTGAGCTTGCCCTTGGCATGCTGCGCGTCGATGCGCTTCTGGCCGCCGCCCTGGTGCGCCTGCGCACGGCGGCGTTCGAGTTCTTCGAGGATGTCCTTCATGGTGTCCTGTCGGTTGGGGATGTGGGGGGCGGCGCGTCGATCGCCGTCCCGGATGCGGTTTGGGCGCCTTGCGCCGCCAGAGCGAGGAGTTGGCGTGCGGCGGTGGACGCGGCCACGCGGCCGGCCGCCACCTCGGCGGAGAGGCCGGCGAGCTGCTCGCGCACCTGCGGATGCTGGCGGAAGGCGTGGCGCAGGCCGGCCTCGATGCGTTCCCACATCCAGGCCAGCGCCTGTTTCTCGCGCCGCGCAGCCAGGCGGCCGTTGGCCGTCTGCAGGTGGCGAAAGTCGCTCACAGCGGCCCAGAAGCGGTCCACGCCGGCGCCGGTCAGCGCACTGAGCTGCATCACGCGCGGCAGCCAGTGCCGCACCTCGGCACCGCCGTGTGCGTCGTGCATGGCCTGCGCATGCTGCGGATTGCCATGGTGGCCGAAGAGCCGCAGGGCCGAGGTGATCTGCGCCTGGGCGCGCGTGGCGGCGTCGGGGTCGATGTCGGCCTTGTTGATGACCACCAGGTCGGCGATCTCCATCACGCCCTTCTTGATGGCCTGCAGATCGTCGCCGGCGTTGGGCAGCTGCAGCAGCACGAACATGTCGGTCATGCCGGCCACGGCCGTCTCGCTCTGGCCCACGCCGACGGTCTCGACGATCACCACGTCGTAGCCCGCCGCCTCGCAGACCAGCATGGCCTCGCGCGTCTTCTCGGCCACGCCGCCCAGCGTGCCCGACGAGGGGCTCGGGCGGATGTACGCCTGCTCGTGCACCGAGAGGCGCTCCATGCGCGTCTTGTCGCCCAGGATGGAGCCGCCGGAGACGGTGGACGACGGGTCGATGGTGAGCACCGCCACGCGGTGGCCCTGGTCGATCAGGTACAGGCCCAGCGCCTCGATGAAGGTGGACTTGCCCACGCCCGGCACGCCGGAGATGCCGAGGCGGAAGCTCTTGCCGGTATGCGGCAGCAACGCGGTGAGCAATTCGTCGGCCTGGGCGCGGTGGTCGGCGCGGGTCGACTCCAGCAAGGTGATGGCCTTGGCCACGGCGCGGCGCTGGGCCAAGCCAGACGGACCGCCGATGGCCTCGACCGAGACCCTGAAAGGCACTCCCATGCAGACAACGATCAGGCAGCGACAGCCGCCCGGATCTGCTCCAGCACATCCTTCGCGCTGGCCGGAATCGGAGTGCCCGGCCCATAGATGCCCTTCACGCCCGCCTCGTACAGGAACTCGTAGTCCTGCCGCGGGATCACGCCGCCGACGAACACGATGATGTCGTCGGCGCCCTGCTTCTTGAGCTCTTCGATGATGGCCGGCACCAGCGTCTTGTGGCCGGCCGCCAGGGTGCTCACGCCCACGGCATGCACGTCGTTCTCAATGGCCTGGCGGGCGCATTCCTCGGGGGTCTGGAAGAGCGGGCCCATGTCCACGTCGAAGCCCAGGTCGGCGAAGGCCGTGGCCACGACCTTGGCGCCGCGGTCGTGGCCGTCCTGGCCCAGTTTGGAGATCATCACGCGCGGGCGGCGGCCCTGGTCCTCGGCGAAGGCGTCGATCTCCTTCTTGAGCGCCTCCCAGCCCTCGGCCGAGTCGTAGGCGGCGGCGTAGACGCCCGTCACCTTCTGCGTGTCGGCGCGGTGGCGGCCGAAGGCCTTTTCCAGCGCGTCCGACACCTCGCCCACGGTGGCGCGCAGGCGGATGGCCTGGATGCTCAGGTCGAGCAGGTTGCCCTCGTTCTTTTCGGCGGCCGAGGTGAGCGCATCGAGCGCCGCCTGCACCTTCGCGCCGTCGCGCGCGGCGCGGATCTTCTGCAGCCGCGCCACCTGCTGGTCGCGCACCTTCATGTTGTCGATGGCGAGGATCTCGACCGGGTCCTCGTTCTTTAGCTTGTACTTGTTGACGCCCACGATGACGTCGCGGCCGGAGTCGATGCGGGCCTGCTTCTCGGCCGCGGCGGCCTCGATCTTGAGCTTGGCCCAGCCGCTGTCCACGGCCTTCGTCATGCCGCCCATGACCTCGACCTCTTCGATGATGGCCCAGGCGGCATCGGCCATGTCCTGGGTGAGCTTCTCCATCATGTAGCTGCCGGCCCAGGGATCGATGACGCTGGTGATGTGCGTCTCTTCCTGGATGATGAGCTGGGTGTTGCGGGCGATGCGGGCGCTGAACTCGGTGGGCAGTGCAATCGCCTCGTCCAGCGCGTTAGTGTGCAGCGACTGGGTGCCGCCGAACACCGCGGCCATGGCCTCGATGGTGGTGCGCACGACGTTGTTGTACGGGTCCTGCTCGGTGAGCGACCAGCCCGAGGTCTGGCAGTGCGTGCGCAGCATCAGGCTCTTGGGGTTCTTGGCGTTGAAGCCCTTCATGATCCGGCACCAAAGCAGGCGGGCGGCCCGCATCTTGGCCACTTCCAGGTAGAAGTTCATGCCGATGGCCCAGAAGAAGCTCAGGCGCCCGGCGAAGTCGTCCACGTCCATGCCCTTGGCGATGGCGGTCTTCACGTATTCCTTGCCGTCGGCCAGGGTGAAGGCCAGCTCCAGCGCCTGGTTCGCGCCGGCCTCCTGCATGTGGTAGCCGGAGATCGAGATCGAGTTGAACTTCGGCATGTGCTTCGCCGTGTACTCGATGATGTCGCCGATGATCCGCATGCTCGGCTCGGGCGGGTAGATGTAGGTGTTGCGGACCATGAACTCCTTGAGGATGTCGTTCTGGATGGTCCCGCTGAGCTGGTTCTGCGCCACGCCCTGCTCTTCCGCCGCCACCACGTAGCCGGCCAGCACGGGCAGCACGGCGCCGTTCATGGTCATCGACACGCTGACCTTGTCCAGCGGGATGCCGTCGAACAGGATCTTCATGTCCTCCACCGAATCGATGGCCACGCCCGCCTTGCCCACGTCGCCGGTCACGCGCGGATGGTCGCTGTCGTAGCCGCGGTGGGTGGCCAGGTCGAAGGCGACCGAGACGCCCTGCCCGCCCGCGGCCAACGCCTTGCGGTAGAAGGCGTTCGATTCCTCGGCCGTGGAGAAGCCCGCGTACTGGCGGATGGTCCAGGGCCGCACGGCGTACATCGTGGCCTGCGGGCCGCGAATGTAGGGCTCGAAGCCCGGAAGCGTGTCGCTGTAGCGCAAGCCCTGCAGGTCGGCCGCCGTGTAGAGCGGCTTGACGGTGATGCCGTCCGGCGTCACCCAGTTCAGCGCCGAGACGTCGCCGCCGGGGGCCGACCTGGCCGCGGCGCGCGCCCAGTCTTCGAGGGTGGAGGGCTTGAATTCGGAATCCGCCATGCTTCGTCTCTCTCGCTTGACCTCTGGTGCCGGCCGTGCGGCCATGCTGGCCGACCCCGGGGAATCCCGCAAGTCTAGCCGTCTGTAATTATGAATTCAATTATGAATTATGGGCCTCTTGTGCGATACAGTCGCGGCCATGTCTGCCCTGACCCTCACCCCGCGCGCGCTCTATGAAGAGGTGGCGGAGCTGCTGCGCCAGCGCATCTTCCGCCGCGAACTGGAGCCGGGCAGCTGGATCGACGAGCTACGCATCGCGGAAGAGCTGGGCATCAGCCGCACGCCGCTGCGCGAGGCACTGAAGGTCTTGGCCGCCGAGGGTTTGGTGACGATGAAGCTGCGCCGCGGCGCCTATGTGACCGAGGTGTCCGACCGCGACTTGGCGGACGTGTACCACCTGCTTTCCCTGCTGGAGAGCGACGCCGCCGGCGTGGTGGCGACCCGCGCGACCGACGCCCAGATCGCCGAATTGCGCGCGCTGCACGAGGAGCTGGAAGCAGCCGCACGCCCCGGCCAGGTGGACCGTGAGCACTTCTTCGCCGTCAACGAACGCTTCCACATGCGGCTGCTGGCCATTGCCGACAACCGCTGGCGCGACCAGATGGTGGCCGACCTGCGCAAGGTGATGAAGCTCAACCGTCACAACTCGCTGCTGAAGGCGGGCCGCATCGAAGAATCGCTGGCGGAGCACCGCGCCCTAGTAGCCGCCATTGAAACGCGCGACGCCCAGGCGGCCGAGACGCGCATGCGCGAGCATTTCGCGAACGGGCTGGAAGCGGCCTCCTGAAGCGCGGCGTGCGCCGCTTTTCCTGACGCCATAGAGCGGCGCGGCGCGGCATCAGCCACCTGCTTCCAGCACGACAGCAAGGCCGGCACCCTCCCCGCGTCAGACCTCGGCCGTGGCGGACGCATGCGCCCGGGCCATGACCTCGTGCGGACCGAGCTCGCGCAGCCGATGGTCGCTCCACACCTGCCGCCAGCGGCGCGCCCCCGGCAGGCCGTTGCGCAGGCCCAGCATGTGCCGCGCGATCGACTGCCAGGACGTGCCATGCGCCTGCTTCTCGCGCCGCATGTAGTCGCACATCTGCGCTTCCACGTCCTCGCGCGTCAGCGCACGCGGCGCATCGCCGAAGAAGGCGCTGTCCCACTGGGAAAGCCACCAGGGGTTGTGGTACGCCTCGCGGCCCACCATCACGCCATCGAGCAGGCGCAGCTGCGCATGCACCTGCTCATCGGTCTGGATGCCGCCATTGATGGCGATGAACAGCTGCGGAAAGTCGTGCTTGAGCCGGTGGACCAGCTCGTAGCGCAGCGGCGGGATCTCGCGGTTCTGCTTGGGGCTGAGGCCCTTCAACCAGGCATTGCGCGCATGCACGATGAAGTGACGGCAGCCGGCGTCGGCGACGGTGCCCACGAAGTCGCGCACGAAGTCATAGCTTTCGACCCGGTCGATGCCGATGCGGTGCTTGACCGTCACAGGCACGCTCACCACGTCGAGCATCGCCTTCACGCTATCGGCCACCAGCGTCGGCTCCGCCATCAGGCAGGCGCCGAAGGCACCGCGCTGAACCCGCTCGCTGGGGCAGCCGCAGTTGAGGTTGATCTCGTCGTAGCCCCACTGCTCGCCCAGCCGCGCGCTGGCCGCCAGGTCGGCCGGCTCGCTGCCGCCCAGCTGCAACGCGACGGGATGCTCGAAATCGTCGAAGCGCAAGTGCCGCGCCGCATCGCCGTGCAGGATCGCGCCAGTGTTGACCATCTCGGTGTACAGCAGGGCGTGGCGGCTGAGCAGGCGATGGAAGTAGCGGCAGCCCCTGTCAGTCCAGTCGAGCATCGGCGCCACGGAAAGGCGGCCGACGGGCAGCGATGCCGGCGAGGGTTCGGAAAGGTCCTTGTCGTTCATGAGGCTTGGCGGAGACGCCGGTCGAGCAGATAGGCCGGCAAACGGCAGCCGGGTTGGCCGCCGTTCCGCAGGAAAGGAACACGAAAGCCGGCTGCGCAGAAGTCGCGCAGGCGGACAAGTACCGCATTTTCCCAGGTCCTCCCGATGCGCACCCGGTCCTGTCCCCCGAGAGGCGGCGGCCATCATGGTCAGGTGAATTTAATAAATAGGCTTACGATAAAGTGGTTTATGAAATTCGACCCGTCCAAACGCTTCAGTTTTCTCGTCAACCAGGTGGCCAAGCTGCATGCCGGGCACTTCGACCGGCTGGCCCGCGAGCGCATGGGGCTGTCTCTGGCGCAATGCCGGCTGCTTTGGGCGCTGGCGCATCCCGAGCAGGCCGGGCCCAGCGCGCCGCTGTCGCAGGCCGCCCTGGCGCAACGGCTGGAGACCAGCGCCATGGCCGTGGCCACGCTGTGCGACCGCATGGAGGCCGGCGGGTGGATCCGGCGCGCGCCCTCGCCCAGTGACCGCCGCGTCAAGCTGATCCATGCCACGCCGCGCGCGCTCGAGGCCATGGACCAGGCCTTGGCGATCAGCGACGAAGTGCTGGCGCACGGCCTCGTCACCCTCAGCGCCGGCGAGCAGGCGCAGCTCGTCACGCTGCTGGCCAAGGCGCGCGAAGGGCTGCTCGCCTGGCAACCGGACGGCGGCCCGCCGGCACCGGCGGACGAGGATGGCGCCGCAGCCGCTGCCGGGGAGCACGCCCCATGACGCCCACGCCCCGGAATCCCGTGCGGCACCACGGCCTGATCACCGTCTCCATCATGCTGGCGACGATCATGCAGGCGCTGGACACGACCATCGCCAACGTCGCCCTGCCCCACATGCAGGGCAGCCTGCAGGCCTCGCAGGACCAGATCACCTGGGTGCTGACCTCCTACATCGTCGCCGCGGCCATCGCCCTGCCGCTCACCGGCTGGTTCTGCGGGCAGTGGGGCCGCCGGCGCGTTTTTCTGGTGTCGGTGGTGGGCTTCACCGCGGCCTCGGCGCTGTGCGGGCTGGCCGGCTCGCTGACCCAGATCGTCGGCGCCCGGCTGCTGCAGGGCCTGTTCGGCGCCGCGCTGGTGCCGTTGTCGCAGGCCGTGCTGCTGGACATCAACCCGCGCGAGAAGGTGGGCCAGGCCATGGCGATCTGGGGCGCGGGCATCATGGTCGGCCCCATCCTGGGCCCGCTGCTGGGCGGCTGGCTGACCGACCACTTCGACTGGCGCTGGGTCTTCTTCATCAACCTGCCGGTCGGGCTGCTCGCCTTCTGGGGCATCGCCCGCTTCCTGCCGGAAAGCCGGCCGAAGGCCGAGCGGCTCGATCTCTTCGGCTTCGCCACGCTCAGCATCGGCATCGGGCTGCTGCAACTGTTCCTGGACCGCGGCGAGCAGCTCGACTGGTTCGATTCCTGGGAGATCCGCCTGGAGGCCGCCGGCGCGGCCGTCGCCATGGCCTTCTTCGTGGCCCACACCTGGACGGTGCAGGGCGTGAGCTTCCTCAACCGCGAGCTGCTCAAGGACCGCAACTTCGTCACCGGCCAGCTGTTCGCCTTCGTGGTCGGCGTCATCCTGTTCGCCACCACCTCGCTGCTGCCCAACTTCCTGCAGGGCCTGATGGGCTATCCGGTGGTCTACACCGGCGTGGTCACCGCGCCGCGCGGCGTGGGCACCATGATCGCCATGCTGGTGGTCGGGCGGCTGGTGCAGCGCGTCGACGTGCGCGCCATCATGGCGGTGGGCTTCGGCATGACCGCCTTCTCCCTGTGGCAGATGACGCGCTTCACGCCGGAGATGGACAGCCACCTCATCGTCGCGTCGGGCTTCATCCAGGGCCTGGGCATCGGCTTCACCTTCGTGCCGCTGTCCACTGCCACCTTCGCCACCCTGCCCGCCCGTCTGCGGCACGAGGGCACGCCGATCTTCAGCCTGGTGCGCAACATCGGCAGCAGCGTCGGCATCTCGGTCGTGCAGACGCTGCTGACCGAGGGCGCCGGCCGCGCCCATGCCAACCTGTCGGCGCTGGTGGGCCCCGGCAACCAGGGTCTGGCCGGCCTGCCGCCGGGTCTGGACATCGGCAGCCAGGCCGGTCTTGCCGTGCTCAACGCCGAAGTGACGCGGCAGGCGACCATGGTCGCGTACCTCGACGACTTCTGGGTCATGATGGTCCTGACCGTCGTGGCAATCCCGCTGCTCCTGCTGATCCGCAAGCCGCCGGCCAGCCCGGCCACGCCCGCCGAGATTCCGCACTGAGGGCGCAAAAGGCGGCGCCTACCGCGACTCGAACTGCCCGAAGGAGGTGCGCAGGCCCTGGTAGTCGGTCGGCCCGCTGCTTTCCGGAGGGTGGCCGTACAGCGCCAGCCAGCCGGCGATGCTGGGCAGGCGCTTCTCGAAATAGCGGTGCAGGTGGTGCCAGTCGCCCTGCGGGGTATGCGTGGCGACCATCTCCAGCCCTTCCACGCCCATGGCGCGCAGGCTGGTCACCATGGCGAGGCCCGAACCGTCGAGTTGCTGCAGGCTCACTTCGCGACCCTGGGCCAGCACCTCCTGCAGCACCCGGCGGTGGACGGCAAAGTCGGCCCACGCGCGCTTGATGCAGGCGTCGCTGAGCTCGCGGAACACCCAGTGCATGTTGGCGGCGAACAGCGTGGCCACGCGGTCGGCCTGCCGCGAGGCCTGCCGGCTCGCCATGTACTGCAGCCGCAACGCCAGCCCGAGCGCCGCGCAGACGCCGGCTGCCTGAACCCATGCCGCCCATTCCGCCGAGGTCTGCGGCGGCATGAACCACAGCGCCGCACCGGCGCCTGCAAGCAGCGCGCTCGCAACGACGAAAGTGATCAAACGCAGGGCAACACCGTTCCTCATGCCACGATGGTAGGCGGACGAACGTGCGAAAAGCGCATCGCGTTCGAACAACTCGACACAAATTTAACAAAAATGTGAGTTAGTTGACAATCTCGGGCTCCCTTGCAGGCCGCGTTCCTACAACGGTTCGGCGCCACACGTCTACCTTTCGTCGGCGAGGCCGCGCTCCGGCCTCCTTCGACCCAGGAGACGCCCATGACGCCTTTTGCCTTGACGCCCGAGATGCTGTCCACCCTCGGCAAGACCTTCTATCCGACCGGCCACACGATGTTGATGTTCGCGGACGAGTCGGCGGCGCGCGACGCCGCAGCAAAGCTGTCGGAGGCTGGAGTGCCCGGCGCGGACATCGCCTTCGTGACGCCGCAGGCCATCATCGACCAGATCGGACCCACCGCCAGCGATGCCGACAACCCGCTGCCCTCGCCCGGCACGGAGGGCGCCACGGTGCGGGCCTACATCAAGCTGGCCCGCGAAGGCCATGCGGGCCTCCTGGTGCGCACCGACGACGACGAGGCCGTCGAGGCCCTGCGCGCCGGACTGGACGGAACGCCCTTCGTGATGGGGCAGCGTTACCGCGCCCTGGTGATCGAAGACCTGTAGGCACTAGGAAGCGGCGGCCGGGACCGGAACCGCGCGCCGGACCACGTCCACCGCCATGGCCTGGGCCAGTTCGTGCTCGCCCAGGTACACGGTCGCGGCAAGCTCCTGGCGCAACAGCTGCGCCTCGTCCTCGTTGTGGCTGCGGAGCACGACTTCCACCTCGGGGTTGAGCGTGCGGGCCGTCTCGATCATCTGCCGCACGTTCAGCGGGTCGGCGATGGCCACCACCAGCACGCGCGCCCGCGCGATGTGCGCCTGGATCAGCACGGACGGCTCGGCCGCATCGCCCCAGACGGCCGCCCCGCCCTCTTCCCGCAGACGCTCGACCAGTTCGCGGTTCTGGTCCGCGACGACGAAGGGGATGTCGTGCGTACGAAGCTGCGTCGCGATGCGGCGCCCCACGCGGCCATAGCCGACCAGCACCACCTGCCTGGAGAGATAGCGCGCCGCCGTCGTCGCCGGAAGTTCGGCCAGCGGATCGTCGCGCGCCTCCAGCCGCCGCGCCAGCGACGAATGCAGCCGCAGCCAGTTCAGGATCGGCTGGATCGCGCCGAACCACAGCGGATTGGTCGCAATCGACACCAGGGCGCCCGCCAGCACCAGGCTCTGCGCCTCGGGCGGCAGCAGTTCCAGGCGCAGGCCCAGCGCCAGCAGGATGAACGAGAACTCGCCGATCTGCGCCAGGCTCGCACTCACCGTCAGCGCCGTCGCCAGCGGGTAGCGGAAGGCCAGCACCAGCAGGCAGGCCGCCACCGACTTGCCCACCACGATCACCATTACCACCGCCAGCACCTGCAGCGGCCGGGTGACGAGCACCGTCGGGTCGAACAGCATGCCCACTGACACGAAGAACAGCACGGCGAAGGCGTCGCGCAGGGGCAGCGATTCCTCGGCCGCGCGATGGCTGAATTCCGACTCCCGCATCACCATGCCGGCAAAGAACGCCCCGAGCGCGAACGACACGCCGAACAGCGACGCCGAGGCGAAGGCGATGCTCACCGCCGCCGCCACGACGCACAGGGTGAACAGTTCGCGCGAGCCCGTGCGCGTGACCTGCCACAGCAGCCAGGGAAACAGCCGGCGGCCGACCACCAGCATCAGCGCCACGAAGCCGCCGACCTGCAGCAGCGTCATGCCGAGCGTGCGGCCCAGCGAGGCCATGGATCCGTCCGAGCCGGCCTCGGCACGGCCGCCAAGGACCTGCGCCAGCGGCGGCAGCAGCACCAGCACGAGCACCATGGCCAGGTCTTCGACCACCAGCCAGCCGACGGCGATGCGGCCGGTGTGGGTGTCCAGGATGCCCAGGCTTTCCAGCGCCCGCAGCAGCACCACCGTGCTGGCCACCGACAGCGCGAGGCCGAACACCAGCGCCGCGCCCAGGCTCCAGCCCCACCACAGCGCCAGCAGTCCGCCCATGCAGGTGGCGGCGGCGATCTGCACCAGCGCCCCCGGCAGCGCGATGCGCCGCACCTGCAGCAGATCGTCCAGCGAGAAGTGCAGGCCGACGCCGAACATCAGCAGCATGACGCCGATCTCCGCCAGTTGGGCGGCGATGTCCGCGTCGGCGACGAAGCCCGGCGTGAAGGGCCCGATCAGTACCCCCGCCAGCAGGTAGCCCACCAGCGCCGGCAGCTTGAGCCGCGCCGCGATGAAGCCGAGGGCGAGGGCCAGCCCCAGGGCGGCGGCGATCGTGCTGATGAGGGAGGCGCCATGGTGCATCGGCCCATTTTGCAGGAGCCGTGCCACCGGCCGCATCGGCGGGACATGCGCCGCGCATCAGCGAAAAGCCCGCGCGAGGCGGGCTTTTGGACAGGCGCCCGGCGCAGGCCGGCCGCCGCGGTCGCGCAGGTGCGCGTCAGTGCATGTGCAGGCCGCCGTTGACCGGGAAATCGGCGCCGGTGGAATAGCCGCCTTCGCTGGATGCCAGCCAGGAGATGATCGAGGCGATTTCGCTCGGTTCGCCCAGGCGCTTGACGGGGATGGTGCCGACGATCTTGTCCAGCACTTCCTGGCGGATGGCCTTGACCATGTCGGTGCCGATGTAGCCCGGGCTCACGGTGTTGACCGTCACGCCCTTGGTCGCCAGCTCCTGCGCCAGGGCCATGGTGAAGCCGTGCATGCCGGCCTTGGCGGCCGAGTAGTTGGTCTGGCCGGCCTGGCCCTTGGCGCCATTGACCGAGCTGATGTTGATGATGCGGCCCCAGCCCTTCTCGACCATGTCGCCCACCACCTGCTTGGTGACGTTGAACATGCTGTTGAGGTTGGTCTCGATGACCGCGTTCCAGTCGTCGGGCGTCATCTTCACGAACATGCGGTCGCGGGTGATGCCGGCGTTGTTCACCAGCACGTCGATGCTGCCGTGCTTGGCCTTCGCGTCGGAGAAGGCCTCGACCGTCGAGTCCCAGTTGCCCACGTTGCCCACCGAGGCGTGGAAGTCGAAACCCTCGGCCTTCTGTTCTGCAAGCCACTTGCCGTAGTCACGGGTCGGCCCGCAGCCGGCGATGACCGTGAAACCGTCCTGATGCAGGCGGCGGCAGATCGCGGTGCCGATGCCTCCCATGCCTCCGGTAACGTAAGCGACTTTCTTGCTCATGCTCGTACTTTCCTTGGTTGTCCCGGCGTTCTCGCCGGCCCGGTCACTTTAGCGACATTTCCTGTCGTTTCGCTGGCTGTGCCTCTCTAAAGAGATGAGGACAAACCGCAGGTGGGGGCCCGGCCATCCACCTGGTGGGCGCGCGGCACGTGGCATTGCCATGCGCGCCCACAAAAAAAGCCCGCACCTGGTCGCGTGCGGGCCGGGGAAGAATAAAAGCGCTCAGCGGCGCCGCTGGAACAGCAGCACCAGCAGCACGAGTCCGAAGGCCGTGAAGCAGAGGAAGGACCAGTTGGCGATCGACAGGCCCAGGAAGGTCCAGTCGATCTGCGAGCAATCGCCGCTGCCGCGGAAGATCATGGGCACCACGCGCTGCAGCGGGAAGGTCTCGATCATCCCGTAGATGTCGCGGCCGCAGCTCGCGAACTCGGGCGGATGCCACTGCAGCCAGCTCTGCCGCGCCGCGGTGAAGGCACCGCCGACCGAGAAGACCAGGGCCACGAAGCCCCAGAACTTGCGCAGGCCATGGCCGCCCGTGGCCGCCGCGAGCGCAGAGAACACCCCGACCAGAATGAGTGCATAGCGCTGCACGATGCACATGGGGCACGGCTCAAGCCCCACCACGTGCTGCAGATACATGCCGAAGGCCAGCATGGCCACGCAGGCCGCGGCGATGAGCCCGTGAATGCGCCGGGGCGCGCCGAATAGTTGGTTCAAATCCCTGATCCTTGGTCGACGAAGATGCGGGCCCGGCGGGGGCTCGCGACCACCGTGTCGCCCTCGCGCAGACCCAACTCGCGGAACTGCTGGGCAGGAATCTGCACCTCGATCACCGTTCCGGCGCCCGGATTATCCGGATTCGTTTCCACCGGTTCGAGTTCCATGCGCGCGATCGGGCCGACCACGATGGCGCGCGTCAGGCGCGCGACGATGCCGTGGGGTTGCGGCTGGCCGGCCGCGTAGCGGACGATGTCGAAGTCGTGCGGTCGCACATAGGCCAGCGCCTTGGCATCCTGCGCACGGTCCGCCTCGGTCGCGGTGAAGCGCATGCCCTGCTGCAGCTCGACCTCGCCCTCGTGCGCACGGCCGTGGAACAGGTTGACGTCGCCGAGGAAGCCGTAGACGAAGGGGCTGGCCGGATGGTCCCACACGTCCTGCGGTGAGCCGACCTGCTCGATGTGGCCGCTGTTCATCAGCACCACGCGGTCGGCCACTTCCAGCGCCTCTTCCTGGTCGTGGGTCACGAAGATGGAGGTGACGTGCAGCTCGTCGTGAAGCCGGCGCAGCCAGCGGCGCAGCTCCTTGCGCACCTTGGCATCCAGCGCGCCGAAGGGTTCGTCCAGCAGCAGCACCTTGGGCTCCACCGCCAGCGCGCGCGCCAGGGCGATGCGCTGGCGCTGGCCGCCCGAAAGCTGGGCCGGGTAGCGGTCGGCCAGCCAGTCCAGTTGCACCAGCTTGAGCAGATCCAGCACCTTGGCCTTGATCTGGGCATCGCTGGGCCGCTCGCTGCGCGGCTTGATGCGCAGGCCGAAGGCGACGTTCTCGAACACCGTCATGTGCCGGAACAGCGCGTAGTGCTGGAAGACGAAGCCCACCTGACGCTCGCGCACGTGCACGTCGGTGGTGTCCTCGCCGCTGAACAGGATGCTGCCGGTGTCGGCGGTTTCCAGGCCCGCGATGATGCGCAGCAGCGTGGTCTTGCCGCAGCCCGAGGGGCCCAGCAGCGCGAACAGCTCGCCCGAATCGATGTTCAGGCTGACGTCGCGCAGCGCGTGGAAGTCGCCGAAGCGCTTGCTGACGTTGCGGATTTCGATGCTCATGATTGGCTAACTCTTGGTCTGTTCTGGCGCCCTGCACACCCACGGGGCGACTCGGATGGCATGCGTCAGGCGGCAGGCGCCGGGCGCTCCGGCGGCAATTCGGACAGGGCCTTCATCTCGCGCTCGTGGCGCCACTCGGCCACCGTCTTGATCACCAGCGTGACCAGCGCCAGCACCGCCAGCAGCGAGGCGACGGCGAAGGCGGCGACGGACTGGTACTCGTTGTAGAGCACCTCCACGTGCAGCGGCATGGTGTTGGTCTGGCCGCGGATGTGGCCCGACACCACCGACACCGCGCCGAACTCGCCCATGGCCCGCGCGTTGCAGAGGATCACGCCGTACAGCAGACCCCACTTGATGTTGGGCAGCGTCACGTGCCAGAAGGTCTGCCAGCCGCTCGCGCCCAGCACGATGGCGGCCTGCTCCTCCTCGGTACCCTGCGCCTGCATCAGCGGAATCAGCTCCCGCGCGATGAAGGGAAAGGTCACGAACACGGTCGCCAGCACGATGCCGGGCACGGCGAAGATGATCTTGATGTTGTGCTCAGCCAGCCAGGGTCCCAGCCAGCCCTGCGCGCCGAACACCAGCACGTAGATCAGGCCGGCCACCACGGGCGAGACGGCGAAAGGCAGGTCCACCAGCGTCGTGAGAAAGGCCTTGCCCTTGAACTCGTACTTGGCGATGGCCCAGGCCGCCGCCACGCCGAACACCAGGTTCAGCGGCACCGAAATGGCCGCCACGATCAGAGTCAGCTCGATGGCGGACCAGGCGTCCGGCTCCTTCAGCGCCTCGACGTAGGCGCCCCAGCCCTTGCGCAGCGCCTCGGTGGCCACGGCGGCCAGCGGCAGCACGAGGAAGAAGAACATGAAGATGAGCGCCAGCGCGATCAGCGTCCAGCGCACGGCGGGCGATTCGGTGGTGCCCGCGCGCACGCGGCCGCTGCCGGCGCGCATACCTGTCGTACCGCTCATGCCGACGCCCCCCGCTTGCGCTGCCAGGCCTGCAGCGCGTTGATGACCAGCAGCATCAGGAAGGAGAAGACCAGCATCACCAGCGCCACGGCGGTGGCGCCCTGGTAGTCGTACTGCTCCAGCTTGCCGATGATGATGAGCGGCGTGATCTCGGAAATCATGGGCATGTTGCCGGCAATGAAGATGACGGAGCCGTACTCGCCGATGGCACGGGCGAAGGCCATGGCGAAGCCGGTGAGCAGCGCCGGCGTGATCGACGGCAGGATCACCAGCCGGAAGGTCTGCCAGCGCGTGGCGCCCAGCGATGTGGCGGCTTCTTCCAGTTCCTTCTCGGTGTCTTCCAGCACCGGCTGCACCGTGCGCACGACGAAGGGCAGCCCGATGAAGATCAGCGCGATCACCACGCCGGCCGGCGTGAATGCCAGCTTGATGCCCAGTGGCTCCAGGTACTGGCCGATCCAGCCGTTGCCGGCCAGCAGCGCCGTGAGCGAGATGCCGGCCACGGCGGTGGGCAGCGCAAAGGGCAGGTCCACCAGCGCGTCGACGATCTTCTTGCCCGGAAACTTGTAGCGCACCAGCACCCAGGCCACCAGCAGGCCGGTGAACAGGTTGACCAGCGCCGCCAGGAAGGAGGCGCCGAAGGTCAGCCGGTACGAGGCCAGCACGCGCGGCGCGCTGACCGCCACCCAGAACTGCTCCCAGCTCATGGTGAAGGTCCTGAAGACCAGCGTGCTGAGCGGAATCAGCACGATCAGGCACAGATAGAAGATCGTGTACCCGAGCGTCAGATGGAAGCCCGGCAGCACCCGCTTGGCGCCGCCGGCCCTCGAACGAGAGACCGGCGCTGCCGGGGTCGGCAGCGCCGGCGAAGTCACACCAGCCATGGGATCAGCGCGCGCCGGGGGTGTAGAGCTTGTCGAACTGGCCGCCGTCGTTGAAGTGCACCTTCTGCGCCTCGCCCAGGCTTCCGAAGAGTTCCTGCACCGTGAACAGCTGCAGCGGCTTGAAGGTCGCGGCGTTCTTCTTCAGCACGGCCTGCGAACGGGGCCGCAGCGCATGCTTGGCGGCGATCTCCTGCGCCTCGTCGGAGTACAGCCAGTCCAGGTAGGCCTTGGCCAGCTCGCCGGTGCCCTTCTTGGCCACCGTGCGCTCGACCACCGCCACCGGGTTCTCGGCCAGAATGCTGATGCTCGGATAGACGGCGTCGACCTTGCCGGTGCCGAAGTCGCGGTCGATGGAGACCACTTCCGATTCGAAGGTGATCAGCACGTCGCCGATGTTGCGCTGCAGGAAGGCCGTGGTGGCATCGCGGCCGCCGCGCGCCAGCACCGGCACGTTCTTGAACAGCTTGCCGACGAATTCCGCGGCCTGGGCGTCGGTGCCGCCCTTCTTCTTCACGTAGCCCCAGGCGGCCAGATAGGCATAGCGGCCGTTGCCGCCGGTCTTGGGGTTGACCACCACCACCTGCACGCCGGGCTTGATCAGGTCGTCCCAGTCCTTGATGCCCTTGGGATTGCCGTTGCGCACCAGGAACAGCATGGTCGAGGTGGTGGGCGAGGCGTTGTCGGGGAATTTCTTGGTCCAGTCCTTCGCCACCACGCCCTTGTCGGCCAGGAAGTCGATGTCCGTGCTGGTGTTCATCGTCACGACATCCGCGTCGAGGCCGTCGGCCACCGCGCGGGCCTGGGCGCTGGAGCCGCCGTGCGACTGGTCGATCTTGACGTCCTTGCCGGTGGTCTTCTTGTAGTGGGCGGCAAAAGCGGCGTTGTAGTCCTTGTAGAACTCGCGCGCCACGTCGTACGACGCGTTCAGCAGCTGGTTCTGGGCGAAGGCATTGCCGGCGAAGGCCGAGGCGGCCACCGTCAGGGCCGCGGCGAAGGTCTTGATCTTGGAATTCATAAGGTCGCGGAGTGTGGCACGGAAGACCGGTCCCCCGCCGTCAGACGGCTGGGGGCATCGGTGAGGGATTCGAGCAGCGCGAGGCCCAGCGGCCAGTCGCCGTGGCCCGAATCCACATTGATGTGGCCCGCATTCTGGATGCGGACGAATTCGCTGCCCCAGGCCCGGGCATAGGCGCCGGCCAGGCGCACGGGGCAGAAGGGGTCGGTGGTGCTGGCCACGACGATGCTGCGGTAGGGCAGGCGCGCATAGGGCACCGGCGCGAAGTCGACCAGTGCCGCGCGGCGCTCCGGGTCGGCCGGGGCCACCAGCAGCGCGCCCCGCACGTGGGCGGCGGCCTCCGCGCCCAGGTGGCTGGTCGCGATGCAGCCCAGGCTGTGGGCGGCGATCACCACCGGTTCGGGCCGCGACAGGATCAGCCGCTCCAGCGTGCCGACCCAAGCCTCGCGCCGGGGCGAGACCCAGTCGTCCTGCACCACGCGCTCGGCGTCCTGCAGGCGCTCCGCCCACAAGCTCTGCCAGTGGCCGGGGCCGGAGTCGCGCCAGCCCGGCACGATGATGATGCGCTGCGTCATGGCCGCGGGCGGCTCACTTGTTGGGCTGCGGCGTCACGCGCAGGTAGGGGCGCACGGCGTTCCAGCCCTTGGGGAAGCGGGCCTTCAGCTCTTCCGGGTCCTGGATGCTGGGCACGATCACCACGTCGTCGCCGTCCTTCCAGTTGGCGGGCGTGGCCACCTTGTGGCTGTCGGTGAGCTGCAGCGAGTCGATCACGCGCAGGATCTCGTCGAAGTTGCGGCCCGTGCTCGCCGGGTAGGTGATGGTGGCGCGCACCACCTTCTTCGGGTCGATGATGAACACGCTGCGCACCGTGGCGGTGGCCGACGCATTCGGGTGGATCAGGTCGTACAACTCGGCCACCTTGCGATCGGCGTCGGCCAGGATCGGGAAATTGACGGTGGTGTTCTGCGTCTCGTTGATGTCGCCGATCCATTCCTTGTGCTTGTCGGCCGGGTCGACGCTGATGGCGATGGGCTTGACGCCGCGCTTGGCGAATTCGCCGCCCAGGGCCGCCGTCTTGCCCAGCTCGGTGGTGCACACCGGCGTGAAGTCGGCGGGGTGCGAGAACAGCACCACCCAGGAATCGCCCGCCCAGTCGTAGAAATGCAGGGCGCCCTCGGAGGAATCCTGGGTGAAGTCGGGGGCGGTGTCACCGAGTCGCAGCGTGGCCATGGCGGTCTCCTCTGAGGATGGATGGGATGGGATGCGATGGGATGGGATGGGAGCGCCGATTCTGGGCATGCGGCTTCGGATAACAAACGAATATCTCCTTGTTTGGTTATGCATAAGCGGACATAAAGTGCAGGACGACGTTGGCCAGGCAGGAGAGGTGGTCAGGAAGCAGGCGGGGCGCACGATTACAGTCGCCCGCCCCGACTGGAGGTAGCACCGCATGTCCCTGCGCATTCATCTTCTGGACGCCGGCCGCGTCCTCGACCCTTGGAGGATGCAAATTGAGCCGCTGATTCACGACAGCCTTGCCGAACTCAGCGACCATTTCGACCTGTCCGACCTCGATGTGATCGTCTATCCGTCGACCCAGAGCATTCCCGAACTGGGCGTCAACGGCTTCGCAGAGAGCGGCCACCTTCTGCATTTGAAGCTCGACGTCAGCAACCGGTACTTCGCGAGCCAGCACGCACAAGCGATTCCTGCATTGCTGGCCCACGAAGTCCATCACTGCATGCGTGATCGAACGGTCGGCTACGGCGAAACGCTGGCCCAGGCCCTGGTTTCCGAGGGCTTGGCATGTGCGTTCGAGCGCCAAGTCACCGGCCGACTTCCAGCCTATGCCACCGCATTGAGCGACACGCAACTCGACGAGTGGCTGCAAAGAGCGCTGCCTCATCTGCATTCCCCGAGCTACGACCACGCGTCCTGGTTTTTCGGCAACCCGCGCGCCGGTATCCCGCGCCATTGCGGCTATTCGCTCGGCTATGCCCAAGTGGACAGTTGGATGAAAAAAACGGGCTGCACCGCGGGAGCAGCCGTCGATGTGCCGGCAACGGCGTTCTGGCAGCCCGGCGAGGATGGGTCGACACCGCCGGACACGTCGACGGCGCATGCATGCTGACCGACCTCGGCCCCCGCATCTGCATCATGGGCCCCTCCAACAGCGGCAAGTCCACGCTCGCGGTGGCCATCGGCCGGGCGCGGGGGCTGACGGCCGTGCACCTCGACCAGCTCTATCACCTGCCGGGGACGGACTGGCAGCCCCGGCCGCGGTCCGAATTCGTCGCCCTGCACGACGACGCGATCCGCGCCGAGCGCTGGGTGATGGACGGCAACTATTCGCAGTGCCTGCCCCAGCGGCTCGCCCGCGCCACCGGCTTCATCCTGCTGGAGACGAGCACGGCGCTGAGCCTGTGGCGCTACGTGCGCCGCTGCTGGTTCGAGACCGGCCGGCTGGGCGCGCTGGACGGCGGCCAGGACAGCGTCAAGTGGGTCATGCTGCGCCACATCGCGGTCACCTCGCCGCGCAACCGGCAGCGCTACCAGACGATGTTCGACGAACTGGCGCTGCCCAAGGTGCGGCTGGCGACGCGACGCGAGCTGGCGCGCTTCTATGCGCACGAGGGCCTGCAGCGCCCCTGAGAGATCGCCGGCCGACAGCGGCCGCGGCTCAGGCCGGCGGCTCGCCCGTGCCCAGCACCTCGCTCAGAAAGTCCAGCACCGCCCGCACCGCCGGCACCAGCGCCCGGCGCGGCGTGAACATGGCGTGCACGATGCCCGGCGGCGGCTGCCAATCGGGCAACACCTTGACCAGCGCGCCCGAATGCATCGCCTCGCGGCACAGGTAGTCGGGCAGGAAGCCGATGCCCACGCCCTGCGCCACCGCGAAGCGCAGCGTCAGCAGATCGTTGGCCAGGTAGCGCGGCGTCTGCAGCAGCAGGTGGGTCGCGCCGCCCGGGCCCTCGAGCAGCGTGCCGGCGCGCGCATCGGCGGCGGACATGGCGACGCAATCCACCGGCCCCAGCGCCTCGGGATGGGTGATGGGGCCGTGGCGGGCCAGCAGTTCCGGCGTGCCGACCAGCAGCAGGCGGCTGCAGTCGAAGACCCGCGAGGCCAGCGTGGCGCTGTTCTCCACCTCGCTGCGCACGCGCAGGGCGATGTCCACGCCCTCCTCCACCGGGTCCACCGGCCGGTTCATCACCCGCATCTCGATCTGCACGCCCGGATACCGGTGGAAGAAGGTCGGCAGGGCCGGGCCGACGTTGCTCTGCGCCAGCGTGGTGGGGCAGCTCAGGCGCACCAGCCCGCGCGGCTCCTTGCGCACCTGGGCCACCTCGGCGGCGCCAGCCTCGGCCGCCTCGCGCACGGCGACGCAATGGCGCAGGTAGACCTCGCCCGCCGGTGTGAGCGACAGGCGACGGGTGCTGCGCTGAAGCAGCTGCACCCCCAGCGAGGCCTCCAGCTGCGCGATGCGGCGCGACAGGCGCGACTTGGGCACGTCCAGCGCGCGGCTGGCGGCGCTGAAGCCGCCGCGCTCCACCACTTCAGCGAAAAAGACGAGGTCGTTGAGGTCCTGGGTCGGGCTCATTGTTCCATCCAAAGAACGAATGGTCGCGATTTTGGCCGCTTATCGCCCCGTTGTCCCAGTTTTAGACTTCGCCCCATCGTCGGCCCATGTCGGGCCCTCTCACTCAGGAGTGAAGAACATGAAACTGCTGCAAGTCGATTCCAGCGTCCTCGGCGCCAATTCCGTGTCCCGCCAGCTGACGGCCGAAGTGGTCCGCGACTGGGTGGCCGCCCATCCCGGCACCGAGGTGGATTACCTGGACGTGGCCGCCGACGCACCCGGCCATTTCGGCGCCGACGCGCTGGGCGTGAAGGTGGGGGCCGAGGCGACCACCGACGCACAGAAGCAGGAGAACGCCGTCTCTGAGCGCCTGGTGCGCCAGTTCCTGGCCGCCGACGTGGTGGTCGTGGGCGCGCCGCTGTACAACTTCTCGATCCCCAGCCAGCTCAAGGCCTGGATCGACCGCCTGGCTCAGCCCGGCCGCACCTTCAAGTACACCGAGAAGGGCCCGCAGGGCCTGGCCACCGGCAAGACCGTGATCGTGGTGTCCACCCGCGGCGGCATGTACTCGACCAGCGAGGCCGGCCAGGCCGCCGAGCACCAGGAGAGCTACCTGAAGGTGATCTTCGGCTTCTTCGGCATCACCGACGTGCGCTTTGTGCGCGCCGAAGGCCTGGCGATGGGCGAAGCGGCCCGCGCCGCGGCGCTGGAGGCGGCCCGCGCTTCGATTCCCGCCGCGGCGGAGGCGACCGCCGCCGCCTGAATGCAGCGCCGTGCCCGCGGCCCGCGGACGACGGGCCCGCGCGGCACCTTGCAGCCGGAGGATCAAGAGAGCCGTTCAGGCTGAGCCTGTCGAAGCCGGGGCGCGATCCAGTGGACGCGGCGCCAGGCCCGGCCCGCACGGCAGCGTTCCGCGTTTGAGTCGCCGGCCAGCCGCATCAAAGCTCGGCCGTCTCTGTCGCCACGGCGGCCTGCGCCTGCCGCCCCAGCCCCAGTTCCTCGCGCATCTGCCGCGCGGCCGCCACCATGTTGGCGAGTGCGGCCTCGGTCTCGGCCCAGCCGCGGGTCTTGAGGCCGCAGTCGGGGTTCACCCAGAGATGGCCGGCCGGCACCACGGCCGCGGCCTTGCGCAGCAGACGCACCATCTCCGCCACCGGCGGCACGCGCGGCGAATGGATGTCGTACACGCCGGGACCGATCTCGTTGGGGTAGCGCAGCCCGCGCTCGCCGCCGAAGCCGCGCAGCAGTTCCATGTCGGAGCGGCTGGTCTCGATGGTGATAACGTCGGCGTCCAGCGCCGCGATCTCCGGCAGGATGTCGTTGAACTCCGCGTAGCACATGTGCGTGTGGATCTGCGTGTCGTCGCGCACGCCCGAGGCGCACAGCCGGAAGGCGCGCCCGGCCCAGTCCAGGTAGGCCTTCCAGCCGGCGCGGCGCAGCGGCAGGCCCTCGCGCAGCGCCGGCTCGTCGATCTGGATCATGCCGATGCCGGCCCGCTCCAGGTCCAGCACCTCGTCGCGCAGCGCCCACGCGATCTGCTCGCAGGTCTGCTGGCGCGGCTGGTCGTCGCGCACGAAAGCCCACTGCAGCATGGTGACCGGGCCGGTGAGCATGCCTTTCATCGGCAGCGGCGTCAGGCGCTGCGCATAGGCTGTCCATTCGACCGTCATGGCCGTGGGCCGCGCCACGTCGCCGTAGATGAGCGGCGGCTTGACGCAGCGCGAGCCGTAGGACTGCACCCAGCCGTTGGCGGTGAAGGCATAGCCGTCGAGCTGCTCGCCGAAATACTCGACCATGTCATTGCGCTCGGGCTCGCCGTGTACCAGCACGTCCAGGCCGAGCGCCTCCTGCGCCTTCACCACGCGGTCGATTTCCTCGCGCATGGCCCGGGCATAGGCCTCGGCCGGCAGTGCGCCGCGGCGGTGGGCCGCCCGCTGGGCGCGGATGGCGGCGGTCTGCGGGAAGGAGCCGATGGTGGTGGTGGGCAGGGGCGGCAACGCGAAGCGGCGCTGCTGGGCCGCTTGCCGATGCGCGAAGGGCGCGGCCCGGCGGTCGTCGCCGGCCATCCGGCGGGCCAGCCGCTGCGCCACCTCGGGCCGGCGCACGCGCGGGCTGGCCCGGCGGCTGGCGATAGCCGCACGCGCCTCGGCCAGGGCCGGCCCGGCGGATGCATCGCCGGCGAGTGCACGGCGCAGCAGTTGCACTTCGCCCAGCTTCTCGCAGGCGAAGGCCAGCCAGCTGCGCAGTTCGGCGTCCAGCTGCGGCTCAGCCTGCAAACCGAAGGGCACGTGCAGCAGTGAACACGACGGTGCCAGCCACAGCTCGCCCCGGTGCTTGCCGGCCACCGGCCGCAGGCGTGCGAGCGCGTCATCCAGGTCGGTGCGCCAGATGTTGCGGCCATCGACGATGCCGACCGACAGAACCTTGTGCGCCGGCAGCCAGTCGGCCACGCCGGTCAGTTCCTCCGGCGCGCGCACCGCGTCCACGTGCAGGCCGGCGACGGGCAGCTGGCAGGCTAGCCGCAGGTTTTCCGCCAGCGGCGAGAAGTAGGTGGCCAGCAGCAGCCGGGGCGCGTTGCGGGCCAGTTGCCAGTAGCTGCGCTCGAAGCTCTGGCGCCAGGGCTCGGGCAGGTCGAGGCCCAGGATGGGCTCGTCGATCTGCACCCATTCCACGCCTTGGGCCTTGAGGCGGCCCAGCACCCGTTCGTACACCGGCAGCAGTGCGTCGAGCAGCGACAGGCGGTCGAAACCGGCCTGTTTTTCCTTGCCCAGCCATAGGAAGCTCAGCGGCCCGAGCAGCACGGCCTTGACCGGATGGCCCAGCGCCTGGGCCTCGGCCACCTCGTCGAACAGCCGGGCGCTCGATGCATGGTCGAAGGCGGTGGCCGGGCCGAACTCGGGCACGAGGTAGTGGTAGTTGGTGTCGAACCACTTGGTCATTTCCAGCGCATGCGGGGCGGCAGCAGCAGGCGCCGCGGCCGCGCCGGCATGGCCGCAGCAGGTGGGCGCCGCGGCAGGCGCCACGCCGCGAGCCATCGCGAAGGCGCGCGCCAGGTCCGTCTGTCCGGTGCCGAAGCCGAAGCGGGCGGGCTCGCAGCCCAGCAGCTGGATGTGGTTGAGCACTTGGTCGTAGAAGGCGAAGTCGCCGACGGTGACGAAGTCCAGCCCGGCCTCGCGTTGCAAGGCCCAGTGGCGGGCGCGCAGCCCGGCGCCGACGGCTTCCAGCGCCGCGGCATCGGTGTCGCCGCGCCAGTGGGCCTCGAGGGCGAATTTCAGTTCTCGTTGCGCGCCGATGCGCGGGAATCCCAGGATGTGTGTGCGAGTCATGGCCGGATCATCCCGGCGCGCCCTCTATGATTCAAACGAAACTTTTTGCGCCATCGCTTGAATCATTTTCATGATGCAGCCCATCCTCGACATCCGCCATCTGCGCACGCTTGCCGCGCTGCGCGACACCGGCAGCCTGGTGCGCGCGGCGCAGTTGCTCAACCTGACCCAGTCGGCGCTCTCGCACCAGCTCAAGGCGCTGGAGGCGCACTACGGCTGCGCCCTGTTCGAGCGCAAGTCGCTGCCACCCCAGTTCACCGCCAGCGGCCTGCGCCTGCTGGCCCTGGCGGACACGGTGCTGCCGCAGATGGAGGCGGCCGACCGCGACGTGGCGCGGCTGTCGGGCGGCGGCAGCGGCCAGTTGCGCATCGCGGTCGAATGCCACACCTGCTTCGACTGGCTGATGCCGGCCATGGACAACTTCCGCCAGGCCTGGCCAGAAATCGAGCTGGACATCGTCTCGGGCTTCCATCCCGACCCCGTGGCACTCCTGCTGCAGGACAAGGCGGAAGTCGCCATCGTGTCCGAGCAGGACGCCGCCGAGCCGGTGGACCACCATGCGCTATTCCGCTTCGAGATCGTCGCGCTGATGGCCAATGGCCACGCCCTGGCTCAAAAGCCGTTCCTCACGGCCGAGGATTTCGCCGAGCAGACACTGATCACCTACCCGGTGCCGGACGACATGCTGGACGTGCTGCGCCAGGTGCTGGTGCCCGCCGGCCTGCAGCCCCGGCAGCGCCGCACCACCGAACTGACGGTCGCGATGCTGCAGCTGGTGGCCAGCGGCCGGGGCATCGCCGCCCTGCCCTGGTGGGCAGTACAGAGCTACCTGGACCGGGGCTACGTGAGCGCACGGCCCATCGGTCCGCAGGGCCTGCGCGGCGAGCTGCACATGGCCTGCCGGCCGGGGGTGTCGGCGCAGGCCTGGCTGTCGGACTTCGTGCGCATCACGCGCGACAGCTGCTTCAAGCGGCTGCCGGGGATCGCGCTGCTGTGAGTTGCCCGGCTGCGCGCAGCGCCTTCACACGCTCGCGTGCTGCTTCACCCAGGCCACGTACTTGTCCACCCAGGTCTGCAGGAACTTGCGGCTGCCCTCGTTGCCGATGTGGCCCTTGTCGTCGAACAGGTCGTCCTTGTTCTGGATGAAGGCCTCGGGCTGGCCCAGCGTGGGCACGTCCAGGTAGGCCAGCACGTTGCGCAGGTGCTGCTGCGCCAGCGCCGTGCCGATGGCGCCCGGCGAGATGCCGATCACGCCCGCCGGCTTGCCGCCCCAGGCATTCTGGCCGTAGGGCCGCGAGCCATGGTCCAGCGCGTTCTTCAGGACGCCGGGAATCGAGCGGTTGTATTCGGGCGTGACGAACAGCAGGCCCTGCGCCCGCGCGATTTCGGTCTTGAGCTGCTGCACCTCGGCCGGCTGCTTGCCGTCCAGGTCCTGGTTGTAGAGCGGCAGGTTGTCGATGCGCAGGTGCTCGAAGGTGAAGCCCTCCGGCGCCAGCGCGGCCAGCGCCAGGGCCAGCTTGCGGTTGAGGGAATCCTGGCGAATGCTGCCGACCAGGACGGCGATGCGGTATTGGCTCATGAAGGGTGATCCGGTTGCGGGTTCGAACGGACAAAGCCCTGATGCTGGCGGCGGGTCGCCGCCCAGTCTGTCAGCCATTGCCGCACCGGCCCTTCGCCGGGCAACGCCTTCCCGCCAGAGCGCCCGCAGTCGCTCAGCAGTCGCCCGGGCGCGCGCCGCGGTTCTTCTGCAGGCTGGCCTGCGTCACGGCCGCGCCGGGCGCCACGTCGTCCGTCACCCAGACATTGCCGCCCACCGTGGCGCCCTTGCCGATGGTCACGCGGCCCAGGATGGTGGCGCCGGCATAGACCACCACGTCGTCCTCCACGATGGGATGGCGCGGCAGGCCCTTCTGCGGATGGCCGTTCTCGTCCGTCGGGAAGCGCTTGGCGCCCAGCGTCACCTGCTGGTACAGGCGCACGCGCTGGCCGATCACGGCCGTCTCGCCGATCACGATGCCGGTGCCGTGGTCCATGAAGAAGCCGGCGCCGATGGTCGCGCCGGGATGGATGTCGATGCCGGTCTGCGCATGGGCGCGCTCGGCCACCATGCGCGCCAGCAGCGGCAGGCCCAGCCGGTACAGCGGATGGGCGATGCGGTGGTGGATCATGGCCGTCACGCCCGGGTAGCACAGCAGCACCTCGTCCACGCTCTGCGCGGCCGGGTCGCCCTGGTAGGCGGCCATGACGTCGGTGTCCAGCAGCGCGCGGATGGCGGGCAGTTGCAGCGCGAATTCGCGCACCCGCTGCTGCGCGTCGGCCTGCAGCTCGGCGGGGGAAATGGCGTCGAGCCGCCGCACGTGGCGCAGCTCCTGCACGGCCTGGTCCTGCAGCTGGCGCAGGGCCTGGTCGATGGTGTGGGCGACGTAGAAGTCCTCGCCCTCCTCGCGCAGGTGCGACGGCCCCAGGCGCATGGGGAAGAGCGCGCCGACGAGGTCTTCGACCACCTCGTTCACCACGCTGCGCGAGGGCAGCTGGCGCTCGCCGCCGGCCACGCGCTGCTGCGCATGACGCCAGTCGTTGCGCACCTGGCGCAGGGACGAGACGATTTCTTCGATGGGAAAGGCGGACATGGGCTTCGCTCGGCAGTCGGGCACGGGCCCGCGGTGCGCGGGCGGGGCGCCTATTCTGCGCGAGCGGGCGGCGGGCTGCCTTGTCCCTGGCGCGGTGGGTGAATCGTGCGCCGCGGCGGCGGCCGGGCGGCGGGCGTGGCAGAGCGTCCGCGATCAGCCGGTGCGGACCGCGCCGGCCGGCGCGGCGGCCGCCGGCCCGGCGTCATCGCGTTCGGCCAGCGCGGCGCCGGCCACGGCCAGCGTGGCCACCAGCATGATGCTCAGGGCCAGATCGGCCACGCGGCGGCGCCAGCCGCGCAGGCTGCGGGGCGGCGGCAGGGCGTCGGTGAGGATGGGTGGCATGGGTCGCTCCCTTCGCTTCGGTGAGTCGGCTTGCGCGGTGCGGCAGCGGCAGCACCGCCACCGCGCGCGCCGGCCGCGCCGCTCACTTCGGCTTGTTGGTGTAGATCTGGTCGAAGCTGCCGCCGTCGGCAAAGTGCGCCTTGTCGGCCTTCGCCCAGCCGCCGAAGGCGTCGTCGATGGTGAACAGCGTGAGCTTGGGGAACTGGTCGGCGTACTTGGCCTTGGCCTTGTCGCCCGTGGGGCGGTAGTAGTTGCGGCCGGCGATGTCCTGGCCTTCGTCCGAATACAGGTATTTGAGGTATTCCTCGGCCACGGCGCGGGTGCCCTTGCGGTCCACCACCTTGTCGACCACGGCCACCGTGGGCTCGGCCAGGATGGAGACGGAGGGCACGACGATGTCGAACTTGTCGGGCCCGAATTCCTTCACCGCCAGGAAGGCCTCGTTCTCCCAGGCCAGCAGCACGTCGCCCACGCCGCGCTGCACGAAGGTGATGGTCGAGCCGCGCGCGCCCGTGTCCAGCACCGGGACGTTGGCGAACAGCTTGCCAATGTATTCCTTGGCCTTGGCATCGCCGCCGTACTTGCGCTTGGCGAATTCCCAGGCGGCCAGGTAGTTCCAGCGGGCGCCGCCGGAGGTCTTGGGGTTGGGCGTGATCACCTGCACGCCGGGCTTGACCAGGTCGTCCCAGTCCTTCAGGCCCTTGGGGTTGCCCTTCTTCACCAGGAACACGATGGTGGAGTTGTAGGGCGCCGAGTTGTGCGGCAGGCGCTTCTGCCAGTCGGCCTTGACCAGGCCGCCGTGCTGCACCAGCGCGTCGATGTCGCCGCCGAGTGCCAGGGTGGCGACGTCCGCGTCGATGCCGTCGATGATCGAGCGCGCCTGCTTGCCCGAGCCGCCGTGCGACTGCTTGACCACCACGTCCTGGCCGGTCTTGCCCTTCCAGTACTTGGCGAAGGCCTTGTTGTAGTCCACGTACAGCTCGCGCGTGGGGTCGTAGGACACGTTGAGCAGCGTCACGGTCTGCGCCCAGGCCGGCAGGGACAAGGCGGCCGCCGCGCCGGCGACGAGGGAAAGCTTGATAAAGTCACGGCGGAGATTCATGTTCATGCCTTGTTGTGCATAAGGTCGATGGCTTGAATTCTGGATATCGCATAAGGAAAGGGGAACGACGGAGTTCTCAGTTCTAAATAGCGAAATCAGCTAAGCCGGCCGCTCGCGCCGCAACCTCCCTCTCACCGCTACACAAGAAAGCCCCCCATGGCACGCATGGTTCAATGCATCAAGCTCGGCAAGGAAGCCGAAGGCCTCGACTTCCCGCCCTATCCCGGCGAACTCGGCAAGCGCATCTGGGAGAACGTCAGCAAGGAAGCCTGGGCGGCCTGGCTCAAGCACCAGACCATGCTGGTCAACGAGAACCGCCTGAACCTGGCCGATGCCCGCGCCCGCCAGTACCTGGCGCGCCAGATGGAGAAGCATTTCTTCGGCGACGGCGCCGACGCCGCCCAGGGCTACGTGCCGCCGCCGGCGGCCTGAGATCCACCGTCCGCACGGCGGCGGCGCCTGGCGCCACCGCCGCCGAGCGGCCCGCCTGCGTGCGGCCCGGCCCGGGCGCTTCGACAGGCGCAAGCCGAACCTGCCCCCTCCTGCGCCCCGGCCGCACGCGCGCAGCACCCCTC
>NZ_LDSL01000128.1 GCF_001476815.1 Pseudacidovorax intermedius | reverse complement strand
TTCGTACTTGACTGTCGGTGTCTTCGTCTATTTGGATGATGCAGAGCCGACATGAAGCCACACTATCCTCTTCGTCGGCAGGTGCAGATGTGTATACGCGAGAGGCTCTTCGCCATCCGCGAAGGCGGTCGTACCGTCGGCGCCGGCGTCGTGGCCAAGATCATCGAGTAATTGCGATGTTGCGGGGGTGCCATCCTCGGATGGCGCCTCCAGGCTTGTCGAACAGGCCTTAGGGGTATAGCTCAATTGGCAGAGCGTCGGTCTCCAAAACCGAAGGTTGTAGGTTCGATTCCTACTGCCCCTGCCACCTGACGAGGTGGCGATGGGTCCCGGGCCGAAAGTACCGGATCCAGCCGAAACAGTCCGGCGAAACCGACCCGATTCAAGCCCGCCGCGCTCCGGCGGGCTTCGGCGTCTTGCGATGAGACGTCCCTAGCGGCCGCGAGGCCAGGAATTTGCCGAATGGCCACAACTCAAATCGAAACCGTCCAGACGGGCGCCGACAAGGCCAAGCTTGCGGCGGCCGTGGTGCTGCTGGTGGGTGCGCTCGTGGCGTTCTACATGCTCGGCCGCCAGGGCGCCTGGGCCCAGTGGGGCGCGCTGATCGTCGGCCTGGCCGCGGCCGTGGCCGTGTTCGCCACTTCCGACTCTGGCAAGCGTCTGTACGGTTTCGGGCGCGACGCTTGGCGCGAAGTGCGCAAGGTGGTCTGGCCGACGCGCAAGGAGGCCATCCAGATGACCGCCTACGTGTTCGCCTTCGCGGTCATCATGGCCCTGTTCCTCTGGGTGACGGACAAGACCCTCGAGTGGTTCTTCTACGACCTGCTGCTGGGCTGGAAAAAGTAATGAACGACAACGTCGACAACGAGTCTCCCGCCCTGGCGCCGCCCTCCAATCCGGACCTGCGCTGGTACGTGGTCCATGCCTACTCGGGCATGGAGAAGGCCGTGGAACGCAACATCACCGAGCGCATCAACCGCGCCGGCATGCAGTCCAAGTTCGGCCGCATCCTGGTGCCGAGCGAAGAGGTGGTGGACGTCAAGAACGGCCAGAAGCGCACGCTGGAGCGCCGCCTGTTCCCCGGCTACGTGCTGGTCGAGATGGTGATGGACGACGACACCTGGCATCTGGTGAAGCACACCAGCAAGGTGACCGGCTTCGTGGGCGGTGCCAAGAACCGCCCGGCGCCCATCTCGCAGCGCGAGGTCGACGAGATCGTCAACCAGATGCAGCAGGGCACCGAGAAGCCCCGCCACAAGGTCGAGTTCCTCGCCGGCGAGCTGGTGCGGGTCAAGGAAGGCCCGTTCACCGACTTCAACGGCACCGTCGAGGAAGTCAACTACGAGAAGAGCAAGCTGCGCGTGTCCGTGATGATCTTCGGACGTGCGACGCCGGTGGAGCTGGGCTTCGCCGAGGTCGAGAAGACCTGAGACAAAGACAAGAACGCGGCTGGCGATGCCAGCTGCGGCTTCCGGTGGTCCGCCCCCACGACTCGGCGGTCCGCTTCATTTCCTGAGTCGCAACCCCGGGGAGCCGCGGACACGTCCGTGGCGCTAACACCCGCAAGGAGTCAAGCATGGCGAAGAAAATCGTCGGCTTCATCAAGCTGCAAGTGCCGGCAGGCAAGGCCAACCCCTCGCCGCCGATCGGTCCCGCGCTGGGTCAGCGCGGCCTGAACATCATGGAGTTCTGCAAGGCGTTCAACGCCCAGACCCAGGGCGTCGAGCCCGGTCTGCCGCTGCCGGTGGTGATCACCGCCTTCGCGGACAAGAGCTTCACCTTCATCATCAAGACGCCGCCGGCGACCACGCTGATCAAGAAGGCGATCAAGCTGGACAAGGGCTCGGCCAAGCCGCACACCGACAAGGTCGGCAAGATCACGCGCGCCCAGCTCGAGGACATCGCCAAGGCCAAGATGAAGGACCTGACCGCTGCCGATCTGGACGCAGCGGTTCGCACCATCGCCGGCTCCGCCCGTTCGATGGGTGTCAACGTGGAGGGCGTGTGAGATGGCCAAGCTGACCAAGAAGGCAAAGGCCCAGCAGGGCAAGATCGAAACCACCAAGCTGTACGCGCTCGCCGATGCGCTGACGCTGGTGAAGGAGCACGCCACCGCCAAGTTCGATGAGTCCATCGACGTGGCCGTGCAACTCGGCATCGACGCCAAGAAGTCGGACCAGGTGGTGCGTGGCGCCGTCGTGATGCCCAACGGTACCGGCAAGACCAAGCGCGTGGCCGTGTTCGCCCAGGGCGCCAAGGCCGAAGAGGCCAAGGCCGCCGGTGCCGACATCGTCGGCATGGACGACCTGGCTGCCCAGGTCAAGGCGGGCGACATGCCCTTCGACGTGGTGATCGCCGCCCCCGACGCGATGCGCGTGGTCGGTACGCTGGGCCAGATCCTGGGCCCGCGCGGCCTGATGCCGAACCCCAAGGTCGGCACCGTGACGCCCGACGTCGCCACGGCCGTGAAGAACGCCAAGGCTGGCCAGGTGCAGTTCCGTGTCGACAAGGCCGGCATCATCCACGGCACCATCGGCCGCCGCTCCTTCGACAGCGACAAGCTCCAGGGCAACCTGGTGGCGCTGATCGACGCGCTGAACAAGGCCAAGCCGGCCACCAGCAAGGGCGTGTACCTGCGCAAGGTCGCCGTGTCGTCCACCATGGGTGTGGGCGTGCGCGTGGACACGCAGTCCATCGCCCAGGCCTGAGCCTGAACGTGATTTGCCGGGTCGCCTTCGGGCGGTCCGGCGGATGTGGTGGGCCGCAGCTTCCTTCCTCGCGGAAGGGGCTGCGGGCCATCCAAGACCGCTGGCGGCGGCCGGGGTGAGAACCTCGACGCCTTAATCGACCTCAGGTCGGCCAGCGCAGATGGCGATCCCACTGCAAGGAATTCCGGTTCCGAAACAGTTGGTCGCTGCATGAAGGCGTCGCCCGGGCAACCGGGCGACATTGAAAAGGAGTAGACCTTGAGTCTGAATCGCAGTGAGAAACAAGCGGTCATTGAAGAAGTGACCGGCCTCGCAGCTAAAGCTCAAACGCTCGTCCTGGCGGAATACCGTGGCATCACGGTGGCCGACATGACCCGTCTGCGCAACGCCGCCCGCGAAAAGGGTGTGAGCCTGAGTGTTCTGAAGAACACCCTGGCCCGCCGTGCCGTGGCTGGCAGCGCATTCGAAGTCGTCGGCGACCAGATGACCGGTCCGCTGATCTATGGCTTCTCCGAAGACGCCGTCGCTGCCGCCAAGGTGGTGGCCGACTTCGCGAAGACCAACGACAAGTTGGTGATTCGCGGTGGCGCTTTCGCGGGCAAGGCCCTGGACGTGGAAGGCGTGAAGCAGCTGGCCAACATTCCTACCAAGGAAGTGCTGCTGGCCCAGCTGTGCGGCTTGCTGATGTCGCCGATCTCCCGCACCGCCGTGGTGCTGGGTGCCCTGGCGGCCAAGCGTGGCGAAGGCGCTGCAGAAGAACCTGCAGCCGAGGCCGCCGCGGCCTGATCCATTGATCGCGCGGCAATCAACCCAATCTGTTTTAGGAAATCAACATGGCATTCGATAAAGACGCATTCCTGACCGCTCTGGACAGCATGACGGTCCTCGAGCTCAACGACCTGGTCAAGGCCATCGAAGAGAAGTTCGGCGTGAGCGCCGCTGCAATGGCTGCTCCCGCTGCCGGCGGCGCCGCTGCCGCTCCGGCCGCCGAAGAGAAGACCGAGTTCAACGTCGTCCTGACCGATGCCGGCGCCAACAAGGTGTCCGTCATCAAGGCCGTGCGCGAAATCACCGGCCTGGGCCTGAAGGAAGCCAAGGACCTGGTGGAAGCCGCTCCGAAGGCCGTCAAGGAAGGCCTGGCCAAGGCTGACGCCGAAGCCGCCAAGAAGAAGCTGGAAGACGCCGGCGCCAAGGTGGAACTGAAGTAATTCGGCTTCTCCTGGAGGCTGGAAGTGCCCTTGCGGGCCTTCCAGCCTTTGCCGCTTTCAGAGCGCACCCGAAAGCCGACGCCTGCCGCTGGCTTTCGAGTGTCTTCTGACCCCGACTGCAGAAGGACTCTTGGTTCGGGCGATGTGCAATGCATCGCCGTCCGCCATCGGCTGGTAGTGGCCAGCCGCCAAGCAGGAACGCCCGCGCGTTGCTGACCCTAGTCGCTGATGATCTCAAGCCCCGGAGCTCTCATGGCCCAAGCATCGACCTACAGTTACACCGAACGCAAGCGCATCCGCAAAAGCTTCGGCCACCGCGACAGCGTCGTCCAGATTCCCTACCTTCTGCAGATGCAGAAGGACGCCTACACCGCCTTCCTGCAGGCCTCCTCGGCGCCCCAGAAGCGCAGCGACGAAGGCCTGCAAGCCGCCTTCAACGCCGCCTTCCCCATCGTCTCCCACAACGGTTTCGTGGAGATGAAGTTCCTGGAGTACAACCTGGCCAAGCCCGCCTTCGACGTGCGCGAATGCCAGACCCGCGGCCTGACCTTCGCCTCGGCCGTGCGCGCCAAGGTGCAGCTGATCATCTACGACCGCGAGTCCTCGACCTCGCAGTCCAAGGTGGTCAAGGAAGTGAAGGAACAAGAGGTCTACATGGGCGAAGTGCCCCTGATGACCGACAAGGGCTCCTTCATCATCAACGGCACCGAGCGCGTGATCGTGTCGCAGCTGCACCGCTCCCCCGGTGTGTTCTTCGAGCATGACAAGGGCAAGACGCACAGCTCGGGCAAGCTGCTGTTCTCGGCCCGCGTGATCCCCTACCGCGGCTCCTGGCTGGACTTCGAGTTCGACCCGAAGGACATCCTGTACTTCCGCGTCGACCGCCGCCGCAAGATGCCGGTCACGATCCTGCTCAAGGCCATCGGCCTGAACCCCGAATCGATCCTGGCGAACTTCTTCGTCAACGACAACTTCCGCCTGATGGACAGCGGCGGCCAGATGGAGTTCGTGGCCGAGCGGCTGCGCGGCGAAGTCGCGCGCTTCGACATCACCGACAAGGCCGGCAAGGTGGTCGTGGCCAAGGACAAGCGCGTCACGGCCCGCCACACCCGCGATCTGGAGCAGTCGGGCACCACGCACATCAGCGTGCCGGAAGACTTCTTGGTCGGCCGCGTGCTGGCCCGCAACATCATCGACCCCGACACGGGCGAGGTGCTGGCCAAGGCCAACGACGAGCTGACCGAGACCGTGCTCAAGAAGCTGCGCACCGCCGGTGTGCAGGAGATCCAGTGCATCTACACGAATGAGCTGGACCAGGGCGCCTACATCAGCCAGACCCTGCGCATCGACGAGACGGCCGACGAGTTCGCCGCCCGCGTGGCCATCTACCGCATGATGCGCCCCGGCGAGCCGCCGACGGAAGACGCCGTGCAGGCCCTGTTCCAGCGCCTGTTCTACAACCCGGACACCTACGACCTGTCGCGCGTGGGCCGGATGAAGTTCAACGCCAAGATCGGCCGCGACGAGGCCACGGGCCCGATGGTCCTGACCAACGAGGACATCCTGGCCGTGGTCAAGATCCTGGTCGACCTGCGCAACGGCCGCGGCGAAGTCGACGACATCGACCACCTGGGCAACCGCCGCGTGCGCTGCGTCGGCGAGCTGGCCGAGAACCAGTACCGCACTGGCCTCGCCCGCATCGAGAAGGCGGTCAAGGAGCGTCTGGGCCAGGCCGAGCAAGAGCCGCTCATGCCGCACGACCTGATCAACAGCAAGCCGATCTCGGCCGCCCTGAAGGAATTCTTCGGCGCCTCGCAGCTGTCGCAGTTCATGGACCAGACCAACCCGCTGTCCGAGATCACGCACAAGCGTCGCGTCTCGGCCCTGGGCCCGGGCGGTCTGACGCGCGAACGCGCCGGCTTCGAAGTGCGTGACGTGCACGTCACGCACTACGGCCGCGTGTGCCCGATCGAAACGCCGGAAGGCCCGAACATCGGCCTGATCAACTCGCTGGCCCTGTACGCCCGCCTGAACGAGTACGGCTTCATCGAGACGCCGTACCGCCGCGTGGTGGACGGCAAGGTCACGATGGACATCGACTACCTGTCGGCCATCGAGGAAGGCAAGTACGTCATCGCCCAGGCCAATGCGGCGCTGGACGACGAAGGCCGCCTGACGGGCGACCTGGTGTCGGCCCGCGAGAAGGGCGAATCGATCCTGGTCGGCGCCGACCGCATCCAGTACATGGACGTGTCGCCGGCGCAGATCGTGTCGGTGGCGGCCTCGCTCGTGCCCTTCCTGGAGCACGACGACGCCAACCGCGCACTGATGGGCGCCAACATGCAGCGCCAGGCCGTGCCCGTGCTGCGTCCCGAGAAGCCTTTCGTGGGCACCGGCATCGAGCGCGTCTCGGCCGTGGACTCGGGCACCGTGGTCACGGCCACGCGCGGCGGCATCGTCGACTACGTGGACGCCACCCGCATCGTGGTGCGCGTCAACGACGACGAAGCGCAGGCCGGTGAGGTGGGTGTGGACATCTACAACCTCATCAAGTACCAGCGTTCCAACCAGAACACCAACATCCACCAGCGTCCCATCGTCAAGCGCGGCGACAAGCTGGCCAAGGGTGACGTGGTGGCCGACGGCGCCTCGACCGACCTGGGCGAGCTCGCCCTGGGCCAGAACATGCTGATCGGCTTCATGCCGTGGAACGGCTACAACTTCGAAGACTCGATCCTGATCTCCGAACGCGTGGTGGCCGACGACCGCTACACCTCGATCCACATCGAGGAACTGGTGGTCATGGCCCGCGACACCAAGCTGGGCGCCGAGGAAATCACCCGCGACATCCCCAACCTGGCCGAGCAGCAGCTCAACCGCCTGGACGAGTCCGGCATCATCTACGTGGGTGCCGAAGTCACCCCCGGCGACGTGCTGGTGGGCAAGGTCACGCCCAAGGGCGAGACCACGCTGACGCCGGAAGAGAAGCTCCTGCGTGCGATCTTCGGCGAGAAGGCCTCCGACGTGAAGGACACCTCGCTGCGCGTGGACCAGGGCTCCTCGGGCACCGTCATCGACGTGCAGGTCTTCACCCGTGAAGGCATCCAGCGCGACAAGCGCGCCCAGCAGATCATCGACGACGAGCTCAAGCGCTTCCGCCTGGACCTGAACGACCAGCTGCGCATCGTCGAGGCCGACGCCTTCGACCGGATCGAGAAGCTGCTGACCGGCCGCACCGCCAACGGCGGCCCGAACAAGCTGGCCAAGGGCACCAAGCTGGACAAGGCCTACCTGTCGTCGGTCGAGAAGTTCCACTGGTTCGACATCCGTCCGGCCGAGGACGAAGTCGCGGCCCAGCTCGAGTCCATCAAGAACTCGCTGGAGCAGACCCGCCACAGCTTCGACCTGGCCTTCGAAGAGAAGCGCAAGAAGCTCACGCAGGGCGACGAGCTGCCCGCGGGCGTGCTCAAGATGGTCAAGGTGTACCTGGCCGTCAAGCGCCGCCTCCAGCCCGGCGACAAGATGGCCGGCCGCCACGGCAACAAGGGCGTGGTGTCCAAGATCGTTCCGGTCGAGGACATGCCCCACATGGCCGACGGCACGCCGTGCGACATCTGCCTGAACCCGCTGGGCGTGCCCTCGCGGATGAACGTGGGCCAGGTGCTGGAAGTGCATCTGGGCTGGGCCGGCAAGGGCATCGGCGAGCGCATCGGCAACCTGCTGCAGACGCAGGCCAAGGTGGCCGAGCTGCGCCAGTTCCTGGAGCAGTTCTACAACAGCACCGGCCGCAAGGAAAACCTGGACGCCCTGAACGACACCGAGATCGTGGAGATGGCGCACAACCTGCAAAACGGTGTGTCCTTCGCCACCCCGGTGTTCGACGGCGCGGCCGAAGAGGACATCCGCGCGATGCTGAAGCTGGCCTTCCCGGACGACATCGCCAAGCTCAAGGGCCTGACCGACACGCGTACCCAGGCCTACCTGTACGACGGCCGCACCGGCGATCGTTTCGAGCGCCCCGTAACCGTCGGCTACATGCACTTCCTGAAGCTGCACCACCTGGTGGACGACAAGATGCACGCCCGCTCCACGGGTCCGTACTCGCTCGTCACGCAGCAGCCGCTGGGCGGCAAGGCCCAGTTCGGCGGCCAGCGCTTCGGTGAAATGGAAGTGTGGGCGCTGGAAGCCTACGGCGCCTCCTACGTGCTGCAGGAAATGCTCACCGTCAAGTCCGACGACGTCCAGGGCCGCACCAAGGTCTACGAGAACATCGTCAAGGGCGAACACGCCATCGAGGCCGGCATGCCGGAATCGTTCAACGTGCTGGTCAAGGAAATCCGCTCGCTGGGTCTCGACATCGAGCTCGAGCGCTCGTAATTGAAAGGGAAAGAGTCACATGAAATCGCTACTCGACCTGTTCAAGCAGTTCACGCCCGATGAGCATTTCGATGCCATCAAGATCGGCATGGCTTCGCCCGAGAAGATCCGTTCGTGGTCTTTCGGCGAGGTGAAGAAGCCCGAGACGATCAACTACCGCACCTTCAAGCCCGAGCGCGACGGCCTGTTCTGCGCCAAGATCTTCGGGCCCATCAAGGACTACGAGTGCCTGTGCGGCAAGTACAAGCGCCTGAAGCACCGCGGCGTCATCTGCGAGAAGTGCGGCGTCGAAGTCACGCAGACCAAGGTGCGCCGCGAGCGCATGGGCCACATCGACCTGGCCGCGCCCTGCGCCCACATCTGGTTCCTGAAGTCGCTGCCGTCGCGCCTGGGCCTGGTGCTGGACATGACGCTGCGCGACATCGAGCGCGTGCTGTACTTCGAAGCCTACGTGATCGTCGACCCCGGCATGACCCCGCTGAAGAAGTTCGGCATCATGACCGAGGACGACTACGAGGCGAAGCGCACCGAATACGGTGACGAGTTCATCGCCAAGATGGGCGCCGAAGGCATCAAGGACCTGCTGCAGTCCATCGAACTCGACACCGAGATCGAGCGCCTGCGCGGCGACCTGACCGGCTCCGAAGTCAAGGTCAAGAAGAACTCCAAGCGCCTCAAGGTGCTGGAAGCCTTCCGCAAGTCGGGCATCAAGCCCGAGTGGATGGTGCTGGACGTGCTGCCCGTGCTGCCGCCGGACCTGCGTCCGTTGGTGCCGCTGGACGGTGGCCGCTTCGCCACGTCGGACCTGAACGACCTGTACCGCCGCGTCATCAACCGCAACTCGCGTCTGCGCCGCCTGCTGGAGCTCAAGGCCCCGGAAATCATCGCGCGCAACGAGAAGCGGATGCTGCAGGAGGCCGTGGACAGCCTGCTGGACAACGGCCGCCGCGGCAAGGCCATGACGGGCGCCAACAAGCGCGCCCTGAAGTCGCTGGCCGACATGATCAAGGGCAAGAGCGGCCGCTTCCGCCAGAACCTGCTGGGCAAGCGCGTCGACTACTCGGGCCGTTCGGTCATCGTGGTGGGCCCGACGCTCAAGCTGCACCAGTGCGGCCTGCCGAAGCTGATGGCGCTCGAACTCTTCAAGCCCTTCATCTTCTCGCGCCTCGAAGCCATGGGCATCGCGACGACGATCAAGGCCGCCAAGAAGGAAGTGGAAGCCGGCACGCCGGTGGTGTGGGACATCCTGGAAGAGGTGATCAAGGAGCACCCCGTCCTGCTGAACCGCGCCCCCACGCTGCACCGCCTGGGCATCCAGGCCTTCGAGCCGATCCTGATCGAAGGCAAGGCCATCCAGCTGCACCCGCTGGTCTGCGCGGCCTTCAACGCCGACTTCGACGGCGACCAGATGGCCGTCCACGTGCCGCTGTCGGTCGAGGCGCAGGTGGAAGCCCGCACGCTGATGCTGGCCTCCAACAACGTGCTGTTCCCGGCCTCGGGCGAGCCCTCCATCGTGCCGTCGCAGGACGTGGTGCTGGGCCTGTACTACACCACCCGCGACCGCATCAACGGCAAGGGCGAGGGCCTGATCTTCTCCGACATCGGTGAAGTTCAGCGCGCACTCGACGCCGGCCAGGTCGAGCTCACCGCCAAGGTGGCGGTGCGCATCACCGAGTGGAACAAGAACAAGGACACCGGCGAGTTCGAGCCCTCGACCTCCCTGGTGGACACGACCGTCGGCCGCGCGCTGCTGTCGGAGATCCTGCCCAAGGGCCTGCCCTTCAGCAACATCAACAAGGCGCTGAAGAAGAAGGAGATCTCCAAGCTGATCAACGCCTCCTTCCGCCGCTGCGGCCTGAAGGAGACGGTGGTCTTCGCCGACAAGCTGCTGCAGAACGGCTTCCGCCTCGCGACCAAGGCCGGCATCTCGATCGCCATCGACGACATGCTGGTGCCGCCGGAGAAGGAAAAGATCATCGACGACGCCTCGCGCGAGGTGAAGGAGATCGAGCAGCAGTACGTCTCGGGCCTGGTGACGGCCGGCGAGCGCTACAACAAGGTCGTGGACATCTGGGGCCGCGCGGGTGACGCCGTCTCCAAGGTGATGATGGCCCAGCTGTCCAAGCAGAAGGTCACCGACCGCCACGGCAAGGAAGTGGACCAGGAGTCCTTCAACTCCATCTACATGATGGCCGACTCGGGCGCGCGGGGTTCCGCCGCCCAGATCCGCCAGGTGGCCGGCATGCGGGGCCTGATGGCCAAGCCGGACGGCTCGATCATCGAGACGCCCATCACGGCCAACTTCCGCGAAGGCCTGAACGTGCTGGAGTACTTCATCTCCACGCACGGTGCCCGTAAGGGCCTGGCCGACACGGCGCTGAAGACGGCAAACTCGGGTTACCTGACCCGCCGTCTGGTGGACGTGACGCAGGATCTGGTCGTGACCGATCCGGATTGCGGCACCAGCGACGGCACCGCGATGCGCGCCATCGTGGAAGGCGGCGAGGTGATCGAGTCGCTGCGCGACCGAATCCTCGGCCGCACGGCCGCCGACGACGTGCTGCACCCGGAAAACCGCAGCGTGCTGGTCAAGGCCGGCGAGATGCTGGACGAAGACGCCATCGAGATCCTCGAAGCCGCCGGCGTGGACGAGGTGAAGGTGCGCACCGCGCTGACCTGCGCCACCCGCTACGGCCTGTGCGCCAAGTGCTACGGCCGCGACCTGGGCCGCGGCGGCCTGGTGAACATCGGCGAAGCGGTCGGCGTGATTGCCGCCCAGTCGATCGGCGAGCCCGGCACGCAGCTGACGATGCGGACCTTCCACATCGGCGGTGCCGCTTCGCGCGCCGCCATCGCCTCGAGCGTGGAAGCCAAGTCGAACGGCATCATCGGCTTCAACGCCACGATGCGCTACGTGACCAACTCCAAGGGCGAACTGGTGGTCATCGCCCGTTCGGGCGAGATCATCATCCAGGACGAGCACGGCCGCGAGCGCGAGCGCCACAAGGTGCCGTACGGCGCGACGCTGACCGTCAAGGCCGACCAGCAGATCAAGGCCGGCACGATCCTGGCCAACTGGGACCCGCTGACCCGACCCATCATCACGGAATTCGCCGGCCAGACGAAGTTCGAGAACGTGGAAGAGGGCGTCACCGTGGCCAAGCAGGTCGACGAAGTGACCGGCCTGTCCACGCTGGTGGTGATCGATCCGAAGCGCCGCGGCGCCGCCAAGGTGGTGCGTCCGCTGGTCAAGCTGCTCGACGCGCAGGGCCAGGAAGTCAAGATCCCGGGCACCGACCACTCGGTGGCCATCGGCTTCCAGGTGGGCGCGCTGATCCAGGTGCGCGACGGCCAGGACGTGGGCCCCGGCGAAGTGCTGGCCCGCATCCCGGTCGAAGGCCAGAAGACCCGTGACATCACGGGCGGTCTGCCCCGCGTGGCCGAGCTGTTCGAAGCCCGCTCGCCCAAGGACAAGGGCCTGCTGGCCGAGATGACCGGCACCATTTCCTTCGGCAAGGAGACCAAGGGCAAGATCCGCCTGCAGATCACCGACCCCGAAGGCAAGGTGTGGGAAGAACTCGTGCCCAAGGAGAAGAACATCCTGGTGCACGAAGGCCAGGTGGTGAACAAGGGCGAAGTCGTGGTCGACGGCCCGGCCGATCCGCAGGACATCCTGCGTCTGCTGGGTTCCGAAGAGCTGGCCCGCTACATCGTGGACGAAGTCCAGGACGTGTACCGACTGCAGGGCGTGAAGATCAACGACAAGCACATCGAGGTGATCGTTCGCCAGATGCTGCGCCGCGTCGTGGTCGAGAACTCCGGCGATTCGGGCTACATCCAGGGCGAGCAGGTCGAGCGTTCGGAGATCCTCAACACCAACGAGCGTCTCCAGCGCGAAGACAAGCTGCCGGCCACCTACAGCAACCTGCTGCTGGGCATCACCAAGGCCTCGCTGTCCACCGACTCGTTCATCTCCGCGGCCTCCTTCCAGGAAACGACGCGCGTGCTGACCGAAGCGGCCATCATGGGCAAGCGCGACGAACTGCGTGGCCTGAAGGAAAACGTCATCGTCGGCCGCCTGATCCCCGCGGGCACCGGCCTGGCGTACCACCAGGCCCGCAAGGCCCGCGAAGCCATGGACGAGGCCGAGCGCCGCGCCATCGCCGAGGCGGAGGCCGCCGAGCTGGAGGCCGCTGCCCCTGGCGAGTCGGCCGACGCGACCGCCGATGCCGGCGAGGGCGGCAGCGCCGACTGAGCGGGCCGCACGGCACACGGCCCGCGGGGCCTCGCATGACCTGCGAGCCCCGTGGCCCGGTTCCGGCCCTGACGACGACCGCGCCATTCCATGACCGCGCTCCGACGCCCTCCCGCCTCCGTGGCGCGAGGGCGTTTTTCTTTGTCTTTTTCCTGCCCGCCCCGGCCGGGCGGCGTGCGCGCATGAACGGCTGGATCGGTTCGCTCACCAGTTGGGGCCTGATCGCCATCGGCGTGTTCTGGTACGTGGGTGCCCACAACCGCCTGGTGCGCTTGCGGGCGGCAGCGACGCAGGCCTACGGCCAGCTCGACGCCGCACTGATGGCCCAGGTGCAGCATGTGCAGGCCATGCTGGCCGACACGCCGCCACCGGCCGACGAAGTCCGGCGCGGGCTGGACACCGCCCTGCGTGGCGCCTGCGGCCAGCTGGCGGCCTCGCTCGGCGCCGCGCGCGTGCGGCCGCTGCATGCGCCCACCATGGCCACCGTGGGCGCCGCCGTGCGCGCCTGGGTGGCTGCCTGGCATCGCCATTCGCAGCAACCCGGCCAGGACATGCCGGCGCTGCGGCCCGGCGACCTGCTCGCCGGCACGGCCTGGCCGCTCCCTGCTTCGGCGATCGAGGTGGCGCTGCCGCAGTTCAATGCCGCCGTCGCCCAGTACAACGCCGCGGTGACGCAGTTCCCGGCCGTGATCGTGGCCTGGCTCGCACGTTTCCGGGTCGGGGCGCCGCTGGTCTGAGTCCGGCGGCCCGGCATGGCCCGGGGCCACCACCCATTACCATCGCGCTCTTCCTGCCTCAAACCGATGTCCATCGGAGATTCCCCTTCCTCCCCCGCCCCCCAGGGGCCGCCGCTGTGGCGCCAGCTTCAGTTGGTGGCCGGCGTGCTCGCGGCCGTGCGCGGCGGCGCTTCGGGCACGGCGGCGCTCGACGCCGTCGAGCCGGCACTGCGCCCCGGCGTGCAGGCCATCGCCTTCCAGACCATGCGCTGGCTGGGCCGTGGCGAGGCGCTGCGCCGCCACCTCGCCAAGCGCACGCCGCCGCCCGCGGCCGACGCGCTGCTGTGCACCGCCCTGGCCCTGGGCTGGGCGCCGGAGCGCTCGCCCTACGAACCCTTCACCCTGGTCGACCAGACGGTGGAAGCGGCCAAGCGCCAGCCGCACACCCGCGCCCAGGCCAGCTTCATCAACGCCTGCCTGCGGCGCTTCCTGCGCGAGCGCGAGGAACTGGTCGCCGCCACCGAGCGCGAGCCGGTGGCCCAGTGGAACCACCCCCGCTGGTGGATCGAGCGGCTGCGTCGCGACCATCCACAGGCCTGGCAGCAGGTGCTCACGGCCGACAACGGGCCGGCGCCGCTCACGTTGCGCATCAATGCGCGCACGACCTCGGTCGAGCGATACCTGCCCGCCCTGGCGGCGCTCCAGCTGCCCGCGCGCCGGGTGGCCGAGCAGGGCGTGGAGCTGGGCGCCGCCCGGCCGGTGCAGCAGTTGCCCGGCTTCGAGGCCGGCGAGTTCTCGGTGCAGGATGCCGCCGCCCAGCTGGCGGCGCCGTTGCTGCTGGAGGGCCTGGCGCCCGCCGGCGCCCGTCTGCGCGTGCTGGACGCCTGCGCCGCGCCCGGCGGCAAGACGGCCCATCTGCTGGAGCGCGCCGGCCCCGTGCCGCTGGACGTGACCGCGCTGGAAATCGACCCGCAGCGCGCCCGCCGCATCGACGAGAACCTCGCCCGCCTGGGCCTGGCCGCCGACGTGCGCGTGGCCGACGCCGCCCGTCCCGAGTCGTGGTGGGACGGCCAGCCCTACGACGGCATCCTGCTCGACGCCCCGTGCACCGCTTCGGGCATCGTGCGCCGCCATCCTGACGTGCGCTGGCTGCGCCGCGAGAGCGACGTCGAGCAGCTCGCCCTGCAGCAGGCCATGCTGCTGGCCGCCCTGTGGCCGCTCGTGCGACCGGAGGGCCGGCTGCTGTACTGCACCTGCTCGGTCTTCCGCGAGGAGGGCTCGCGCCAGATCGACGCGTTTCTTGCGCACAACACCGACGCCCGCCTGTTGCCCTCGCCCGGGCATTTGCTGCCCCAGGGCGGTGCGGGGCGGCGCGGCGTCCCGGACAATGCGCTCGGTGAGCACGACGGATTCTTCTACGCGCTGCTGCAAAAGCGCCCGGCCTGAGCCGGCGCGGCGGCGGCTTCTGGCAGGGATGCTGGGCGCCGGCCTCGTCGCTGCCCTGCCGGCGGCGGCGCTGGCGCAGCAGGCCCGCGCCGAGATCGTGCAGATGCGGCTGGAGTCCAGCGACGACGCCATCTACCTCAGCACCACGGTGCGCTTCGAGCTGCCGGCCGCCGTGGCGGACGTGCTCGACAAGGGCATCGCGCTGCATTTCGTGGCCGAGGCCGAGCTGTTCCGCGAGCGCTGGTACTGGACCGACCAGCGCGTCGGCCAGGCCAGCCGCTACATGCGCCTGGCCTACCAGCCGCTGATGCGGCGCTGGCGCCTCAACGTCTCGCCCACCCCCATCACGCCGCTCACCTCCAACGTCACGCTCAGCCAGCATTTCGACACGCTCGACGAAGCGCTGGACGCCGTGCGCCGCATCGGCCGCATGCGCCTGGCCGATGCCGGCGACGTGGCCGAAGGCGGCCTGCATCCGGTGGTGTTCCGCTTCCGCCTCGACACCTCGCAGCTGCCGCGGCCCTTCCAGATCGGCCTGGTGGGCCAGTCGGAATGGAACGTCTCGGTCGAGCGCGCCGCCCGCCTGCCGCTGGAGACCGGACGGTGAAGGACACCCTGCCCGGCGGCCTGGGCGAGGCGCCGCGCCGGCGCTCCCGGGCACGGCGCTGGGGCGTGGGCGTGGCCGCGGCGGCCGTCACGGCGCTGGGGCTGGTGCTGATGTTCCTGCTCGCGCAGTCCACCAACAACCGCGCGCTGTACGAGCAGAACTACCCGCGCCTGTTCGCCGTCAACGTGGTCGTGGCCTCGCTGCTCATGCTGGTGCTGGTGTGGGTCGCGTTCCGCCTCACGCGCCGGCTGCGGCAGGGCAAGTTCGGCAGCCGGCTGCTGATCAAGCTGGCCGCCATCTTCGCGCTGGTGGGCGTGGTGCCGGGCATCCTGGTCTATGCGGTGTCCTACCAGTTCGTGGCGCGCTCCATCGAGAGCTGGTTCGACGTCAAGGTCGAGGGCGCGCTCGACGCCGGCCTGAACCTCGGCCGCGCCACCCTCGATTCGCTCTCGGACGACCTGGCCGCCAAGGCCCGCACCGCCGGCAGCCAGCTGGCCAACACGCCCGACACCTCGCTGCCGGTGGCGCTGGACCGGCTGCGCGAGCAGCTGGGTGCCAACAGCGTGCAGGTCTGGTCGGCCACCGGGCAGCTCGTGGCCAGCGCCGGCGCGCTGCGCTTCGAGCTCAATCCCGAGCGCCCCAGCCCGCAGCAGCTGCGGCAGGTGCGCGCCGACCGCGCCACGGCCCGCATCGAGGGCCTGGACGAAACGGCCGAGGGCGGGGTGACGGCGTCCACGCAGGCCGTGGTCAAGGCCTGGGCCCTGGTGCCGCGGCCCGGCTTCGAGCTCAACGAGCCGCGCTTCCTGCAGATCGTGCAGCCGCTGCCGCCGGCCATCGTGGCCAATGCGCTGGCCGTGCAGGAGGCCAACCGCGAATACCAGGAGCGGGCCCTCGCCCGCGACGGCCTGCGGCGCATGTACATCGGCACGCTCACGCTGTGCCTCTTCCTGGCCGTGTTCGGCGCGGTGCTGCTGGCGGTGCTGTTCGGCAATCAGCTGGCGCGCCCGCTGCTCGTGCTGGCCGAGGGCGTGCGCCAGGTGGCGGCCGGCGACCTGCGGCCCACGCAGGTCTCGCGTGCGCGCGACGAGCTGGGCGGCCTGACCCGCTCCTTCGCCGAGATGACGCGCCAGCTGGCCGAGGCCCGCATGGCCGTCGAGCAGAGCATGCAGCAGCTGGATGCGGCCCGCGCCAACCTGCAGACCATCCTGGACAACCTCACCTCGGGCGTGCTGGTGCTGGATGCTGCCGGCACCATCCTGTCGGCCAACCCGGGTGCCACCCGGGTGCTGCGCGCGCCGCTGGCCGCCTACGAAGGCCGGCCGCTGGCCGAGGTGCCGGGCCTGGCGGAATTCGGCCTCGCGGTGCAGCGCCAGTTCGACGACCTGGAGGCCGAGGCGCAGCAGCACGGCCTGGACCACTGGCAGCATGCCTACGAGCTGCATGCGGTGGGCCACGGCGTCGAGCGCAACGCCGTCAACATCGTGGCCCGCGGCGCCCAGTTGCCGGGCGCGGCGCGGCTGCTGGTGTTCGACGACATCTCCGAAATCGTCTCGGCCCAGCGCAGCCAGGCCTGGGGCGAGGTGGCGCGCCGCCTGGCGCACGAGATCAAGAACCCGCTCACCCCCATCCAGCTGTCGGCCGAGCGGCTGGAGCTCAAGCTCACCGGCAAGGTCGCGCCGCCAGAGGAAGCGGTGCTGCAGAAGTCCGTGCGCACCATCGTCGAGCAGGTGGACGCCATGAAGCGGCTGGTCAACGAGTTCCGCGACTATGCGCGCCTGCCCGCTGCCGAACTCAAGCCCCTGGACCTCAATGCGCTGGTGGGCGACGTGCTGCAGCTCTACGCCGCCGAGCATGCCGGCGTGCCGGTGCAGACCGAGCTGGACCCGCGCTGCCCGCCGATCCGCGGCGATGCGCAGCAACTGCGCCAGGTCATCCACAACCTGCTGCAGAACGCGCAGGACGCCACCGAATCGGCCCAGTCCGGCGCGGGCGAGGCGCCGCCGGTGCTCATCCGCACGCGCCTCGGCGATTCGGGCCAGCGCGTGCGGCTGTCGGTGCTCGACGGCGGCCACGGCTTCGCCGAGAACATCCTCAAGCGCGCCTTCGAGCCCTACGTCACCACCAAGAGCAAGGGCACCGGCCTGGGCCTTGCCGTGGTGAAGAAGATCGCCGACGAACACGGCGCGCGCATCGACCTCGCCAACCGCGTGGCCGACGGCGTCGTGGTCGGCGCGCAGGTGTCGCTATCATTTGCGGTCGCTTCGCCGCCCCCCGGTGGCCGCACGGCCCCATCCACAGCCTGAGAGGCTGAGCGCGCAGCCGCAGCAAGCACGAGAACTCCCTTCGCATTCATGGCAAACATCCTGGTGGTCGACGACGAGCTGGGCATCCGCGACCTGCTCTTCGAAATCCTCAACGACGAAGGGCACAACGTCGAGCTGGCCGAGAACGCCGCCGCCGCGCGCACCGCGCGCCAGCGCGAGCGGCCCGACCTCGTGCTGCTCGACATCTGGATGCCCGACACCGACGGGGTGACACTGCTCAAGGAATGGTCCGCCGCCGGCCTGCTGAGCATGCCGGTGATCATGATGAGCGGCCACGCCACCATCGACACCGCCGTGGAGGCTACACGCATCGGCGCCGCCGCCTTCCTCGAAAAGCCGATCACGCTGAAGAAGCTGCTCAAGGAGGTCGAGAAGTGCCTGCAGCGCGAGGACACCGCCCGGCCCGACGCGGCGCAGGCGGCCGCGGCCGCGCCGGCCTCGGTGCCCGCCGCCGCGCCGGCGGCGAACGGCCCGGCCGCGCCCGCGACGGCACCGGTGCTGGCCGCCGTGCCCCCCACCCCCGTGGACACCGGCCCCCAGGCGCGCCAGACCTTCGACCTGGACCGCCCGCTGCGCGAGGTGCGCGATGCCTTCGAGAAGGCCTACTTCGAGTTCCACCTGGCCATGGAGAACGGCTCCATGACCCGCGTGGCCGAGAAGACGGGGCTGGAGCGCACCCATCTCTACAGAAAACTCAAACAGTTGGGGGTGGACTTGTCCAAAGGGAAGAAAACTGCCCTATAATCTGAGGCTCGCCTGATGACCAACGCGTCAGGCAAGCCTTGAAGGCCCGGTAGCTCAGTTGGTAGAGCAGCGGATTGAAAATCCGCGTGTCGGTGGTTCGATTCCGCCCCAGGCCACCAAACACCTACGCCTAGTCCCTCCAGACTAGGCGTTTTTGTTTGTGCGACAAGGACTTGGCTCCGAGATGTCGCCCACAACGTTCCAAGTCGTCCCGTTACATCCCGCGTTTGCCCGTACGCCAAGCTGTACTCTAGAGTGATCTCGTGAAAGACACCTTTCGGGGGTACGGGGTACGAGATGGGGCTGCTGAGCGAGACACAAATCAAGGCCACCAAGCCTGGGCCGAAGGAGTCCTTCCTCAATGATGGCGACAACCTGTTCTTGCGCGTGCGCAGCAGCGGGAAGGCCTGGATCTACCGCTACGACAAGGACGGCAAGACCGTCAAGCTTGGGCTGGGGTCGTACCCGGCAGTGACACTGCCACAGGCGCGCTCCAAGGCCTACGAGGCCAGTAGCTTGCGCGCGAGTGGACAGGACCTCAAGGAGGTTCGTCGGCAACGTGAGGAGCAGGAGCGTGTTGCGGCGCTGAACACCTTTGCTCTGCTGGCGGGTGCGTGGGTCGCCAGTGCAAAGAAAGACAGGCAATGGTCGAGCGGTTATGCCGACAAAGTCATCCGACACCTGGAGATCCACGTCTTCCCCTGGGTCGGTAACCGGGCGATCGAGAAAATCGCCCCGACCGAGATCGTGCGATGCCTGCACCGGATCAAGGACCGCGGCAACTTGGAGACTGCTCAGCGCGTACGAGAGGCAGTGCAGCACGTGTACCAGTACGCGGTCGACGTGGGTGCTCTGGAGCCGGCCGGGAACTTCGTCAACAAGAACACCGGCGGCCTTCCGGCGCCGCGCAGCCGGCACTATGCCGCCATCACCGACCCTGTCCAGCTCGGGCGGTTGCTGCGGGACATTCGCTCCTACAAGGGTTCCTTCATCACGCGCTGCGCCCTGCGGCTGGCACCGATGATTTTCCAGCGGCCTGGCCAGTTGCGCCTCGCCGAATGGGAGGACATCCGTCTGGAGGATGAGCTGTGGCGCTGTCCGCCCGAGAAGATGAAGTTGCGCGAATGGCAGAAGCGCGACAGCCGCACACCGGCGCATTTGGTGCCGCTGCCGCGCCAGGCAACAGAGATCCTGCGGGATCTGTTTCCGTTGACTGGTCCGATCGGGCCGGTCTTTCGCAGTATGTCGCGTCGTTCCGAGAAGACCCGCTACATCAGCGACAACACCATCAATGCCGCGCTGCGCAGCATGGGTTACGACACCAAGGAGCAGATCACAGGCCATGGTTTCCGAGCCACTGCCCGGACCATGATCCGGGAGTACCTCGGATGGGCGCCGGACGTTATCGAGCACCACTTGGCGCATGTGTCGGACGAGGAACTCGGCGGCAGTTACGACCGCACGACCTTTCTGATGCAGCGCAAGACGATGGTGCAGCAGTGGGCCGATTTCCTGGACGACTTGGAAGCTGGGAAGGGGTTGCTGCTGCGCGACAACGTGCAGCAGTTCGTGCGGCCACCGGCGCGGCCGGTTCATCACGCTGAATCCGAAAGCCTCGGGCAGTGAATGCTCCGGCGTCATGCTGAAACTTGTCCGTTTAGCATGGAAAGAGGTGGGTGACTTGCTGTCAAGTCGCTGGCAAGTTGTTCCTTAATTACGTCGCAAAATTTAATTTGACGATAAATTGGAACATACTCTGGGCCATGCTGCCGAATAGTCACGCTCAGCGCGTTCTCGACCTGCTGGCTCGGAAGGGGATGCTGCGTTCTAGCGACTTGGATGCCGTCGATGCTCCCCGGGTGGTGCTATCGCGCATGACCGCTGCGGGTCAACTGGAGCGGGTCGGGCGAGGCCTGTATCGCCTGCCTGACTCTCCGGGTTCCGAGCACGAGAGCCTGGCAACCGTCGCTGCCCGGGTTCCTCGGGCCGTGTTCTGTCTGCTCACGGCGCTGCAGCTCCACGAGCTGACCACGCAACTGCCGCGTCAGGTCTGGATCGCCATGCCGCGCGGCAGCCATGTGCCGCGGATCGACTATCCCCCCGTCACGATGGTCCAGTTCTCGGGCGAGGCCTATTCAGCCGGCATCGAGATTGTGGAACGCGATCAGGTCCCGCTGCGCGTCTATGGCGTGGCCAAGACGGTGGCAGACTGCTTTAAGCATCGCCACAAGATCGGACTCGACGTGGCCCTGGAGGCGCTGAGGGATGCCTGGACACAGAAGAAGGCCACGGCAGACGAGCTTTGGCACTACGCCGGGATCTGCCGCGTCGCTAACGTGATGCGCCCCTACCTAGAGGCCATCGTGTGAGCAAGGACCTTGCGGCGTCGGTACGAGCCCGTCTGCTGAACATCGCCAAGGCGCAGGGCGTGGACTTCAACCAAGTGCTCGTGCGCTTTGCCTTGGAGCGCATGCTGTACCGGCTCTGGCAGTCCGCGCACGCCGATCGCTTCCTGCTAAAGGGCGCCTTGCTCTTCACGCTCTGGTACGACATGCCGCACCGCGCGACGCGCGATGCCGACCTGCTCGGGTCCGGTGCGAGTGACTTGGGATCGGTAGCTGAGATCTTTCGAGACATCGCCGCCATGGCGGCGGACGATGGCATCCATTTCGATCCGGCGTCAGTCAAGGTGGAGGAGATCCGCAAGGATGCAGGCTATGCCGGGGCACGCATCCTGATCGCGGCGGACCTGGCCAAGGCCCGGTGCAAGACGCAGATCGATGTCGGCTTCGGAGACGCTGTTACGCCCGGCCCTTTGGACGCGGTGTACCCGGTGTTGATCGCTGACCTGCCGGCACCGCGCCTACGTACCTATCCGGTGTACACCGTCGTCGCGGAAAAGCTGCACGCCATCGCCGTCCTGGGCATGACCAACACCGGGCTCAAGGACTATTTGGATCTGTCGGTGCTGATGAGCCGTGAGTCCCTGGACGCCGACATGCTGGCAAAGGCCATCTCAGCGACCTTTACGCGACGCGGTACCGAAGTGCCGCGTTCACCGCCTTCGGGGCTTAGTGATGAGTTTGCGAACGACCCGTCGCGCCAAGCGCTGTGGCTGGCGTTTCTCCGAAAGAACGAAATGGCCCCGCGACCACTGGCAGAGGTCGTTGCGCTGCTGCGCTGCGGGTTGGCACCGGCGCTGCTGCGGGCGACCGCCGCGGGTATCGCTTGACCGACTGCTTTGTCGGGGCGCTTGCTTGGTCGTGCCTGCCGGTGCGCGAGGGAGCCGAGGCGGTGCTCGTGTTCGTAGCGATGTTGTCATGCCTGGTGTCAAGGGTCGGCGACGCGTCTAACTCGGACGACCAACGTGCTCTGCTGAACTTCGCAGTTCGTCAGCGGGCGAAAGCCTGAAGGATTGCCAATCCACACGTGCCGGGCTTCTGCGCGTGCTGCGTCTGGCCGAGCAACTGCGCATCCTGCACGGCAAGGGCGGCTTCGCGGCGTGGCTGGCGAATCTGGCGCGCACCGAGATGCTGGTGCTCGACGACTGGGCCCGGGCCCCGCTGGAGCCGGCGAGCCGGGTCATTGACGACCGTGCCGGTACTGTGGCTCGCGCCACGATCCTCACCACGCAGTTGCAGTTGCAGTTGCAGTTGCAGGTGGAGCACTGGCATGCCTGGCTGGGCGACCCGACCATAGCCGATACCATCCTGGATCGATTGCTGGCCAAGGAGCACCGCATCAACCTCTGAGCGGCCTTATGCGCTTCAAACCTTGCGTGACGCGCTTCACATGGGACTAGAAAGGCCCATGCCAGCTCAAGCCGGCCTGAGATCCGGGGAAAAACGCAAATTGCCTGACGGACCTTCCGCCGCGCCTGCAGGCTTTGATCGCCTGTGTTTCCACATGGCCTCGGCCCAAAGTGGCAGCCGCAATGGCAAGGCGTCTGAAAGTCGTGCGATGTGATTGAACAGACAGTTGGCGGTAGCGCTGGTCCGAGGTGGCGTACAGCTAGGTTTGAGGCGGGGAAGCGCCACTGGCCATGGCTGTCGCAAACCGACCGCTCATGGCGAGGACATGGGAACTCAGCAACGCTTGCGTGTCCTCGAGTTTGCCGCTGGCGAACGCGTCGATGATGTCTTCGTGCTCGTCGGCTGGGCTGGGGTTGGCCCGGCTCAGGTTGCCTGACAAAAAGTTGCGCAGCGCATCGAAGCGCCCGGACATCAGGTAGTAGGCCTCGGCGAAGAAGCGGTTGCCGCAGTTGTCGAAGAAGACGTTGTGGAAGTCCGCATCCGACTTGCCATAGGTGAGTCTGTCTCCGCGCGCGGCAGCGGCCTGCATCTCCACATTGGCCGCCCGCAGCGCCGCCAGCGTGGCCGCTGCGCTCTTCTCCATGCACAGCGACATGGCCTGGCATTCCATGATCTTGCGGAACTCGCACAGGACGACCACCTCTTCCTGCGTCGGCAGGAATACGAAGGTGCCGCGCTGGGGCTGAATGGTCACCAGCCCCTGCATCTGCAGGGCGGTCAGCGCTTCGCGCACCGGCGTGCGGCTGACCTCAATGGACGACGCGATGCGTTCCTCCGAGATGTACTCGCCGAGCTTCCACTCACCTTCCACGATGCAGCGGCGCACATGTTCCGTGACGCGCGCCACGAGCGTGGGCGCGCGCGCCATGGGTTGGTGGCGCAGGGGGCGACGGACCGTCTTGTCACTGGTCGGTTCCATAGATCTTTTCCGAGACTGAAGCCCACTGTAGCACTCTGAGGTTCAGTACCTCACTAATTCATGCGGGCTCGATTTGCTCCCGGGTTACCACCTATGGGGAGGTGATTTGACTGAGGTACAGTGCCCCAGATCGACTGAGGTACCGTACTTCAGGCGTGAGGGTAACAGTATTGTGGGCGCCAAGGCGCTGTCGTCGGGACAGGTTTTTGGTGCAGTCGAGCGGCCGCAGTTCAGGAGAGACGGGTGACATACAAGTTCGATTTCGGAGCCTTGCTGCCGTACTGGGAGCAATTCGCCGAGGGGTGCTGGCTGACCCTGCGTCTGTCCGCCATTTCGGTGCTGATCGGACTGGGCATCGGGCTGGCCGCTGTAGTGTGCAAGCGCAGTGGGTTTAAACCCGTCAGCCTGGCGGCGCAGACCTACATCGAGGTGATCCGGAACACGCCATTTCTGGTGCAGGTGCTGTTCATCTTCTTCGGCTTGCCGACCGCTGGTGTCAGTCTTACGCCCATGGTTGCTGCCGTCCTGGCATTGAGCCTGAACCTTGGCGCGTTCTCGGCGGAGATCATTCGCACCGGCATCGAATCGGTGCCACGCGGGCAGTTCGAGGCGGGTGCAGCGCTCGGCCTGAGCCCATTCCAGACCTTCGTCTCCATCGTGCTCAAGCCTGCCCTGCGCACCATCTATCCGGCGTTGTCCGGTCAGTTCGTGATGCTGCTGCTCACTACCAGCATCGTGTCCTCGATCTCGGCGGAGGAGCTGACCTCGGTGGCCCAGAACATTGACTCAATGACCTTCCGTAGCTTCGAGGTTTACATCGTCGCCGCGCTGCTCTACCTGGCGATGTCGACCATCTTCTCGACGGTGTTCCGCCTGATCGACCGCGTGTACTTCTCCTACCCGACCAAGTGAGCCGGCCATGATTCGAGAATTCTCACTGACCGAAGTCTGGGTCATCGTCAGCGGCATCTGGGCCACGCTGGCCCTGTCGCTGATCGCGTTCGGTCTGGGCGGGCTGACCGGCCTGGGCGTGGCCCTGGCACGCACCGCGCCGATCAAGAGCCTGCGCATCGCGGCCGCGACCTTCATCGACTTCTTCCAGGGAACGCCGCTGCTGCTCCAGCTCTTCCTGGTGTTCTATGGCCTGCCGGTGCTGGGCGTGAAGGTGAACCTGTGGGTCGCCGCCGGCCTGGGCCTGGCCTTGCACGCGGGCGGCTTCCTGGGCGAGATCTGGCGTGGCGGCATCCAGGCGGTTGCGCGCGGCCAGTCCGAAGCGGCCGATGCGCTGGGCCTGGGGTACTACGACCGCATGCGCTATGTCGTGCTGCCGCAGGCACTGCGCATGTCGTTCGCGCCCACGGTCGGCTTTCTGGTGCAACTGATCAAGGGCACCTCTCTGGCCGCCATCATCGGATTCGTCGAGCTGTCGCGTTCGGGCCAGTTGGTCTCCAGCATCACCTACAAGCCGCTGCTGGCGTTTGGCCTGGTCGGCCTGTGCTACTTCGCCATCTGCTTCCCGCTGTCGCGCTACAGCGCGCGCCTGGAACGACGCTTCGCCGTCAACAACTGACCCCTTCACCCCAACCGCGGCACATCCGCACCCACTTCAGGAGACCTGAGAATGCTTCACAAGATCACGCGGCGCGCAGCCGTTGCCCTGGCCGTCATGGCGGCACTGACCGGCACGGCCCATGCCCAAAAGGTTGCCGACATCAAGAAGTCGGGCGTGCTCAAGGTCGGCGCCCAGGTGGCCCAGGTGCCGTTCGGCTTCACGGACAAGAACAACAAGCTCACGGGCTACGACATCGAGTTCGCCGAGATGCTGGCCAAGGACCTGGGCGTGAGGGCCGACTTCACACCCGTGACGGTGGCCAACCGCACCGCGGCCCTGCTGACGGGTCAGGTCGACGTGCTGGCCGCGGTGGTGTCGATATTCCCGGACCGTCAGAAGGTCGTGCTGTTCTCGCGTCCGTACTCCTACAACGAGGTCGTGCTCATCGGCAAGGCCAGCATGCCGGCGCTTGGCAACTGGGATTCCCTCAAGAGCTACCGCATCGGTGTGCCGCGCGGCAGCGTGCAGGACTCCGCTGTGACCCAGGCCAAGACGGGCGCGACCATCCAGCGCTTCGACGACGACGCAGCCGCCGTGCAGGCACTGCTGTCTGGCCAGGTGGATCTGGTGGGGGCTTCCAACACCCAGATCGCGCCGATCGACCAGGTCGCCGGCGCCGGCAAGTACGCCATCAAGTTCCCCATCTCGCGCAACTACCAGGGCGCAGCCGTGCGCCCGGGCGAGCGTGAGTGGATGACCTACATCAACGACTTCATCGGCCGCAAGATCGCCAGCGGCGAACTCGATGCCCTGTACAAGAAGTGGATGGGCCAGGAGATGGCCAAGGATATGCCCACCACCGGCGAAGGCGAAGCGGCGCTGGCTGTCATGCTGGCCAAGTAAGCGCCGCAACGATCCCGAGCGAGACTCCAGATGCTTCCCACAGATTCAGGTATCACGGCAGACCATGCGGTCGCCCATGTTGCCAGCGACGAGACGATCATCTCCATGGAGGACGTTAGCAAGTGGTACGGCAGCATGCGCGTGCTCACTGACGTCAACCTGAAGGTGCGCAAGGGCGAACGCATCGTGATCTGCGGGCCATCGGGCTCTGGAAAGTCGACGACGATCCGCTGCATCAACAGGCTGGAGCCCTTCCAGAAGGGCCGGATCGTCGTCGATGGGATCGACCTCGGCGCCAGCACGAAGAGCGTGCAGGCCGTGCGCGCCGAAGTCGGCATGGTGTTTCAGCAGTTCAACCTGTTTCCGCACCTGACGGTGCTGGAGAACTGCATGTTGGCGCCGATGAAGGTGCGCGGCACGAGCAAGGGCGACGCCGAAGCCATCGCCATGAAGTACCTGACCCGCGTGCGCATTCCAGACCACGCCCGCAAGTACCCTGCACAACTCTCGGGCGGCCAGCAGCAGCGCGTGGCGATCGCGCGGGCCTTGTGCATGACGCCCAAGATCATGCTGTTCGACGAGCCCACCTCGGCCCTGGATCCGGAGATGGTCAAGGAGGTCCTGGACACCATGATCGGCTTGGCCGACGAGGGCATGACCATGCTGTGCGTCACGCACGAGATGGGCTTTGCCCGCAGCGTGGCCGACCGCGTGCTGTTCATGGACCGCGGCGAGATCGTCGAGCAGGCGCCGCCCGAGGAGTTCTTCACGGCGCCCCGCCATGAACGCCTGCGCGACTTCCTCGGACAGATCCTCCACAAGTAACCAACGCCGCACGGCGACACCGCTTCGGCCAGCACAGAGCAGCCACGCTATCGATGCACATCGATTGCCGGGATGGCGCAGCCTTGTCTGTTGATCTGCGGTGACATGCCCTCCGGGTAGACACGATGACCGCACTTTCTCTCGCCCATCTCACCGCGCTAGATGTCGCCCCGCCGGCCTTGTTCGACCTGGCCGCCGCTACCGGCTACCAGAGCGTGGGCATCCGCATCCTGCCGGCCGCGCCAGGCGCCGTCGCCTACGCGCTCACGCCGGCAACGCTGGCCACGTGGCGCGCACGTGCCCGAGACGCGGGCGTGGGCGTCTACGACGTGGAATTCATTCCGCTGACGCCGGACGTGCAGGTCGAAGCCTATGCGCCGACGCTGGCCCTGGCGGCAGAACTCGGTGCCCAACGCTTGAATGTCTCGGGCGATGACACCGACTTCGCGCGCCTGGTGGACCGGTTCGGTGTCATCTGCGACCTGGCAGGCCAGTTCGGCCTGGTCGTCGACCTGGAGTTCATGCGCTTTCGGGTCCTCGCCAATCTGGGCCAAGCGGTCGCGCTCGTGACCAAGGCGGGGCGTGCCAACGGCAAGGTCCTGCTGGACCTGCTGCACTTCCACCGTTCTGGCGGCACGGCCGAACAACTGGCCGCCACGCCCGGCGAGCTCTTCGGCTCGGTGCAGCTGTGCGATGCCCGGCTCGCCGACCCGGGCGATGCGGCGATCGTGGCCGAGGCCAGAGAGGGGCGGCTTCTTCCTGGCGAGGGCGAGCTGCCGCTGCTGGACTACCTGAACGCCTTGCCCCTGGACATCCCGATGGGCGTGGAAGTCCCGACGGCTGCGACCCATCCGGCCTGGGACGCGCACGAACGCGCCCAGCGCGCCAGTGCCGCCGCGCGCGCCGTGCTTGCGGCGCGCCAACCCGCGCGTTGAGCGGCCCACCGCCTCCGATCCGTCACTTCACCATCCTCAGAGGAAACATCATGACGAACGCTCTTTCTGGAAAGGTCGCCGTCGTCACCGGCGGCGCTCGCGGCATCGGCCTGGGCATCGCCCGGCGACTGACGCAAGACGGCGCACGCGTGGCGCTATGGGACCTTGGCTTCGACGGCTTCAGCAGCGAGCCTGCAGGCTTCGTGCCGGCGCTGACTCAGTCGGTCGACGTCTCCAACTTCGCCAGCGTGGAGCAGGCCTACGCCGACACCGTGCAGGCCCTAGGCCAGGTCGACATCCTCGTCAACAACGCGGGCATCAACGGTCCCGTGGTCAACATGTGGGACTACCCCGTCGAGACATGGGACAAGGTCATGGGGGTGAACCTGGCCGGGGTCTTTTACTGCACGCGCGTGATGGTCCCAGCCATGCGCGAACGCAAGCAGGGTCGCATCGTCAACATTTCGTCAATGGCGGGCAAGGAAGGCGCACCGGGCATCGCGGCCTACGCCGCAGCCAAGGGCGGTGTCATCTCGTTCACCAAGACCGTCGCGCGCGAACTGTGCGACAGCGGCGTGATGGTCAACGCCGTCGCGCCCGCCATGACCGAGACCGACCTGTTCAGGCAGATGACGCCCGAGCACATCGCCAACATGAAGAGCCGCATCCCGATGGGGCGCTTCGTCCAGGTGGACGATGTCGCCGCGACGGTGGCCTTCATCGTCGGCCCGGATTGCAGCTTCACGACGGGGTTCACCTTCGACGTGTCGGGCGGGCGCGCCGTCTACTGAGGCACCGAAGCAAGAAGCCATGCGCCGCTCCATTGGCACTGTCTCGCTGTCCGGCACGCTGGCCAACAAGCTCGATGCCATCGCGGCGGCTGCCTCGGCGGCATCGAATTGTTCGAGCCGGACTCCACCAATGCACGCATGTCGGCGGCCGGGCTTAGCTCGCGCTGCGCCGACCACGGTCTCAAGATCGAACTGTTCCAGCCCTTGCGCGACTTCGAGGGCATGCCGGCGGACAGCTTCGCGCGCAGCCTGGTGCGGGTCGAACGCAAGACGACTTCATGCAGGCGTTGGACTGCCCCTTGGTCGTGTGCTCCAACACCTCACCGCTGGCCTTGCCCGAGCCGCAGCGCGCGGCCGAGCAGTTGCGGGTGCTGGCCGAGCGCGCTGCGCGCAGGGGCCTGCGCATCGGGTTAGAGGCACTCGCTTGGGGCCGGCATGTGAACAAATGGCGCCAAGCCTGGGACATCGTGCAGCGCGCCAATCCATCCATATCTGGGTCTGTTCGTCGACAGCTTCCACACGGCTTCGTTGGGTGACAGTCCCGAGGGCATCGCCGAGGTTGGCGCCAAGCTCTTCTTCGTGCAGATGGCCGATGCACCACTGATGGGGCTGAACGTGATCGACTGGGCGTGGCACCACCACAACTTTCCTGGGCAGGGACAGTTCGATGTGGTCGGCTTCTTTGAGCAGTGCATGCGTGCCGGTTATCGGTAAGCGTATCCCCAAGGCCCTCTGGGCGGGGCTATGGCGGTCAGATATCCACGACATGGCGCAGCAGCGGGAAGCCGACGCGCCACGTAGTGCCATCGCCGGGGTCGATGCTGGCGGTGCGCTGGTTGATACGCACGATGGTCCCCACGACGGTGTTGAGGTACTTGTCCTCGAAGGCCACCTTCTCGCCGCAGCGCAAGTCGTTGCGCCCTGGCTGGGGCGCAGCCGGCGGCTCGGGTGCGGCTGCAGCCCGGGCCGCATGCGCCGGCGGCTCGATGGCCGTGTAGGGCACGGACCAGGCGATGCGCGTGCCCTCTTCCTGGATCGTGGCCTGCGTCTCCTTCATGGCCAGCACCGTGCCCGAGCACATCCGGCCGTCCCGCCAATCCATGAACCGCACCGCCTGCCCCAGATGCAGGTTCAGGCGGATGGGCACACTGCGCTTCGGATCGGCCAGCATCCGCTCGATCACGCCCTTGAGCTGCAGCAGCTCCAGGCTGCTGGCGCGCCCGAGCACCTCCAGCAGGCGCGAGTCCACGCCAGCCGCGCTCACGCCGCCTTCCTTTGCGCCCAGGGCTGGGCGGCCATGTTCCACGGCAGCAACTCCTCGATCCGGTTGACCGGGTGATCGGCGATGCGCGCGAGCACCTCGCGCAGCCAGGCCTGCGGATCCAGAGCGTTGAGCTTGGCCGTCTCCATCAGGCTGTACAGGCTGGCAGCGCGGTGCCCGCCCTCGTGCGAGCCCATGAACAGGTAGTTGTTGCGCCCCAGTGCAACGCCCCGGATGGCGCGCTCGGCCGCCGAGTTGTCGATCTCGATGCGCCCGTCGTCGACGTAGCGCGTCAATGCAGGCCAGCGCGCCAGGCTGTAGCGCGCGGCGCTGGCCAATTCCGACTTGGCCGAGACCTGGGCCAGCACGCCGTGCAGCCACGCATGAAACGCCAGCAGCAGGGGGGCAGCCCGCGCCCGGCGCTGGGCGCGGCGCACGTCCGGCGGCCGCCCTCGGATGTCCGCCTCGATGGCGTACAGCGCCCGGATGCGCCGCAGCGCCTGCGCCGCCAGGCCGTCATCGCCGCGGTGCTGCTCGTACAAGTCCCACCACGGGCGCCTCGCGTGGGCCCAGCAGGCCGCCTCGGTCACGCCCTGCTCGTACAGGCCGCCCCAGCCGGCATAGGCATCGGCCTGCAGGATGCCGCCGAAGCCGCGCAGGTGCGCGCGTGGGTGCTCGCCCTTGCGGTCGGGGCTGTAGCGGAACCACGCCGCCGGCGCCGCGGTGCCGGCACTGGGCCGGTCGTCGCGCACATACACCCATAGCCGCCCGGTGAGGGTCTTGCCGCGCCCTGGCGCGAGCACCTTCACCGGGGTGTCGTCGGCGTGCACCTTCGCGCCTTGCAGCACGTGGCGCCCCAGCGCGGCGACCAACGGCTCGAGCAGCGTGTGGACCTGCTCGACCCAGCCGGCCATCGTGGCACGCTCGATGGGCACACCCTCGCGGGCAAAGATGCGGCTGAGACGGTGCAGCGGCAGGTGGTCGCAATACTTGCTGACCATCACGTGCAACAGCAGGCCCGCGCCGGCCAGGCCCCGGGGGATCGGACGGCTGGGCGCAGGGGCCTGCCAGATCGCCTCGCAGGCCGTGCACACCTGCTTCTCGCGCACGGTGCGGATGACCTTGAAGCGCCCGGGCACGTACTCCAGGTGATGCGAGACGTCATGGCCCAATGCCCGCAGTCGCCCTCCGCAGGCAGCGCAGCCGCATGGGCGGCCTTGCGCGTCGTGGTGCGCCTCGCTTGCCGGCGCGCTCAGCAGCAGTTGCTCGTGGGGCAGATGTGCGGGCAGGCTGCGGTCCAGGCCCTGGTTGGCGGCGGCGAGTGCCGGCTTCGGCGAGGGGGCCGCGGGTTGTTCTGCCTGAGCGGACTCGGCCTCGATCAGGCTCGCCTGGCCATCGGCGTAGCGTTCGCTGCTCGCGCCGAATCGCGCGCGCTGCTGGCGTGCCAGCTGCAGCGTCAGCTTCTGCACCAGCAGTTCGAGCCGCTTGACCTCGCCCTTGAGCCACTGCGGGTCGTCGGGCAGTCGTTCGGGATGGGCGCTGGGGCTGGGCACGGGCCGTAATGTGCCCGAGGTTCGGCGCTGCGTCACGCGCCACGCGTGCCCGCGTGCGCACGCGAGCCCTCGGCCCAGGGCTCAGGCTGCCAGTGAGGGCGTGTGCGTCCTGGCGGGCATGCGCCAGTCGATACCCTCCAGCAGCATCGACAGTTGCGCCGCCGTCAGCACGACCCGTCCCTGCGTCGCGCTTGGCCACACGAAGCGTTCACGTTCCAGGCACTTGGCCAGCAGCAGGCCCTGGCCGTCGAACCACAGCAGCTTGACGATGTCGCCGCGGCGCCCGCGGAAGACGAAGACGTGACCGCCGAAAGGATTGGCCGCCAGCGTGCCCTGCACCTGCGCGGCCAGGCCGTCGAAGCCCTTGCGCATGTCGGTGTGGCCGGCGGCCAGCCACACACGCGCGTTGGCGGGAAGGCCGATCACCGCAGGTCACCTCTCAGCGCTTCGAGCACAGCCCGCAGGGTCTGGGTGTCCGCACCCGCGTGCACTCGCATCATGACCTCGGCGATGGACAGTTCGATGCAGGCCCGTGGTGATGCGGTGGTGGCGGCCGCAGGCAGCGGCGCTGCGGCGCTGCGGCGAGCGTGACGGGCAGCATCACCGCAGAGGGCTCGGCGCAGCCTGGTCTTTGCAGCACGACGACTCAGCGGCGCAACTGGTTCGCGTTGATCTGGTTGCGCATGGCCAAATCCGCCAGCGACATGCCCGGCTGCTGCGCCTGCTCGACGATCCAGGCCTTGAAGGCTGCGTGGTAGCGATGACGGCCTCGTGCGTTGGTGCTCTCGACTCGCTCACCGGGCCAGATCGGGATGTGTCCGCTGTCTTGCATGTGCACGCATGCTGCTGTGTTGCAGCATGCACTTCAAGGCGGTGGTGAGAGGACGCTTACCAAAATGCAAACGCCCGATGCGGTGCACCGGGCGTCCCTGGCCGGCTGAACGCCGGCTGTTTGGGTGTCAACCTAATTCAGGACGGGTCACCTGCAGTTGGTCGGCAAACAGTCGACGCACATCCGCCTTGATGCTGCTGAGCAGGCGCCAGTTGCCCGTTTGGTGACGAACGCGCCCAGCCACGATGGTGGGATGAATGCGCAACTTGTCCGCCAAGGCCATCGCGGCCTCCATCGTCGGCTCTACGGTCAACCCCGAGGCAAGCCATTCGGCCTGTGGGATCAAGATGTCCCGAGCGCCGTCGTCGGCCTCGCGTTCTTCCTGAGTCTGTTGATGGACCTTGTCTTCGAGGTTGTCTGCGATGAACCAGCGATCCGGGCCCAGGTGTCTTTGGATGTGCACCAGTTCGTGCAGCAACGCGAACCAGAAATTGTCGAGCCGGTCGTGTCTCAGGGTCAGAGCCACCACGGGGAGATCGCCATCGAACATGGCGGCACCATCGAGGTATGTCTTGCTGAAGTGTTCTTCGAACACCAGGGCAATGCCCATGTCGGCCAGGAACTCCTGCGCTAGCCGTGGCCCTTGTTCGAACCGCGACAGGCGGGCCAGCTCGCGCAGGCGCTCCTCGGTCAAGCTGCCCTTCACGAATGCGGACTTGAGCTTGAGTTGACGTGCCTTCTTGAGCACCGCCACATGCCAGGTCAGCAGGGCATATTCGTCCATCAGGCGACTGCCGCTCTGGTGCATCGGGGCACGCAGCCGAGCCTGGTGGATCGGCTGCAGGTTGAAGCCGCGCATGAACCTGCGGATCAATTCTTCCGTCTTGTCCTTGGCTTCTCGGAGGGTGCCGTTGAAGCCTTCGAAGTACCCGCGGGCGAACATCTCCTTGAAGGGGAACTTGGCCGTGTCATAGGGGAGCGCCTCATCCAGATCCACCGCATCATCGGTTTGCGCCAGCAACACATCAGCCGGGACGCCGAGGCCCTGATGCAGTTTTCGAATCATGGCCAGGTTGAGCGGGCGCTTGCGCGCGAGCACCTCGGACACCTTGGGCAGCGAGCCCATGTAGGGCACCAAGTCCACCTTCTTGAGGCCGAGCTGGTCCATGCGAAACAGGATGGCTTCGATCGGGTCGAGCACCACCGGCTCGACCTTGCTGTGCTCGTAAGACTCGATGACCAGGGCCAGCAATTCCAACTCGGCTTCCTTGCTGGAACCCGGCGTCACGTCTTCATCCATCAAAGCCGACAGACGAGCGATCGCCGCATCGTAGTCACGCTGCGTCTTGATCACTTTCACCTGTTGCCTCATGTCCGTTCCTTTCATGTGCTGCGTCCGACCTAGAACTTCTGCTTGTCGTACTCAGCATGCGTGCCAACCCACTCGATCAGGATCAAGCCGTTTCGGTACTTGGCCTTGATGACCAGTCGATAGGTGTTGCCCATGATGTTGAAGATGACCTTGTTGTCTGCCAGGATGCTGGCGTTGGGATACCGGGTCTTGATGTCCTGTGGCCCCGTCCACCGGGAGCGCTCAGCCTCGGAGCGCCAAGCGTCAAGCGGCCCACGTGCGTCAGCATGTTTGCGCTTGAAGTCGTCCAGCTTGAGAAGGCCCAGGAGCTGCATGGGTGGATCATGACTGTTTCCTTCAGTCTGGTCGAATGATACTTTCCTATGCGGAAAACTGTCAAATTCCCTGATCGCAGGAAATGCTCGAAGCAGGTGAGCGATGGGTGGTGTGGGTTTTGAGGCCTTCGTCGCGCCCTGTGGCAGGGGCGAAACGGCCTGCGGACTCGGGCCTTGGTCGGCGTTGATCGACGCAGGTACTCTCAGCATTGCGACTGGCAGTTGCTTGCCTGGGAACTCGGTGTTGCGGCCTTGCGCGCGACCTGCAGTAGCAAATGCAGTGGCGCGCGTGGTCGCATCCCGGACCTATGGTCCTGATGTGGCTTTATCGAGATCTTCGGATTCCGCCGCAGCCACCAAATTTCTTCCGTTCACCCAGAACACCAGGCCCGACGCGCAAGAGCCGGGCTTTTTGTTTTTCGAGCCGCAGTGGCAAGGGCGGTGCCGCACACACGCCGCTGCCGATGACGAAGCGGCTGGGCGTGACGCCACCCGTTCCCGTCGCCGACGGCTAGCATCGGCGCCCATGGATCCTGAGCACTCTGAGTTGAGCGCTGCGCTCGAAGCGGCCGGCACCGGCCTGTGGTCGTGGCATTCCGGCACCGGCGCGGTGACGGTGTCGCCTCGCGGTGCGCGTCAGCTCGGCCTGCGTGGCGAAGGGCCGTTCGACCAGGCGCAGTGGCTGGAGGCCGTGCATCCCGACGACCGCGCCCGGATCGCCGGGCTGGTGGCGCAGGCCGCCGTGGGTGCCTGCATCGAGCACCAGGTCATGCGCGCGGATGGCCGCACGGCCTGGCTGCGGCTCACGGTCTATCGCGTGGACGCGCCGCCCGACACCGGCTGGCGGCAAGTGGCCGGCACCTACCAGGACATCACCGACCTGCGCCTGGCCCGGCACCGCATCGCCCTGTTCGATTTCCTTGGGCATGACCTGTACGGCGGCGCCGCCGACGCGGCCGAGATCGCCTACCGCGCCGCCGAAGCCCTGGGCCGCGCGCTGGGCGTGAGCCGGGCCGGCTACGGCACGGTGGACAAGCGGGCCGAGACCATCACCATCGAGCGCGACTGGAACGCGCCCGGCATCCGCACACTGGCGGGCACCCTGCACTTTCGCGACTACGGCAGCTACATCGAGGACCTCAAGCGCGGCGAGACGGTGGTCTTCGACGATGCGCGGACCGACCCGCGCACGCGCGACACCGCCGACGCGCTCATCGCCATCAGCGCCCAGGCCGTCGTCAACATGCCCGTGAGCGAGGACGGCGGGCTGGTCGCGCTGCTCTACCTCAACCATACTACGGCGCGGGTCTGGACCGAGGAAGAGATGTCGCTGGTGCGCGAAGTCGCCCACCGCACCCGCCAGGCCGTGGAGCGCCGCCGTGCCGAGGACGAGCTGCGCCAGCTCGCGGCCTCGCTGGAAGAGCAGGTGCAGCAGCGCACCCGCAAGCTCATCGCCTCCGAGGCCGCGCTGCATCAGGCCCAGAAGATGGAGGCCGTGGGCCAGCTCACGGCCGGCCTGGCGCACGACTTCAACAACCTGCTGGCCGCGGTTTCCGGCAGCCTCGAGCTGCTCAAGCGCCGCGCCGGGGCCGACGCGGCCACGGCCCGCTATGTGGAGGTGGGCCTGACGGCCACCCGGCGCGCCGCCGCGCTCACCCACCGGCTGCTGGCCTTCTCGCGCCAGCAGACGCTGGAGCCGCGTGTGGTGGACGTGCATGCGCTGGTGGCCAACTTCGAGGACCTGATCCAGCGCACCATCGGCCCGGCCATCGCGCTCGAGGTGCGCTCGGCGCCGACGCTGTGGCCGGTCTATGCCGACCCGGCTCAGCTGGAAAGCGCGCTGCTCAACCTGTGCATCAATGCCCGCGACGCCATGCCGGACGGCGGTCGGCTCGTCATCGAAGCGCTCAACCATGCGCCGGGCGCGCGGGTGGCCGAGGGGCTCGCCCCGTCGGATGGTCCGCGCGTCTCGATCTGCGTGCGCGACACGGGCTGCGGCATGCCGCCGGAGGTGGTGGCGCGCGCCTTCGATCCTTTCTTCACGACCAAGCCGCTGGGCCTGGGCACGGGGCTGGGCCTGTCGATGGTCTACGGCTTCGCGCAGCAATCGGGCGGCGTGGCGCACATCGCCTCCGTGCAGGGCCGGGGCAGCGCGGTGCATTTGCTGCTGCCCGCCCACCAGGGCGCGGCCGTGGCCGAGAGCGGCGCGGCCGAGCCGGCGACTGCCGGCGCGGTCGCTGCCTCCGGCACGGTCGTGGTGGTGGACGACGAGGCCGGCGTGCGCGGCATCATGGTGGAGGCGCTGCGCGCCATGGGCTTCGACGTGCTCGAAGCCGCCGACGGGCCCGAGGCGATGAAACGGCTGGCCGGCCTGCCGCGACCCCGCCTTCTGGTCACGGACGTGGGCCTGCCCGGCGGCATGAACGGCCGGCATCTGGCCGATGCGGCGCGGGTGCTGTTCCCGGGGCTGGGCGTGCTCTTCGTCACCGGCTATGCGGAAGGCACCGCGATCGGCGACGTCGCGCTGCCCGCCGGCATGCAGGTGCTTACCAAGCCGTTCGGGCTGGAGGCATTCGGCCGCCGCGTGCAGGCGATGGTGGGCGGCTGAGCCGGCCCCGGCCACCTCAGCGTCGGAACAGGCGCGCTCGTGCCCCCCAAGGCGCAGGGCCCCGGCGCAGCCTCATTGCACGGCGGCGCCGGGCAGCAGGTCCAGGTTCAGCCACTGGCGGAACTCGGCATAGGTCAGCGGCCTGTTGACCTGCGCATCGGGCGCGTTCTGCTGCCAGTGCACCCAGGTGCGGCCGGCGGCCGGGTCGTGGACCAGCTTGAACAGGTGGGTGGGCACGCGCACCTGGTTGCGGCCGATGGCCTTGCGGTCGGCGAACACCGGCCCGGTGATGACGTAGACCTCGCCCTTGGCCCGCTGCACGTAGCGGCGCGTGTCCTCCTCGACCTTGGCCCAGGGGCCGCTGTTCTGCCGCGGGTCCTGCGGGACCATGTTGGCCAGGCTGAAGGACTGGGCCATGGCCGCGTCGGTGGGCATGTCGGCGGCCGGTGCCATGTGGCCGCGTGCGTAGCCGGAGCCCCGGTAGTCGGTCAGGTCCGCGCGTTCGGCCGCGGGCAGGCGGGCGTCGGCATAGAAGCGGTCGTGCCGTTCGATGCCGCGGGCCCGCTGCAGCGACTGGCGGCTGAGCCGCTCGGCCACATAGACCGGCGTGCGGCTCTCGCCGGAATGCAGCACCGCGAAACCGTCGAAGCACAGTTCGCGCAGCCGCCCCGCCACCGCGACGGCCGGCGCGCGGCCGCCGACGAAGAACTGGGGGCAGGCGGCGAAGCCGGTGCCCGCCGTGGCGGCGGCGGGCGCCGGCGCAGGCGCGGGGGAACGGGCGGTGGCGGCCTCGGCCACGGCGGAAGGCCGGGGTGTCGCGACGGCCCGCCGGTCGCTGCCGTGCAAGGGGCCGCAGGCCGCAAGCGCGGCGGCCAATGCCACGGCCAGGACGGCGCCGGGAACGCGGCGGAGAAGAAGCGGAAATGCGGGAGGGATGCGCAGCTGCAGTCGGTCGTGGATCGCCATGAGGGCGGCGAGTCTAACGATCAGTTCACCTTGATTGACCTAGTTCATAGAGTGTTACGCGGCACCGTGGCGGCATGCCAGAAAGACCGCATGTACCGCCATTCGGAGGGTCGCCGCACCGGTCCGCCGCTGCGCGGGCCGAAGCGCGGCACGCGCACAATGCCGCCCGTGGACCTGCTCAAGACCTTCGGCCTGTTCCTGCTCACGGCGCTGGCCGAGATCGTGGGCTGCTACCTGCCCTACCTCTGGCTGCGGCAGGGCCGTTCGGCCTGGCTTCTGGTGCCGGCGGCGCTGAGCCTGTCGCTCTTCGCCTGGCTGCTGACGCTGCATCCCACGGGTGCGGGGCGCGTCTACGCGGCCTACGGCGGGGTCTACGTCGCGGTGGCGATCCTCTGGCTCTGGGCCGTCGACCGGGTGGTGCCGAGCGCCACCGATCTGATCGGCGTGGGGCTTTGCCTGGCCGGCATGGCCGTGATCATGGCCGGTGCCAGGCCGGGCGCCTGACGGTCCGGCGCCCGCACGCGGCGCCCCGAGGGCGCGCGGCGCGGGACGGGTTGCCGTCCCACAAAATTGTTAACTGGCGCCGACAAAAATCGCCGTCTTCGGTGATCATCGGTCGCCGCCCGATGCCCGCCCGTCCTTGCCCCATGCCCCTGTGCCACCGCCACGCCGCCGGCCTGGCGCCTCGCCGCCGCACAGGAGGGCGCCGCTTTTCATGAACGACGCTGTCCCGCTGTTTCAGGCGCCGGACCAGGAGGCGATGTTCGCCGCCATCCTCGAAGGCTCGGACGCGATGGTGCAGGCGGTCGACCTGCAGGGCCGCTGGATCGCGCTCAACCGTTCCGCCCGCCACGGCCTGGCGCCGCTGTATGCGCAGCCGCCCGAACTGGGCGGCGAGGTGCTGGCCCTGCGCGACGTGGCCTTCGCCGAACCGTGGCGCCAGGCCTGGCGCACGGCCCTGGGCGGCCAGCGCGCCACCACCGCCGTGGCCACCGTGCCCGATGCCGCGGCCGGCGGCTGGCGCACCTGCGACCTGCGGCTGCGCCCGCTGCTGGACGCCGACGGCCGGGTCTGCGGCCACTGCATGATCGCGCAGGACGCCACGCACCTGCTGGACCCGCAGCGCCGGCCCGAGGACGAGGTGCAGCGCCAGCCGCCCGCCCAGCGCGAGATCGAGGAACGCTACCGCCTGGCCGCGCTCGCCACCAACGACGCCATCTGGGACTGGCGCCTGGCCGACGGCCACGTCACCTGGAGCCAGGCCCTCAGCCGCCTTTTCGGCCATGCCCGCATCGACAGCGACGCCGACTGGTGGCTGGCGCAGATCCATCCCGACGACCGCCGACGCATCGACCAGGGCATCCACTCGGTCATCCTGGGCGGCGGCCTGACCTGGTCGGACGAATACCGTTTCCGCCGGGCCGACGGCAGCTATGCCCACGTGTTCGACCGCGGCACCGTGCTGCGCGGGCCCGACGGCCAGGCGCTGCGCATGATCGGCGCCATGCTCGACCTGACCGAGCGCAAGGGCGTCGAGGCCGCGCTGCGCATCAGCGAGAACCGCTTCCGCACGCTGTTCGAGCTGATGGACGAGGGCTTCTGCGTCATCGAATTCATCGACGGCCCGCACGGCCCCCTGAGCGACTACGTGCACGTGCTGGCCAACCCGGCCTACGCGGCCAACGCTGGCATCCGCGACGTGGTCGGCCAGAAGGTGCGCGACATGGTGCCGGACGAAGCCGAGGGCTGGGTCGCCATCTACCGCGAGGTGCTGCAGAGCGGCCGGCCGGTGCGCTTCGAGCGCGAGCTGGTCGCCACCGGCCGCCACCTGGAGCTGTCGGCCTTCCGCGTCGAGCCGCCCGAGAGCCGGCAGGTGGCCGTGCTGTTCCAGGACGTGACCGAGCGCCGCCGCGCCGAGATCGCCCTGCGCGACCTCAACCAGACGCTGGAGCGGCGTGTGGAGCAGGAAGTCGCCGAGCGCCTGAAGGCCCAGGAAGCCCTGCGCCAGTCGCAGAAGATGGAGGCCGTGGGCCAGCTCACGGGCGGCATCGCGCACGACTTCAACAACATGCTGGCGGTGGTCATGGGCTCGCTGGAGCTGCTGGGCCGCCGCTTCGTCGGCGACGATCCGCGCGCGCTGCGCCACGTCGAGTCGGCCAAGGACAGCGCGCGCCGCGCGGCGCAGCTCACCCAGCGCCTGCTGGCCTTCTCGCGCCAGCAGCAGCTCAGCCCCGAGTCGCTGGACGTCAACCGCCTGGTGGCTGGCATGGCCGACCTGCTGCGCCATTCACTGGGGGCGGACATCCGGCTGGACACCTCGCTCTCGCCCGAGCTCTGGCACACGCATGCCGACCCCAACCAGCTCGAGAACGTGGTGCTCAACCTGGCCGTCAATGCGCGCGACGCCATGCCCGAGGGCGGCCGGCTGCTGATCCGCACCGCCAACGTCCCTGCCGGTGCGCTGCCCATGGCGGCCGGCCAGACCGGGCCGCAGCGGGACTTCGTGTGCATCGCCGTCACCGACAGCGGCACCGGCATGGCGCCCGAGGTGCTGGCCCGCGCCTTCGAGCCCTTCTTCACCACCAAGGCCGTGGGGCGCGGCACCGGCCTGGGGCTGAGCCAGGTCTACGGTTTCGTGCGCCAGTCGGGCGGCCACGTGGACATGGAATCGACGCCAGGGCAGGGCACCACCGTGCGGCTCTACCTGCCGCGCGCCACCGCCGCCGCCCCCGCCCCCGCCGCGGCGTTTCCATCGGCGCCGCCGGCGGCAGGCGAGGTCCGCGGGCCCGGCGAGCGCATGCTCGTGCTGGTGGTGGACGACGAGCCCGCCGTGCGCCAGTTCTCCGCCGATGCCCTTCAGGAGCTCGGCTACGACGTGCTGCAGGCCGACGGCGCCCGGCGTGCGCTGCGGCTGCTGGAGGAGCGGCTCGACATCCAGCTGCTCTTCACCGACGTGCTCATGCCCGACATGAACGGCCGGCGCCTGGCCGACGAGGTGCTGCGCCGCCGCCCCGGCCTGCCCGTCCTGTTCACCACCGGCTACGCGCAGGACGTGATGGCCCACAACGGCGTGCTCGACCAGGGCGTGCTGCTGCTCGGCAAGCCCTTTACCATCGACCAGCTGGCCGCGCGCGTGCGCGAGGCCCTGGACGCCGCCGCCGCGCAGGCGCCGCCCCCACCCACAGAACAAGACGCCGCTTCGCCGTGACCGCCCCTTCAGCCATCCCCGGCGCCCCGGCCGCGCCGCCCGTCACCCTGGACAACTGCGACCGCGAGCCGATCCACATTCCGGGCGCCATCCAGTCGCACGGCCTGCTGCTGGCCTTCGATGCCGGACGGCGGCTCGTGTACGGCAGCGCCAACGCGGCGCAGATCCTCGGCAGCGGCCTGCCCGCCCTGGGCGAGCCCGCCGCCGACGGCTGGGCTGCCGCCCTCCCGGCGCTGGGCGAGGCCCTGTCCGCCGGCCTGCGCAACCCCGATCCGCAGCTGTCCATCCAGCAGGAGGTGCGCTGCGGCGACCGCCCGGCCGACCTGCTGGTGCACCGCAGCGGCGACACCGTCGTGCTCGAGCTGGAACTGCGCGACCGCGACGAGCCCCAGGTCAGCGAATACGCCCTGCGCGCCCACCGCGCCATCGACCGCCTCAAGCGCCAGCCCGACGTCGACAGCCTGCTGCAGACCGCCGCCACCGCCGTGCGCGAGCTCACCGGCTTCGACCGCGTGATGGCCTACCGCTTCCTGCACGACGGCAGCGGCGAGGTGGTGGCCGAAGACCGGCACGCGGCGCTGGAGCCCTTCGCCGGCCGGCGCTACCCGGCCAGCGACATCCCCGCCCAGGCGCGCCGGCTCTACCTCGTCAACACGCTGCGGCTGATCGCCGACGTGAATGCGGCGCCCGTGCCCGTGCTCGGCGTCGGCCACCGGGACGCGCCGCTCGACATGAGCCATTGCGTGCTGCGCAGCGTCTCGCCCATCCATCTGGAATACCTGCGCAACATGGGCGTGGCGGCCTCGATGAGCATCTCCATCGTGGTCGAGGGCGAACTGTGGGGCATGATCGCCTGCCACCACCGGGCACCGCGCCACGTGGCCTATGCGGTGCGCATGGCCTGCGACGTGCTGGCCCAGGTGCTGGCCGCCAACGTGCAGAGCCTGCTGGCCCGCCAGCGCGCCCGCGCCGCCGAAATGGCCGCCCAGCTGCGCGCCCAGGTGATCGAGGCGGCGCTGCATGGCGACGAGCTGCTGGCCGCGCTCGCGCCCCTGGCCGAGCCCATCGCCCGCGCTTTCGACGCCCAGGCCGTGGTGCTGGCGCAGGAAGGCAAGCTGGTGGTGCACGGCGAGCTGCCGCACGAGATCGCCGCCGGCCTGGTGCAGAGCCTGCAGCGCGCCCAGCTGGCCGAGCGCGACCTGGTCGTCAGCCAGGCCATGAAGCAGGTGCTGCCGCCGCCCATGCCCGTCACCGCGCCCTGGTGCGGCCTGCTGGGCCTGCGCTTCGATCCGGTGCAGGGCGGCTGGCTGCTGATGCTGCGCAAGGAGCAGATCGAGACCATCCACTGGGGCGGCAAGCCCGACAAGGACTACGCCACCGGCCCCAACGGCCCGCGCCTCACGCCGCGCGGCTCCTTCGACCTGTGGAAGCAGGAGGTGCGCGGCATCAGCGTGCCCTGGAGCGCCTTCGAGCAGAACCTGGCGCGCCAGCTGCTGGACGAACTCACGCGCGCCCATTCGCACCGGCTGGCCGAGATGCACCGCGCCCGCACGCAGCTGCTGGCCATGCTGGGCCACGACCTGCGCGATCCGCTGCAGTCCATCGCCATGGCCGCGCGCGTGCTGGAGCGCGGCGGCGATGCCGCCGGGACCGACGGCGCCGGGCCCAGCGCCCGCCTCGGCCAGCGCATCCAGTCGTCCAGCACGCGCATGGCGCGGCTCATCTCGCAGGTGCTCGACGCCTCGCGGCTGCAGGCCGACCTGGGCCTGCAGATCCGCCGCGTGCCGGTGGACCTGGCCCGCATCCTCGACGACCTGCTCGACGAGGCCGTGGTCGCCTACCCCGGCGTGCGCCTGCTGAAGGACATGCCTGAGCACCTGCCCATGCAGGCCGACCCCGACCGCATGGCGCAGCTCTTCGGCAACCTGCTGAGCAATGCGCGCCACCACGGCCTGCCCGGCGAGCCGGTGACGGTGCGCCTCGCGGACCTGGGCGAGCGGGTGCGCTTCGAGGTGCTGAACAGGGCGCCGGCCATCCCGCCCGAGGTGGCGGCCGACCTCTTCAGCGCCTTCAAGCGCGCGGCCCAGCCCAATGTCCGCAACAAGGGCGGGCTGGGGCTGGGCCTGCACATCGCGCAGGCCATCGCCCGCGAGCATGGCGGCGAGAA
>NZ_LDSL01000127.1 GCF_001476815.1 Pseudacidovorax intermedius | reverse complement strand
GCGTCCCGCCCCCGCCCTTTTCTCCCTGCGCCGGCTGCTGCCGCTGCTGGCCGCCTTCGCGCTGGCGGCGGGCCTGCTGCCCCGTGCATCCGCCCAGCTGGCGCCCGGCAGCAACGGCGGCGGCAGCGCCGTCGTCACCACGCCGCACGTGCGGGCCGAGCTGGTGGCGCAGGCGCCGCAGGGCGTGGGCCCCGGCGCCACCGTCTGGCTGGGGCTGAAGATCAGCCACCAGCCCGAGTGGCACACCTACTGGAAGAACGCCGGCGACTCCGGCCTGCCCACCGAGCTGCGCTGGCAGTTGCCGCCCGGCCTGGATGCGGGCGAGGTCGACTGGCCGGTGCCGCACAAGCTCTTCATCGGCAGCCTGGCCAACTACGGCTACGAGAACGAGGTGCTGCTGCCGGTGCCCGTGACGGTGGCGCCGGACTTCCGCCCGCCCACCACGCTGGCCGGCACGGCCACGCTGCCGATCCGCCTGTCGGCCACCTGGCTGGTGTGCCGCAAGGAATGCATTCCCGAGGACGGCGAATTCCGGCTGGACTTGCCCGTGCGCAGCTCCACGGCCGGCCATGGCGCCGAATTCGACGCCGCCTGGGCGGCGCGGCCCGGGGCCGTCGACGCGCCCGCCACCGCCAGGCTCGCCGGCGACGCCCGCAGTCTGGCGCTGCGCGTCGAGGGCCTGCCCGCTGCCGCGCAGGGCCGCACGCTGGAGCTGATGCCCGAGACGGCCGAGGTGCTGCGCAACGGCGCCGTCGCCGGCACCGACTGGCAGCAACGCTGGGAGGCGGGCGTGTGGACGGCGCAGTTCCCGGTGGCCGACCAGCGCTCGGCCAGCCCGGCGCGCATGCCGCTGGTGCTGGCCCTCACCGGCGAGGAGCGGCGCCAGGCCGAGGCCGCCGGCCGGCCGGTGGGCTGGCGGGTCGATGCCACGGTCGACGGCCGCTGGCCGGCCGTGGGCGCCCCCGCCACCGTCTCGCCCGCGCTGCAGGCGGCGCTGGATGCCAATGCCCGGCCGGCCACGGCCCCGGCGCCCGCCGCGGTCGCACCGGCCGGCCTGCTGCTGGCCCTGCTGGGCGCCTTCGCCGGCGGCCTGCTGCTGAACCTGATGCCCTGCGTCTTTCCCGTGCTGGCGATCAAGGTGCTGGGTTTCACCCGCCATGCCGACGACCGGCGCGGCCACCGCCGCGCCGCCCTGGCCTACGCCGCCGGCGTGGTGCTGAGCCTGCTTGCCCTGGGCGGCCTGCTGATCGCGCTGCGCACGGCCGGCGCGCAACTGGGCTGGGGCTTCCAGCTGCAGTCGCCGGGCATGGTGGCGGCGCTGGCGGCGCTGTTCACGCTGCTGGGGCTCAACCTGGCGGGCGTGTTCGAGGTGGGCATGCTGGCGCCGGCGCGGCTGGCCGGCGCGCAGCTGCGCCATCCGGTGCTGAACGACTTCCTCTCCGGCGTGCTGGCAGTGCTGGTGGCCTCGCCCTGCACGGCGCCGTTCATGGGGGCGTCGCTGGGCCTGGCCATCGGCCTGCCGGCGGCGCAGGCGCTGCTGCTCTTCGCCGCGCTGGGCCTGGGCCTGGCCCTGCCCTACCTGCTGGCCGGCTTCGTGCCGGCGGTGGCGCGGCTGCTGCCCAAGCCCGGCCCGTGGATGGACACGCTGCGCCGGCTGCTGGCCTTCCCGATGTTCGCCACCGTGGCCTGGCTGGTGTGGGTGCTGGGCCAGCAGGCCGGCATCGACGGCGCGGGTGCATTGCTGGCGCTGCTGGTGGCGGGCAGCGCGGTGGTCTGGGCGCTGGGCACGCTGGCCGGGCGCACCCGGCTGCTGCTGGGCGGCGTGCTGGCGCTGGGCTTCGCGGCGCTGGCGGCCAGCGTCGGGCCGCTGCTGCTGCAAGTCGCGCCGGCGATGGTGTCCGCGGCGGGCGGCGCCTTGGCCGAGTCGCGTTGGCAGCCCTGGTCGGCCGAGCGCGTGGCGCAGCTGCAGGCCGAGGGCAGGCCGGTGTTCATCGACTTCACGGCTGCCTGGTGCGTCACCTGCCAAGTCAACAAGAAGACCACGCTGGGCAATGCCGCATTGCTGGCCGACTTCGACGCCCGCGGCGTGCAGCTGCTGCGGGCCGACTGGACCCGGCGCGACCCGGCCATCGCGGCCGCGCTGAACGCGCTCGGGCGCAATGGCGTGCCGGTGTACGTGCTGCAGGCGCCGGGCAAGGCGCCGGTGGTGCTGAGCGAACTGCTGTCGCCGGCGGAAGTGCGCGAGGCGCTGGCCCGGCTGTAGGCGCCCGCTGCCGGGCGGTCGGGCGCGCGCCGCCTTGCCGCGCGCCGTCCTGCCGGCGACGCTGCGCGGGGCGACAACGCCGAAGAACGGCGCGCGCGCAGGCTGCAAGCGGTACCGGCATTGCCCCCGCCGGGTACAGGTTGTCGTCGCGGCTTCAAGAAAGCGGTCTAAGCTGCGGTCGCGCTTCGTTTTTCAACCCGGCCCCGGGCGCCTCGTGCGTGCCGCGGCCCACTGCCAACAGGAGCCGATACCGACATGCCGACCTTGCCGTCGTCATCCTCCCCCGCGCTGTCGCGCAGCGAGCGCGCCGCGCGCAACGTCCGCGCCGCCCGCGCCGCCCTCTCCCGCGCCTCCCGCCGCGCCGTCATGACGGCCGCCATGGCCCTGGGCGCCAGCCTGCTGATCAATGCGCAGGCCCATGCCGCACCCACGGTGGGCCAGAAGGCGCCCGACTTCGTCGCCGTGGATACCCACGGCCAGCGCCACCAGCTGTCCGACTTCGCCGGCAAGTACGTGGTGCTGGAATGGACCAACCCCGGCTGCCCCTTCGTGCGCAAGCACTACGGCAGCGGCAACATGCCCGCCACGCAGAAGGCCGCCACGGCCCGCGGCGTGGTCTGGCTGGCCATCAATTCCACCGAGCGCGCCGCCAGCGACTACCTTCCGCCGGCCGAGCTGGCCGCATGGATGAAGTCGCAATCCGCCGCCCCCACCGCCGTGCTGATGGACGAGGACGGCATCGTGGGCCAGGCCTACGGCGCGCGCACCACGCCGCACCTGTTCATCATCGACCCCAAGGGCATGCTGGTGTATGCCGGCGGCATCGACAGCATCGCCTCGGCGCGGCCGGAGGACATCAAGCTGGCGACCAACTACGTCAGCCAGGCCCTGAGCGACGCCTTCGGCGGCCGGCCCATCTCGGCCGCCAGCACCAAGCCCTACGGCTGCGCGATCAAGTACCGCACGGGTTGAGAGAGGCCGGCTGACCGGCCCTCTGTCACACGGCGCCACCCTCGCGCGTCTGCGCTGCATGGACACTTCCGCCGACGCCTTCGAGACCCACCGCCCACGCCTGTTCGGCCTGGCCTACCGCATGCTGGGCGTGCGCGCCGACGCCGAAGACGTGGTGCAGGACGCCTGGCTGCGCTGGCACGGCAGCGACCGTACGGCCATCGGCAACGCCGAAGCCTGGCTCGTCACCATTGCCACGCGCCTGTCCATCGACCGGCTGCGCAGCCTGCGTGCCGAGCGCGCGCACTACACCGGCTTCTGGCTGCCCGAGCCGCTGCTCGACGCCTGGCCCGACGCCGAGGCGCCCCTGGCCCACCTGCCCGACCCGGCCGGCAGCCCCGAGGACGCGCTCGAGCGCGCGCACGACATTTCCACCGCGCTGCTGTTCGTGCTGGAGCAGCTCACGCCCGAGGAACGCGCCGCCTTCCTGCTGCGCGAGGTGTTCGACGCCGACTACGCCGAGGTGGCGCACGCGCTGGGCAGGAGCGAGGCCGCCTGCCGCCAGCTGGTGCACCGCGCCCGCAGCCACGTGCAGGCCGCGCGCCCGCGCTTCTCGGCGAGCCCGCAGGCCCACGCCGACCTGCTGCGGCGCTTCGCCGAGGCGGCCCAGGCCGGCGACTTTGCGCGCATCCAGGCCCTGTTCGCCCCCGATGCGGAGCTGGTGAGCGACGGCGGCGGCAAGGTGCCCTCCTTCGGCCGCGTGATGGCCGGTGCGCGCCGGCTGGCGCTGCTGTACTTCGCCATCGCGCGGCGTGCGGCACGCGACGGTCAGGCGCAGCAGCTGCACGTGGTGCGCGTGAACGGCCTGCCCGGCCTGGCCCGGTTCGTCGGCGGCCGGCTGGAATCGGTGCAGGCCGTGCTGGTCGAAGGCGGTCTCATCCGCCGCATCTACACGCTGCGCAATCCCGACAAGCTGGCGCGCGTGCGGCTGCCGCGCGGCTTGGTCGGCCGCTGAGAAGGTGGGCGGAAAAAGGCGGCTCGGCTGTCACAACGGGCCCGGCCGCCGCGTCTGAGGAAGGACACCATCTCCATCCACGTCCATCCAAGGAGCCGCCATGACCCCCGCCGCCACGCCCCGCCTGCCCTACACCGAGATCGCGCCGGATCTCTACCAGCAGCTCTACGCGCTCTCGCTCGCCGTCAGGCAGTCGGGCCTGGCGCCGCGCCTGCTGCACCTGGTCGACCTGCGCGTCTCGCAGATCAACGGCTGCGCCTTCTGCGTGGACATGCACGGACGGGAACTGCTGGCCGCCGGCGATTCGCTGCAGCGCCTCAACAGCCTCGTCACCTGGCGCGACGTGGACCTGTTCGACGCCCGCGAGCGCGCCGCGCTGCACTGGGCCGAGCAGGTCACGCGCCAGGCCATCGCGCACCCCGCACAGGCCGATTTCGATGCCCTGCGCCCGCACTTCACCGATGCCGAGATCGTCAGCCTCACCTTCGCCATCGGCACGATCAACACCTGGAACCGCCTGGCCGTGGGTTTCGCCGTGCCGGTGGCGCGGCGCGAGTTGCGCGCGAAGGCCGCCTAGGCCCGCCCTTCCCGCGGGCCTGCCCACTGCGCAATCCGTCACACCCGGGGCGCCGCTGCGACAATCCCGCGATGCCCTTCGCCCCCCTCCAGAACGACAGCTTCCTGCGCGCCTGCTGGCGACAGGCCACGGCCCACACCCCCATCTGGCTGATGCGCCAGGCCGGCCGCTACCTGCCGGAATACGTGGCCACCCGGGCCCGCGCCGGCAGCTTCATGGGCTTGGCCACCAACGTGGACTACGCCACCGAGGTCACGCTGCAGCCGCTGGAGCGCTTTCCGCTCGACGCCGCCATCCTGTTCTCCGACATCCTGACCGTGCCCGACGCCATGGGCCTGGGCCTGAGCTTCGAGGCCGGCGAGGGCCCGCGCTTCGCCCGCACGGTGCGCGACGAGGCCGCCGTGGCGGAGCTGCAGGTGCCCGACATGGACCGCCTGCGCTACGTGTTCGACGCCGTGGCGTCCATCCGCCGCGCCCTGGCCGGCCGGGTGCCGCTGATCGGTTTCTCGGGCAGTCCCTGGACGCTGGCCTGCTACATGGTGGAGGGCAGCGGCTCCAGCGACTGGCGCCATGCCAAGGCGCTGATGTACGGCCGGCCCGACCTGATGCACCGGCTGCTCACGGTCAATGCCGACGCCGTCGCCGCCTACCTCAATGCCCAGATCGACGCCGGCGCGCAGGCCGTGATGGTGTTCGACAGCTGGGGCGGCACCCTGGCCGACGGCGCCTTCCAGGACTTCAGCCTGGCCTACACCCGGCGCGTGCTGGACCAGCTCAAGCGCACCGGCGCGGACGGCCAGCCGGTGCCGCGCATCGTGTTCACCAAGGGCGGCGGGCTCTGGCTGGAGGCCATGGCCCAGCTCGACTGCGAGGTGCTGGGCCTGGACTGGACGGTGGACCTGGCCGCCGCCCGCGCCCGCGTGGGCGAGGGCCCGCAGGGCAAGGCGCTGCAGGGCAACCTGGACCCGAACGTGCTGTTCGCCCCGCCCGAGCGCGTCGCCGCCGAGGCGGTGCGCCTGCTCGACCGTTTCGGCGCGCCGCACCGCGATGCGGCCGGCACCGGGCCGACCCACATCTTCAACCTGGGCCACGGCATCAGCCAGTTCACGCCGCCGGACCACGTGGCGGCGCTGGTGGAAGCGGTGCACGCGCATTCGCGCGCCATGCGGGCGGGTTGAGCGCCGTCGTGGCCGGCGGGCGGGCCCGTCACCGCGGGCCGGTGGCCCGACCCGCATGGGCTGGGCGTGGGCGCCGATTTCGGTGCTTGTCAAGCCCCAGCTGCGTCACTTATGCACAAACTTCGTGCTGCGCTGCGCCAAACGCACAAGCCGCGCGACGATGGGGTCGGCATGCGCAGTCCTGCGCTAAGCCGTTGATTCATATAGACCGGTAAACATTGCCGATTTTGTGGGCATTTCGTCCAAAGCCTTGATCCACCGTGCTTTGGCGGCCTTGCCGACCTCCTATCAACAAAGTTATCCACAGGAATGCTGGATGACTTGCAAACCCTCGACGGATCAAGCACTTAGGCCTTGCTTCTTGAAAGCGACATGAAAGAAGCCCCGGAAATCGGTTTCCGCGTGCAGGTGGCGGTGCAGACGCCGGCGCACAGCGGCATCGCCGAACCCCTCACCTACCTGGCCGCCGCGGCGCTGCCGGCGGGCACCCTGGTGCGCGTGCCGCTGGGCCAGCGGGAGGTGCTGGGCGTGGTGTGGGGCGAGGCGGCGCCCGAAGCGGCCGGCGTCGAGGGGCCGGTGCTGCGGCCGGTGGCGGCGGTGCTCGAGGGGCTGCCGCCGTTGTCCGAGGGCTGGCGCGACCTGGTGGACTTCGCGGCCCGCTACTACCAGCGCGCCGTCGGCGAGGTCGCCCTGGCCGGCCTGCCGCCGCAGTTGCGCGAACTGGGCGCCGACCAGCTCGCCCGCCGCCTGGCCCGCAAGCCCAGGGCCGCGGCCGACGCCGGCCCGGCCGGCGACACGCCGCGGACGCCGACGCCCGAGCAGGCGGCCGTGCTGGCCGAACTGCGCGCGGGCGGCGCCGGTGCCTTCCTGCTGCACGGCAGCACCGGCAGCGGCAAGACCGAGGTCTACCTCCAGGCCGTGGCCGAGCGCCTGGCCGCCGACCCCGAGGCCCAGGCGCTGGTGATGGTGCCGGAGATCAACCTCACGCCGCAGCTGGAGGCCCGCTTCGTCGCCCGCTTCGGGCCGCTCTACGGCGCCGGCGCGGTGGTCGCCATGCACAGCGGCATGACCAACCCGCAGCGCCTGGGCAGCTGGCTGGCGGCGCACCTGGGCCGCGCCCGCATCGTTCTGGGCACGCGCATGGCCGTCTTCGCCAGCCTGCCGAAGCTGGCGCTGATCGTCGTCGACGAGGAACACGACCCCAGCTACAAGCAGCAGGAAGGCGCCCGCTATTCGGCGCGCGACCTGGCCGTCTGGCGCGGCCGGCGCGAGGGCGCGCAGGTGCTGCTGGGCTCGGCCACGCCCTCGCTGGAGAGCTGGTGGGGCAGCCGCCCGCCGGCCGACGGGGACCCGGGCGGCCGCTACCGGCGGCTGGCCATGCCCAGCCGCGTCGGCGCGGGCGACCTGCCCGCCGTGCGGCTGGTGGACATGAACCTGCAGCCGCCGCGCACCCGCCTGTCGGCCGGGCTGGTTGACGCCATCGCCCAGCGCGTCGCCCGCGGCGAGCAGAGCATGCTGCTGCTCAACCGCCGCGGCTACGCGCCCGTGCTGGCCTGCGGCGACTGCGGCTGGAAGAGCGAATGCCCGCACTGCAGCGCCTACCGCGTCTTCCACAAGATCGACCGCAGCCTGCGCTGCCACCACTGCGGCTTCGCCGAGCGGGTGCCGCGTGCCTGCCCGGCCTGCGGCAACCTGGACATCGCGCCCGTGGGCCGCGGCACCGAGCGGCTGGAGGAAGAGCTGGCCGAGCTGCTGGCCGGCGTGCAGCGCCCCGAGGCGGACGGCGGCGGCCCGGTGCGCATCGCCCGCATCGACGCCGACAGCACCCGCCACGAGGGCGAACTGGCCCGGCAGCTGGCGCAGGTGCACGAGGGTGCGGTGGACGTGCTGGTGGGCACGCAGATGATCGCCAAGGGCCACGACTTCCGGCGCATCACGCTGGTGGCGGCCGTCAACCCGGACGGCGCGCTCTTCTCCAGCGACTTCCGCGCGCCGGAGCGGCTGTTCTCGCTGCTGATGCAGTCGGGCGGCCGCGCCGGCCGCGACAGCGCCTGGCTGGCGGCGCAGGGCAGCCGGGCGGAGATGTGGATCCAGACCTTCCATCCGCAGCACCCGCTGTTCGGCGCGCTGCGCCGGCACGACTATCCGGCCTTCGCCGCGCAGCAGCTGGAGGAGCGCCGGGCGGCCAGCCTGCCGCCCTTCTCCTTCCAGGCCCTGCTGCGGGCCGACGCGCGCACGCAGGAAGCGGCGCAGGGCTTCTTGACGGCGGCGAGTGCGGATGTGGAAGACCTGCCGGAAGCCGCGGCCGTTCAGCGCTACCCGGCGGTGCCGCTCACGATCCAGCGCGTGGCCAACGTGGAACGGGCACAGATGCTGGTGGAGAGCGAATCGCGCGTGGCCCTGCAGCGGCTGCTGGCGCAGTGGCATCCGCGCCTGCATGCGCTGCGGCGCGGCCCGGAGGGCCAGGGCATCATCCGCTGGCTGGTCGACGTGGACCCGCAGCTGATTTGAAAAGCTGCGAACGAACCCGCCCCGATGATCAGGCCTGCCGGTGCTCCACGAAGCCCAGCGGCGGCTTGATGACCTGCACGTAGGCCAGCCCGCGGCGGCGCGCGGCGCGGCGCCCCACCCAGCCGGCCAACGCCAGCACCACCGCCGTGACGGCCAGCACACCGGCCGCCCAGCGGGACTGGCCTTGAAAAGCCATCAGGCCCACCGCGGCCAGCGCCGCCACGGCGACCATCACGCGAACCCATGTTTGCATGATCAGAACCTCGGAAACATGGAGACACATTAGGCGGCGCCGTCACTTTCCGGCGTAGGAAATTCACGCATGGACGCCTGCCGCAAGGCGGTTTTGGCGTTGGTGGAAACCCGGGGCGTCAGCGTCCGTGCACCAGCCCGACCGCCAGCGGAAAACTGAAGAAGGCGGCCACCGTGGTCCAAAGGATGATGCGCGCCACCCGGCCGGTGTCGGCGCCGTAGCGCTCGGCCAGCATCGACACGTTGCTGGCGCTGGGCAGCGCCGCCGTCAGCACCAGCGCCACGCCGGCCAGGGGCGACAGGCCGAGCCCGGCCGCCGACAGCGTCGCCACCAGCCCCAGCACCAGCAGCGGATGCAGCAGCAGCTTGAAGCCGACCACCGGCAGCAGGTCGCGCAGGGCGTCTTTCAGCGGCGGCTGGGCGCCGGCCGCGCGGGCGCGCAGGGCCGAACGGGCCAGCACCGCGCCGATGGTGAACAGCGCCGCCGGCGAGGCGGCGTCCGCCAGCATGCCCAGCGTGCGCTCGGCCGGCGCCGGCAGCCGCCACTGCAGCGCCGAGGCCAGGGCGCCCAGCACGATGGCCCAGGGCATCGGGTTGCGCACGATGCCCGCCAGCGCCCGCCGCACCGCCTGCGCGGCGGCGCCGCCCTGGTGGGTGTCCAGCCGCGACAGCGCGATGCACAGCGAGGAGGTGACGATCATGTCGAAGGCGATGGTCACGATCACCGGCCCGGCCACGGCCGGCCCCAGCAGCGCCGCCAGCAGCGGCACGCCCATGAAGCCGGTGTTGGGAAAGGCGGCCACCAGCGCGCCGAAGGCGGCGTCGTTCCAGCGGTGGCCGGCGCGGCGGGCCGCCGCCGTGGCCAGGGCCACCACGGCCATCGCCGCCACGCCCCAGACGGCCACCACCCGCGCGTCCAGCAACTGCGCCAGCGGCGTTCCGGCCGCGAAGCGGTAGAGCAGGCAGGGCAGCGCGAAATAGAGCACGAAGCCGTTGAGCCCCGGAATCGCCTCCAGCGGCATCAGCCCGCGCCGGGCGGCCAGGTAGCCGAGCGCGATGAGGGCGAAGAAGGGAACGGTGGCGGCGAAGACGGCGGGCACGGCGGCGCATTCTCGTCGCTGGCTCCGGGCGGCAGCGCCGCGGCCCCCCGCCAGTATCATTGCGCGCTTTTGCGCCCGGCCGATCCAGCGCCGCGCGCCGCCAGCGTCCCCCTCCCCCTCTTCGCCATGTCCTCCGGCCTCAATCTCGCCCAGCAGGAAGCGGTCAACTACCTCCACGGGCCCTGCCTGGTGCTCGCCGGCGCGGGCTCGGGCAAGACGCGGGTGATCACGCACAAGATCGCGCGGCTGATCCAGGCCGGACTGGAGCCCAAGCGCATCGCGGCCATCACCTTCACCAACAAGGCCGCGGCCGAGATGCGCGAGCGGGCCAAGGGCCTGATCGGCCGCGACGCCAAGCACGTGGTGGTGTGCACCTTCCACGCGCTGGGCGTGCGCATGATGCGCGAGGACGGCGGCGTGCTGGGCCTCAAGCCGCAGTTCAGCATCCTGGACGCGGACGACGTCACCAAGATCCTCAAGGACGCCGGCGGCACCACCGACACGGCCACCGCCCGCATCTGGCAGTGGACGATCAGCAAGTGGAAGAACATGGGCCTCAATGCGGCCGAGGCCGAGGCCCAGGCGGTGGACGACAACGAGCGCATCACCGCGAAGATCATGGCCCGCTACGAGGAGCGCCTGACGGCCTACCAGAGCGTGGACTTCGACGACCTGATCGGCATGCCGCTGCAGCTGCTGCACAAGCACGAGGCGGTGCGCGACAAGTGGCAGAAGCTGCTCGGCCACATCCTGGTGGACGAATACCAGGACACCAACGCCACGCAGTACGAGGTGCTCAAGCTGCTGGCCGGCGAGCGCGGCCGCTTCACCGCCGTGGGCGACGACGACCAGTCCATCTACGGCTGGCGCGGCGCCACGCTGGACAACCTCAAGAAGCTGCCGATCGACTATCCGCAGCTCAAGGTCATCAAGCTGGAGCAGAACTACCGCTCCACCAGCGCCATCCTGCGTGCGGCCAACAACGTGATCGGGCCCAACCCCAAGCTCTTTCCCAAGACGCTGTTCAGCGAGCTGGGCGAGGGCGAGCCGGTGCGCGTGGTGGACTGCGACAACGAGCAGCACGAGGCCGAGCGCGCCGTGGCCCGCATCCAGGGCCTGCGCGAAAGCTCGACGCACAAGGAATGGCGCGACTTCGCCATCCTCTACCGGGCCAACCACCAGGCGCGCATCTTCGAGCAGGCGCTGCGGCGGGCCAACATTCCCTACAAGGTGTCGGGCGGCCAGAGCTTCTTCGACCGCGCCGAGATCAAGGACCTGTGCGGCTGGTTCCGCCTGTGGGTCAACAACGACGACGACCCGGCCTTCCTGCGCGCCGTGACCACGCCCAAGCGCGGCATCGGCCACACCACGCTGCAGCAGCTGGGCGTGTTCGCCAGCCAGTACAAGGTCAGCCTGTTCGAGGCGCTGTTCTCGCCCTCGCTGCCCAGCGCCGTGCCCAAGCGCGGCATCGAGGGCCTGCACGAGTTCGGCCGCTACATCAACGACCTGGAGTACCGCGCCCGCCACACCGTGGGCGCCGAGGGTGCGCGCGCCTTCCTCATGGACTGGCTCAAGGACATCGACTACGAGAAGCACCTCTACGACGGCGAGGACAGCGAGCAGGCCGCCGCCAGCCGCTGGACCAACGTGCTGGAGTTCTGCGACTGGATGTCGCAGCGCTGCGGCGGCCAGGTCGAGGACGCCTCCGGCGCCACCGCCGGGCCCGAGGCCAAGAGCCTGCTGGAAGTCGCGCAGACCATCTCGCTGCTGTCCACCATCAGCGAGCGCGAGCAGGACCAGAACGTGCTCACGCTGTCCACGCTGCATGCCTCCAAGGGCCTGGAATGGCCGCACGTGCTGCTGGTCGGCGTGAACGAGGGCCTGCTGCCCTTCAAGCTCGAGGACGACGAGGGCCGGCAGGAGAAGGTGGCCGAGAACGTCGCCGAGCGCCTGCAGGAAGAGCGCCGCCTGATGTACGTCGGCATCACCCGCGCCCAGCGCACCCTGGCCGTGAGCTGGATGAAGCGCCGCAAGAAGGGCCGCGAGATGGTGCAGGCCACGCCCAGCCGCTTCATCGCCGAGATGGCGCTGGACAAGACCACGGCCAGGGAAGACCCGCGCGAGAAGCTCAAGGCCCTGCGCGCCGAGTTCGCGCGCCGCGCCGCCGCGTCCGCCGCCGAGCCGTCCAGCTGAACCGAATACCGACGAACGACAAGACCAGGAAGGAGCCGCCGATGATGCGCCTGCTGCCGCCCCTCGCCGTCGCGCTGGCTGCCGCCGGCTGCGCCGCACCCCGCCTCGCGCCGCCGGGCTGTCCGGAAAGTGCGGCCGAGATGAAGCCGCAGGCGCTCTACGGCTGGTGGGATGCGCGGTTCGGCAAGGACGCGTCCGTCGCCGACGTGCAATTGCTGCCGCATCCCGAATACGCCGGCAGCGTTCGTGGCACCATCGCCCGGGCCGGCGCCCCGCTGGCCCAGCTGGCCGGCGACATCAACGACGACGGCCAGCTCAGCCTCGACGAATCCCGGGACGGCCGCAGCATCAGCGCGGTCTGGACCGCAGACCTGCAGCCCGCCTCGTGCGGCAAGGAGTTCACTGGAACATGGCGCAATACCGCCAACGAACAGAGCGTGCCCGTCGTTCTGCGCAAACGCCCTTCCCCCTGACGCCGCGGCGTTCGGCCCTGGTCCTCGCGGCCACGGCGGCGGCGCTGGCCCTGCCCGTCGCCGCCCAGACCCAGGCCACGCAGCCGGCCCCGGCGCCGGGCCTGCCCCCGAGCCCGCTGGCCGACGCCCAGCTCACCTGGCAGCAGTGCGCCCGCCTGTCGGCCGACAACGCCGCCCGCCTGGCCTGCTTCGACCGCTGGGCGCTGCAGCAGCAGGCGCCCGCCGCCAGCCTGCCGCCGGCACCGGCCGCGCTGGCCACCGCCCAGCCGCCCGACGCGCCCGCCCTGCAGAAGCCCGTGGACGTGGCCCAACCCGCCACCCGCGTGATCGCCGTGGCCGAGCCCGAGGGCTGCCGCGACCGGCAGTACTCCACCCTGTCGCGCTTCTGGGAGCTCGAAGAAGGCAGCAGCTGCGGCACCTTCACCTTCCGCGGCTACCGGCCGCTGAGCGTGTCCATCACCACCGCCGACGGCCGGCCGCAGACGCCCACCTCGCCCGCCGAGGGCCACACCGGCACGCCCACCGCCTACCAGCCGACGGAAATGCGCATCGGCCTGTCGGTGCGCACCAAGCTCGCCCAGGGCCTGCTGACCGGCGGCGACCCGCTGCGCAAGGACTCGCTGTGGTTCGGCTACACGCAGCAGTCCACCTGGCAGGTGTTCAACGGCGACCTGTCGCGGCCCTTCCGCACCACCGACCACGAGCCCGAGCTCATGTACGCCTACCCGGTCGACCTGGCGCTGCCGGGCGGCTGGCGCTGGCGCTATGCGGGCCTGGGCATCGTGCACCAGTCCAACGGCCAGAGCCTGCCGCTGTCGCGCAGCTGGAACCGGGTCTACCTGATGGGCGGCATGGAGCTGGACAACCGCTTCACCCTCACGGCCCGCGTCTGGCAGCGCATCAAGGAAAGCGCCGCCGACGACGACAACCCGGACATCACCAAATTCCTGGGCCACAGCGAGATCATCGGCAGCTGGAACCCGGACCCGGCCACCACCTGGCGCGCCACCGTGCGCGGCGTGCTGGGCGGCAGCGGCAAGGGCGCGGTGCGGCTGGAATGGCTGCGCGCCATCGGCGATCCGGCGAAGAGCGACCTGCGCTGGTACGTGCAGCTGTTCCACGGCTACGGCGACACGCTGGTCGACTACAACCGCAAGCGCACCGTTCTGGGGGTCGGCCTCAGCCTGGTGGATTTCTGATGCGGCGGCGCCCCCGCATCGGCCTGGCGCTGGGCAGCGGCTCGGCGCGGGGCTGGTCGCACATCGGGGTGATCCGCACGCTGGAAGAAGCGGGCTATGCGCCCGACGTGGTCTGCGGCACCTCCATCGGTGCGCTGGTGGGCGCCATCTATGCCGCCGGCCAGTTGGACTGGCTGGAAGGCTGGCTGCGCAAGCTCACCTGGTCGGGCGTGGTCGGCATGCTGGACCTCAAGATGGGCGGCGGCCTGATCGAAGGCGGCAAGCTGCTGAAGTTCTTCCGCGAGCATTCGCAGGACCCGGCCTTCGCCGACCTGCCGCGCGCCTTCGGCTGCGTGGCGACCGAGCTGGCCACCGGCCGCGAGGTCTGGCTGCGCGAAGGCCCGGTGATCGACGCCGTGCGCGCCTCGATGGCGCTGCCCGGCCTGTTCACCCCGGCGCAGCAGGACGAGCGCCTGCTGGTGGACGGCGGCCTGGTCAACCCCATTCCGGTGTCGCTGTGCCGCGCCATGGGCGCCGACCTGGTGATCGCCGTCGACCTCAACTGGGACCTGATCGGCCGGCGCAACCGCACCGCCTCTCCCGACGCGCACGAGGCGACGGGCAGCGCGGTGGCGGCCAGCCCGCCCGCCGCGGCCGGCGTGCTGGCCACGGTGCTTGGCAAGCTGCGGCCCGCGCCCCGGGCGCCGGCGCAGGGGCTGGAGATGCCCTCGCTCCTGGACGTGCTGGGCACCAGCCTCAACATCATGCAGGTGCGCATCACCCAGAGCCGCATGGCCGGCGAGCCGGCGGACGTGCTGGTGCGCCCGCGCCTGTCGGACATCGCGGCCATGGACTTCCACCGCGCCGCGCCCGCCATCGCCGAGGGCGAACGCGCCGCCCGCCAGGTGCTGCCGCTGCTGGCCGACCTGGCCGTGCCGCTCAAGGACGGCGGCAGCCTGCCGCCGGTGACGGTGCAGGGCTAGGACTGCGCCTGGGGCAGGGCCAAGCCGCGCCGCAGCGCCGCCTGCAGCGTCTCGTGCACCACCTCCGGATCGGCCGGCTTGACCAGGTGGGCGGCGAAGCCGGCGGCCTGCGTGCGCTGGCGGTCGATGGGACTGCCGTAGCCGCTGAGGGCCACCACCGGCAGGCGCGCGCCCAGGGCGCGGCCGATCTCCACGCCGCTGCCGTCGGGCAGGCCCAGGTCGGTCAGCACGACGTCGAATTCCTGGCGCCCGGCACAGGCCAGGCCGTCGGCCACCGTCGCCGCATGGGTGATGGCATAGCCGTAGTCCTGCAGGAAGAGCATGAGCAGCTCGGCCGCCTGCACGTTGTCCTCCACCATCAGCACGCGCGCGCCATGGCCGCCGGCGGCCGGTGCGGGGGCCGGCGGCAGTGCGTCGCCGGCCAGCGGCTGGGTTTCCTCGCGGTCGGCCAGGGGCAGGCGCATCTCGAAGGTGGCGCCCTGCCCGGGGCCGTCGCTGCTGGCGGTGAGCGTGCCGCCGTGCTCCAGCACCAGGTGCCGCGCAATGGCCAGGCCCAGGCCCAGGCCGCCGAACTGGCGGGCGACCTCGCGGTCGGCCTGCTCGAAGGCCTTGAAGATGCGCTCCAGCGCATCGGCCGCGATGCCGATGCCGTGGTCGACCACGCGCACGACGAACTGGCCGTTCTCCACCGCCGATTCGAGCCGGATGGTGGCGCCGGCCGGGCTGAACTTGATGGCGTTGCGCAGCAGGTTGGCAATGACCTGCTTGAGCCGCGCGCCGTCGGCCCGCACCCAGGCGCCCTCGGCCACGCCGCGCACGCTGAGCTTGAGCTTTTTCTCGGCCAGCGCGCCGCGCACCATCTCGCCCACCTCGGCGACCAGCGGTGCGGCGTCGAGCCGGTCGGCGCGCAGGCTGAGCTTGCCGCTGGTGATGGTGGAGACGTCCAGCAGGTCGTCGATGAGGCGCGCCTCCAGCTCGACGTTGCGGCGGATGCCGGGGATCAGCTCCTTGTGCCGCTCGGGCACGGTGGCCAGGCGCTGCAGCAGCTGGGCCGCGAAGGAGATGGCCGCCAGCGGGTTGCGCAGCTCGTGCGAGACGATGGCCAGGAAGCGGTCCTTGGCCTCGTTGGCGCGGGCCATCTCGCCCTGGGCCGCCTCGGCCTGCGCGACGGCGGCGCGCAGCGCCTCGGCGTTGCGGTGCTCGGCCGTGCGGTCGCGGATGATGAGGCAGTAGCACACGCGCGCGGTGGCCACCGGCAGCGCCACGCCGGCCTCGTCGGCACCCAGGCAGGCGACGACCACGTCGGCCCAGCAGGGCTCGCCGCCGGCCGGCAGCAGCCATTGCTGCGCGTTGAAGCGGCCCTGCGCCCGGCTCGCATGCAGCCATTCGGGCAGCGAGGGGCCGTCGCGGCTGACCAGGAAATCGTGGATCGGCCGGCCCAGCGCCTGGCTCTCGCTGCCGCCGAGGATCTGGCGCGCGCCGAGGTTCCAGCGCAGCACGCGGCCCTGGGCGTCGAGCAGGACGACGGCATAGTCGGTCAGCGAATCGACCAGGCGGCCGAAGAGCAGGTCGTTGTCCTGCAGCGCCCGCTCGGCGCGGCTGCGGGCGTCGCGCACCGCCACCTCGCGCAGGGCGCGGTCCACCACCATGGGCAGGCGCGCCAGGCGGCCCTTGCTGACGTAGTCGGTGGCGCCCTGGCGCAGCAGCTCGACGGCGTTGTCCTCGCCGATCACGCCGGAGACGAAGACGAAGGGCACCTGCGGCGCCAGGCTGCGCGCCAGCTCCAGCGCCTGCTGGCCCGAGTAGCCGGGCAGTTCGAAGTCGGACAGGATCAGCTCGAAGCGGCCCTCGCGCAGGGCGGCGGCATAGCCGGCCTCGTTGCGCACCGTGGTGACCTCGGCATGCGCATAGGCGCGCCGCAGGGCTTCCATGAGCAATTCGGCGTCGAAGGCCGAGTCCTCGAGCATGAGCACGCGCAGCGGCGTGCGCGCTGGCCCCGCTGCCGGCGCCTGCGCGGAAGGCGGCCCGCGGCCGTCCACCTCCTCACTCATAGCGGCGGGAGGTCTTGACCGAGCCGGGCGGCGGCTCGTTGAGCACCGCCCAGAAGACGCCCAGGTCGGCGATGGCCGAGACGAACTGCTTGAAGTCCACCGGCTTGACGACGTAGGCGTTGACGCCCAGCTCGTAGCTGCGCAGCACGTCGGACTCCTGCTGCGAGGAGGTGAGCATGACCACCGGCACGCTGCGCAGCGCCGGGTTGGCGCGCACGTGCTCCAGCACCTCCAGGCCGTCCACCTTGGGCAGCTTGAGGTCGAGCAGGATCACCGCCGGGTTGCCCGCGGCGCGGTCGGCGAATTCGCCTTCCTGGTTGAGGTAGGCCAGGGCCTGGGCGCCGTCGCGCAGCGTGATCACCTCGTTGGCGAGCTGGCTGCGCTCCAGCGCCATGAGGGTGAGTTCGAGGTCCCGCTTGTCGTCCTCGACCAGCAAGATGGGCTTAAGCATTCGGTTCTCCGTCCTGGGTCGGACCGGGGGGATGGGGGGGCAGCACGAAGCCGAAGCGCGCACCATGGCCGGGTTCGCCCTGCGCCCAGACCCGGCCGCCATGGCGCTCGACGATGCGCTTGACGTTGGCGAGGCCGATGCCGGTGCCTTCGAATTCCTCCGCGGCATGCAGCCGCTGGAACACGCCGAAGAGCTTGCCCACGTACTTCATTTCGAAGCCGACGCCATTGTCCTCGACCTCGATGCCGCAGCCGTCGGCCGCCTGCACCGCGCGCACGTGGATCACCGCGGGACTGGTGCCGCGCGTGTACTTGAGCGCATTGGCCAGCAGGTTGCGCGCGGCCACCTGGATCAGCAGCGGATCGGCCTCCAGCACGGGCAGCGGGGCGTCCACGTGCCACTGCACGCTGCGGCCGCCGTCGCCGCGCGACAGCTCGTGGATCAGGCCCTCGACCAGGTCGCCCATCTTGACCGGGCGCAGCTTGAGCGCGGTGCGCCCCATGCGGGAGAAGTCCAGCAGCGCATCGACCAGCTCGCCGGCGAAGGCGGCGGCGTCCTTGACGTTGGACAGGTAGCGCAGCGCCCGCTCCGACAGCTCGCGCCCTTCCATGTCCACCACCAGGTCGACGAAGCCGGCGATGTGCCGCATGGGCGCGCGCAGGTCGTGCGAGACGGTGTACGAAAAGGCCTCCAGCTCGCGGTTGACGCGGCTCAGCTCGGTGGCGACGGCGGCCATCTCCTCGGCGCGCTGCAGCACGATGCCGATGAGGGCCTGGCGCAGCTCGTCGGCGGCGGCGACTTCCTCGGCCGTCCAGGGCCGGCTGCGGCCACGGATCTTCTGCGCCCAGCTGGAGAAGCTGCGCCGCGGATGGATGCGGCCGTCCTCGGGCCGCACTTCCTTGCGCGGATCGCCGGCCCAGGTGATGGTGCGCACGTGCTCGGGCCGGAACCAGAGCACCAGGTGGCGGTGCACCTGCGAGATGGACACCGCCAGGCAGCCCGCGATGCCGTGGCCGGCGGGCCAGGCCGGCACGGCCTGCGCGCCCAGGGCGTCGTTGGCATAGACCGGCCGGTCCAGCCCGGCGATCCAGCCGGCCAGCGCCAGCACGTCGGCCTTGGGCGGCGTCTCGCCGGTGGTCCAGACCTCGTCGTCGAGCACGACGGCGGCGCCGGCGGCGCGCGCCAGGCGCAGCAGCGGCACCGGCTCGGTCAGCAGGCGCTGCAGGCTGGCGTCGCTGTCGGACAGGTGGGAGACGATCTCCAGGATCAGCTTGCGCAGCTCCAGCCGCTGCGAGGCCGAGGCATTGCTTTCCTTGGCCTGGATCTGCAGCGACACCAGCCGGCCCAGATGCTCGCAGGCCAGGCGCGTGGCCGGCGACAGCAGGCGCGGCGCGTGGTTGTGGCAGGAGATGAGGCCCCACAGCCGCCCCTGCACCACCAGCGACACCGACATGGACGCCAGCGTGCCCATGTTGCGCATGTACTCCAGGTGCACCGGCGACACGCTGCGCAGGCCGGCCTGCGACAGGTCCAGCGGCCGCTCGCCGGGCAGGCCGGCCAGGGGCACG
>NZ_LDSL01000126.1 GCF_001476815.1 Pseudacidovorax intermedius | reverse complement strand
GGCTGGGGAGAGGGGGCGGCGGCCTGGGCCAAGCGCGGGGCCGTGGTGGCGCGAGCGCCCCCTCTCCCCAACCCCTCTCCCGCGAGGGGAGAGGGGCTCGGGACGCGGCAGAGCGCGGGGGTCCGACCTTCAGGCATGGGCCAGCTCATCTTGGCTTTGCAGCCAAGCCAGGAAGTCGGCACCCGCGCGCGCCAGGTCGTAGCGCGGCACGAAGCCCGTGTCACGGCGCAGGGCGGTGATGGCCATGCTGGCGCGGTCATAGTCGGCGTAGGGGTCGACGTTGGCCGCTTGGCCCGCGTCGGCAATGGCCCAATCGGCGCCCTCGAAGCCCGGCTGCGAACACAACCAGGCGCACCAATCGGCCACCGACCATTCGAAGCCGGCGGCCAGGTTGTAGACGGGCTGTGCAGGCGCCGCGGCGTCCAGCAGCGCCGCGAGCGCGGCCGCCGCATCGCGCACATAGAGCCAGTCCCGCCGCAGCGGCCTCGACAGCCGGACCGCATGACCGGCGCGCAGCAGGCGCAGCGCCTGCAAGGGGGCGCTGGGCGTGTCGCGCACGCCGGTGTCGCGCTCCCAGGGGCCGAAGCAGGTGCCCAGGCGGCCGATGCACAGGTCCAGACCCAGCAGGTCCGCCAAGCGCCGGGCCGCGGCCTCGGCGGCCATCTTGGAGATGCCGTACAGCCCCTCGGGCTGCAGCGGCGTGTGGGTCTCGTGCAGCAGGCCCGGCCCGCGCCCGCTGGCGCCGTAGGCCGAGCCCGAACTGGCCAGCAGCACCCGCCGTACGCCCTGCGACGCCGCCAGCCGCATCGCCGTCGTCACGGCCACCAGGTTGACGGCGAAGATGCCCTCCGGCGCGCGACGTTCGCGCTCGGCCGCGGCCGTCACGGCGGCCAGGATCACCAGGCGCTGCGGCCGGTGCACGGCCAGCGCCGCTTCGAAGGCCGACGCGTCGCACACGTCGCCGCGCAAGGCCGTGAAGCGGCCGGGCAGCGCGGCCAGTGCCTGCTGAGCGCCTTCGGGCAAGGGCGCCGCATCCCAGCCGACCACCGTCTCGCCCCGTGCCAGCAGGTGCTCGACCAGCGCCAGGCCGACGAAGCCCGCAGCGCCGGTGACGAAGGTGACGGGCGCGGTGTCAGCCATGCGCGGCGGCGGCCGGCGTGGCCACGCCCTCGGGCCGCAGCAGTTGCAGGATGTGGCGTTTGTAGTCGTTGAAGCGCGGGCTGGTGGAATCGCGCGGGCGCGGCAGGTCGACATCGATCAGCTCGCGGATGCGGCCCGGCCGCGCCGACATCACGGCGATGTGCGTGCCCAGCGCCAGCGATTCCTCGATGCCGTGCGTGACGAAGACGATGGTGCTCTGGCTGTCGCGCCAGATGCGCACCAGCTCGGCATGCATGTCCATCTTGGTCTGCTCGTCCAGCGCGCCGAAGGGCTCGTCCATCAGGATCACCTCCGGGTTCATCAGCAGCGCCCGGGCGATGCCCACGCGCTGGTTCATGCCGCCGGACAGCTCGCTGGGAAAGTGGTTCTCGAAGCCGCGCAGGCCCACCATGTCGATGAAGTGCTGCGCCCTCTTGCGCCGCTCGGCCTTGGGCAGGCCGCGCATGGTCAGGTGGAAGGCCACGTTCTCCCACACCGGCAGCCACGGCATCAGTGTGGGCTGCTGGAAGACCACGCCGCGGTCCACGCCCGGCGCCGTCACCGGCCGGCCGCCCACGGCCACCACGCCGCGCGTGGGATGGTCGAAGCCGGCAATCATGTTCAGCAGCGTGGACTTGCCGCAGCCGCTGGGGCCCAGCAGGCAGAGGAATTCGTTGCGGCCGACGCTCAGGCTCACGTCATCGAGTGCCTTCACGGCGCTGCCGCGGCGCGGGTCCTCGAAATGGCGCGAGACGTTCTGGATGGTGATGAGGCTCATGGCTCAGCCCTCCTTCGACTGCAGGGTGGAGCCGCGCTGCCAGCGCAGCACGCGCGCCGACAGCAGCTTGATCAGCCAGTCGCTGCAGTAGCCGAGCAGGCCGATGCTGGCCATGGCGGCGATGACGATGTCGTAGCGCAGGAAGTAGTACGAATCCCAGAGCACATAGCCCACGCCGCTCTTCACCGCCACCATCTCGGCCGTGACGGTCAGCATCCAGGCCGAGCCGATGGCGATGCGCAGGCCCGAGAAGATGCTGGGCAGCGCCGCCGGAAAGACGATGTGCCGCAGCAGCAGCCGCGGCGTGCCGCCGGCCATGGCGCCCGCGCGCAGCAGGTTGCGGTCGCAGGTCTTCACGCCGTGGATGGTCGACAGCAGCACCGGAAAGAAGGAGCCCAGGAACACCAGGAAGATGGCCGGCTTGTTGGCGATGCCGAACCAGATGATGGCCAGCGGGATCCATGACACCGGCGGCACCGGCCGCAGCACCTGCAGCAGCGGCTCGATCAGCTTCTCGACGGTGCGCGACCAGCCGATGGCCATGCCCAGGCCGATGCCCAGCGCCGCCGCCAGCGCAAAGCCGGCGGACACGCGGCCGGCGCTGGCCGCCACGTCGAAGATCCAGCGGCCCGAATAGGTCTGCGTGTTGCCGTCGGTGCCGAACACCCAGTCGGCCCAGGCCACCAGCACCTGCGAGGGCGCCGGCAGCAGCGCGGGCGGCAGCACGCCGGAGCGGGAGAAGATCTCCCAGCCGATCAGCACCAGGGCCGGCACGATGGCGCGCTCGATGCGCCGGTACAGCCGCTTCCAGGCCGGCAGCGCGTGCGCCGGCGCGGCGGCGGCCGGCAGCGTGGTGGTGGAGGAATCCGCCATCGTCGTCCCGCCCGCCGCCTCAGTCGCCCAGCTGCGACTTGGGCTTGCCCGTCGCGGCCTCGAGGAAGCGGTAGTCGATGTTCTTCTGGACCGCCGCCGTCACGTCGGTGTTGATGTACTTCAGGTCGCGCATCATCTGCGCGATGGCCACGGCCGAGGCGCGGTGGATGCGGTAGTCGGGATACAGGTTGGCCGCGGCGCCGGTGGCAATGGCCTTGTCCAGGCCGGTCACCTTCTGGATGGTGTCGATGAACAGGCCCTTGTCCTTCTCCATCAGCTCGTTGACCTTGACGATGGCGCGCACCGTCTCTTCCACCGCCTTGGGCTTGCTGGCGATCACGTCCGAGCGGGTGACGATCAGGTTGGTGAGCTTGCCGGCCGCCTGGTCGTAGGGATAGGTGAAGAACTTGGCGGCCTTCACCTCGCGGATCTGGGTGGCGAAGGGGTCGACCGAGCAGATCAGTTCCACCTCGCCGCGGCGCAGGGCCTGCACGTGGTCCGACGGATTGGGGATGTTGATGAACTGGACGTCCTTGTTGATGTCGATGCCCTGCTTGGCGAAGGCACCGCGCATGTGGATGTCCTGCGCATTGCCGCGCGAGGCCGCCACCCGGAAGGGCTTGCCCTGGGCCTTGTAGTCGGCGATGAGCTTCTTCAGGCCCGCCCAGTCGTTCTCGCCCACCGGCAGGTCGTTGCCGACCAGGATCTGCGAGCCGCCGTTGATCTGGCCCGAGATGGCGACCACGTCGAAGCCCTTGTCCAGCGCCGTTGCGTAGTGCAGGTAGGTGACCTGGGCGACGTCGATGCTCTTGGACAGCAGGGCCGTCAGCACGTCGTTGCCGGTGTTGAAGCCGGTGGCCTCCAGCTTGACGTTGGCGGGATTGGCGTTCTGCGGCGTGAGGGCCAGCGGCGTGCAGTGCGCGCACTTGGCATAGCCGAGCTTGATGGCGTCCTGCGCCTGGCCGGCGAGCGGCATCAGGGCGGCAGCGGCCACCAGAAGAGGAGCGATGAATCGGCGCATGGGCATTCCCCGAAAGGTTGAACGACAGGATCGGCGCGAGGCCGGATGCCGGTCATCAAGCAATGGGCGTGCCACTTTGTATCCAATCTGTTGGCGCCATGGATTCAGCGTTTTCTCTTAACGCGTCCTATCTCCATCGGCTCGCCAAGGAACGATTGCACCAGAAGATTGGATACATATTCTCTCGATGGTGCATCCATGCACTCCTTCAAGGCGCCCGCCCCTTCTGCGCCGGGGCGCCCTGAAAGCGCAACGGGCCCCGAAGGGCCCGTCGTTCATGGGAGGCCGCGCGCCGCGCGGCCGGTGGCGGCTCAGCGCGCCGGCGTGGCCACCTCGGACTGGATCTTCCAGGCCTGGCCTTCGCGCACGAAACGCAGCGTCTTGTTGACCACGTCGTTGTAGTCGTCCGAGCGGTAGGTCTGCTTGAAGGTGGCGACGGCGGCATTGGCACCGTCGGCGCGCACCTGCAGGTTCTCCACCACCACGCTGATCGGGCCGGCCTTGGTCACGCGGGTCGTGCGCAGCGACTTCCAGGCGTCCACGCTGCCCTGCTGCGGGCGGAAGCTGGGGGAATAGAAGGCCATGTAGTTGTTCAGGTCCTTGGCCGACCAGGTGCGGGCCCAGGCCTGCACGGTGGGGGCCACGCCCGAAATGTCGGCAGCCGGCGCGCCGGGCAGCGGCGTGGGCGCGGGCAGCGTGGTCGGCGCCGGCATGGTCTGGCCGGGCGTGGGCTGCAGCGGCGGACGCGAGGCGACCACGGCGGCCGTGTCCAGCACCTGGGGCGGCGTCATCTCGGTGCTGCACAGCACGGCTTCGTCCTCGGCCTCGCCGCCTTCCGGCACTTCGGGCGCATCGGCCATCAGCGGCTTCTGGCCCAGGTTGGGCAGCAGGCCGTTGGTCTGCTGCAGCACGCGGTAGCCGGCCAGCAGGTAGTCGTAGCGCGCGTTCACCACGGCACGGCGGGCCTGGAACACTTCGTTCTCGGTGTCCAGCAAGTCCAGCAGCGAGCGCTGGCCGATGTCGAACTGCTGGCGGTAAGCCTCGCGCGCCTTCTCGCTCGACAGCTGGTGCTGCTCGAGGTAGTTCAGCTGTTCGCGCAGGCGGCGCAGGTCGTTGTAGGCGATGGTGGCGGTCTGGCGGATGTTGCGGCAGGCCAGGTCGCGGGCGTCCTGCGAGGCGTAGACGTTTTCCTGCGCGGCGCGGGCGCGGGCGTCGTCGGCACCGCCGCGGTAGAGGTTGTAGTTCAGCACCACCTGCACCGAGCTGTTCTGCGTGCGGGCCACCTGGTCGACGCTGGAAAGCGTCTTGTCGGTGCCGGTCTGGGCCACGAAGGCGACCGTGGGCGACTTGGCGGCGTTGCGCACGTCCAGGTCGGCGCGTGCGGCACGGATGCCGGCCACCGCCGACTGGAAGGCCGGGTTGGTGCGCATGGCGTCGGCCAGCAGCTGCTGGCCCGGGGGCAGGCTGTTGCTGGCGTCGGGCACCGGCGACAGCTGCGCGGCGGGCAGCTGGCCCACCAGGCGCTGGAAGCGCTGGCTCACGTCGTGCAGGTTGGCGCTGTCGGTCAGCCAGTTGGACTGCGACAGGGCGGCGCGGCCCTGGGCCAGTTCCAGGTCCACGCGCTTGCCCACGCCGGCCGAGGCACGGCGGTCGAGCTGCTCGCGCGTCTCGTTGTGGAAGCCCCAGTTGTCGGCGGCCAGGCGCTCCAGGTCGCGGTAGCGGGCGACGTCGATATAGGCCTGCACGGCCTGCAGGGCGATCTCGTCGCTCACGGCCAGGTAGTCGTAGTAGCGGCTCAGGCGGGCGAAGCCGGCACGGCGCGTGTCGCTGGAGGCACCACCGCCGTCGAACAGCGTCTGGCGCAGCTGCAGGTTGGCGCCGGGGCGGCTGTAGCTCTGGTTCTCGCCGCCGCTCACGCGGCTGTTCTGGTAGCCGGCGAAGGCCTGCAGGTCCACCTGCGGACGCAGCGCGGCGCGGGCCACGGCCTGGTCGGCTTCGGAGGCCTGGTAGTTGCGCAGGCGGGCCAGCACCTCGGGGTTGCGGTTGATGGCCAGGTTGACGGCATCGCCCAGCGACGCGGGCGGCAGGGCGTTGGCGGCGGACGCCGGCATCGTCGTGGGCGCCGGGGCCGTGGTCGACGGCGTCTGGGCAACGGCGGCGCTGCAGACCAGCAGGGCGGCGACGGCAACAGGGCGGAAGGTCAGCGTGAACATACGATCGATGGGAGTTCCGTTGGATGAAAAAACAGACGCGCCCGTCGGGTCGCCGTCAGGCTCGGGGGCGACCGAAGCGGGCAATCCGCCGGGTCAGGCGCTGGAATCTAATAAATTATTCTACGTACAGGTAACATTTATTGAGGATGTTGCAACATTCCGTCAATATCCGGAACTTCTCCGCACCGACGGCATGACAGCGCCGCCGCGCGCCCCGCCGGGCAGCCGTGGCCTGTCGTGTTTACGCAACTGTTTTCCGCTCTTTTACGCCCCCGGCGGCTGTGCCTGGCCGGGCTCTGCCGTGCCGCGCTCGCCCTGGCGCTGGCGGGGCTGTTGGCGCTGGGCGGGGCGCCGGGCGCCATCGCCTGGGACGCGGCGCTCATGGAGCGCACCATGGTCCAGCGCTATGGCGCCTACGGTCAGCAGCAGTACAGCGCCTGGCGGGCGCTGGTCGACAGCGGCGCGCAGCTGGACGAGCGCGAAAAGCTGCGCCGGGTCAACGAACACTGGAACCGCGCCGTGCGCTTCGGCGAGGACATGGAGGTGTGGGGCCAGGAGGACTACTGGGCCACGCCCGTCGAAACCCTGGGCCGCGGCCGCGGCGACTGCGAGGACTACGTCATCGGCAAATACTTTTCCCTGCGCGTGATGGGCGTGCCCGAGGAGAAGCTGCGCCTGACCTACGTCCGCGCGCGCGTCGGCGGCGCCACGCAGGCCCACATGGTGCTGAGCTACTACGCCACGCCCGAGGCCATGCCGCTGGTGCTGGACAGCCTGGTCTCCAGCATCATGCCGGCCAGCTCGCGCACCGACCTCACCCCCGTCTTCAGCTTCAACGCCGAAGGCATCTTCACCGGGTCGGGGAGCACCGCCACCCATCCGGTGGACCGGCTGACCCGCTGGCGCGACGTGCTGATCCGCATGCGCGCGGAGGGCGCCATCCCATGACGACCCCATCGCCTGCGCCGCGCCGCCGCGCGCACGCACCGATCCGCTTTCGAGGAGAAGACCTGTGTCCCTGTTGAGACGACTCTGGCTGAGCGTGGTGCTGGCCATGCTGGCCGTGCTGCTGGCCACCTGGGCCGTAAGCATCGCCACCTCGCGGCTGTACCTGCAGCAGCAGCTGCTGGCGCAGGGCGCGGACGCGGCGGTGTCGCTCGCCATGTCCATCTCGCAGCGCGGCGACGACCCGGCCATGGCCGAGACGCTGGTCAACGCCCTGTTCGACAGCGGTCACTTCCAGCAGGTGCGCTACACCGACGTCCGGGGCCAGGTGGTGGTCGAGCGCCAGCGCACCGCCGCCCTGCCCGGCGCCGCGGTGCCGGACTGGTTCAAGGCCCTCGTGCCGCTGCAGGCGGCGCCGGGCGAGGCCCTGGTGAGCAACGGCTGGCAGCAGGCCGGCCGCGTCACCGTGGTGGCCAGCACCCAGTACGCCTACGTGGCGCTGTGGCGCGGCACGCTGCTGCTGGGCGGGCTGCTGGCCCTCACCGGGCTGCTGTGGGGCCTGGGCATCACGGCGCTGGTGCGCTGGCTGCGCCGGCCGCTCAAGCACATGGCCGACCAGGCCGATGCCGTGGGCAACGGCCATTTCCACACCATCGAGGAGCCCCGGGTCGTCGAACTGCGCAGCATGGCGCACGCCCTCAACCGCATGGTGGCGCGGGTGCACGCCATGTTCGCCGAGCAGGCGGCGCAGATCCGCCGCCTGCATGGCGAGGCCACGCGCGACCCGGTGACCCAATTGCCCAACCGCGAGTTCTTCGTCGGCGCGCTGCGCAATGCGCTCGACCCCGAAGCCGACGACACGGCCGGCGGCCTGCTGCTGCTGCGCGTGGGCAACCTGGCCTCGCTCAACCGCCAGCTCGGGCGCGAGCGCACCGACCGCTGGCTGGCCGCCATGGCCAAGGTGCTGGCAGGCGTCCTGCCCACCGAGGGCGACCATGTGCTGGCGCGCCTGAACGGCGCCGACTTCGCCTACCTGTGTCCCGGCGGGGAGCCGGCGCGGCTGGCCGACCTGGCGGCGCGGGCCCATGCGGCGGCCCTGTCGCTGCTCGAGGCCCAGGGCACCGAGCTGCCCGGCGGCTTCGGCATGCCGCTGCCGCAGGGCGATGCCGCCAACACCGACCTCGGCGCCCTGCCCAGCGGCTTCGCCACGCTGGCCACCGACTTCTCCCCGCTGCCCGAGGGCGCCGCCGCCAGCGCACCGGCCGGGCCGGTGTCCGGCTGGGCCGACCTGGCGCCACGCCCGCAGGCCGCGCGCATCGACGTGGCCCACGGCCACTGGCACCGCGGCGAGCGGCCCGGCGAGGTCATGGCCCGCCTGGATGCGGCGCTCATGAGCGCCGAAGGCGCCGTGCAGGGCATCGCCGAGGCGTCGTCGCCGGGCAGCCCCTCGCTCGCGGTGGGCGAATCGGCGTGGGACACGCTGCTGCAGCAGGCCCTGCAGGAGCAGCGCTTCACCCTGGTCTTCTATCCCGTCTGCCAGACCGACGGCAGCCTGATCCACCACGAGGCCATGCTGCGCATGGCACCGCCGCCCGGTGCGCCGCCGGGCAGCCCGCTGCTGTCGGCCGGCCAGTTCATGCCCGCCGCGCTGCGCCTGGGCTGGGTGCAGGAATGCGACCTCATCGCCACCCGGCTGGCGCTGGACGGGCTGCAGCGCACGCCGGCGCCCGTGGCCGTCAACCTGTCGCCGCGCTCGCTGGTGGACCCGAGCTTCCTGCCACGGCTGGACGCGCTGCTGCGCGAGCATCCGGCGCAGTGCCAGTGGCTGTCCTTCGAGCTGAGCGAACGCGGCCTGGAGGAGCACGTCGACGCCCTCGCCCTGCTCGCCCAGCTGCTGGCCCGCCACGGCTGCCGCCTGGGCGTGGAGCATTTCGGCCGCCAGCTGGCGCTGCTGCCGCGGCTTCACGAGCTGCAGCTGCACTACCTCAAGATCGACGGCTCCTTCGTCGCCAGCGTGGAAGGCAGCGAGAGCTACCGCCGCCTGGTGCGCGCCATGGTGGAAGTGGCGCGCGGGCTGGGCGTGGAGGCCTATGCCGAGCAGGTGTCGTCGCATGGCCAGTGGCGCGCGCTTGCTGCGCTGGGCATCGGCGGGGTGACGGGGCCGGCGGTGACGCGGTATCTGAACCGCTGAGGCGGCACCCAAAGGCTGCGGCACGGCAGCCCGCCCGCGCCCCACGTCCAACGGCGGGCGCCGCGTCCTGCCCTACCAAAGAAAACGCCCTGCGGACTCGCATCCGCAGGGCGTTTTCGCTGGCGCCGCCTGTGCGGCCAGCGCGGCCCGCACGCGGGGTGCGGGTACGCCGGCGCCAGGAAAGGAGAAGCGCACGCGCCGCGCGCTTCCCCGGTCCCGGATCAGTCGGTGATCAGCTTCCCCTGGTTCAGCAGGTTCTGGATGATCGCCGCGTCGTTCAGCGTGTTGTTGGCCGTCAGGTCGACGTTGCTCAGCACGATCTGCTGGGTCACGCCACCGCCGGCCGCGCCGTCGTGCTTGACGTCGATCACCGTGTCGCTGCCCGACTTGCTGAAGTGCAGGAAGCTGCCCAGGTTGCCGACGCCCGTGTTGTGGTTCTCGCCCTGCAGCAGGTCGCGCAGGTCGAGCACGTCGCCGCCGCTGGCCTTGGACGCGGTGCCGAAGTCCGTCACGATGTCGCGGGCCGGCGCCTGCGTGGTGCCCTGGTCGCCCAGCTTCCACACGAAGGTGTCGGCACCGGCGCCGCCGGTCAGGATGTCGTTGCCGGCACCGCCGCGGATGCTGTCCGCGCCGTCGCCGCCGCGGATCGAGTCGTCGCCGGCGCCGCCGTTGATGGTGTCGTTGCCGGTGCTGCCCACGATGCGGTCGCCGTGGTCGGTGCCGGTGTAGTTCTGGCCCGTGGTGGTGGTCAGCTGGATCTCGTTCGGCGCCTCGATCCTGATCGTCACCGTCGAGGTGGCGGTGTCGCCGTCCTTGTCGGTCACGGTGTAGCTGAAGTTCTGCGTCAGCGTCTGGCCCGGCGCCAGCGTGTCGCGGGTGGCACGGCTGACTTCGAAGTCGTAGGTGCCGTCCGCGTTGGCCGTCATCTTGCCGTACTGGCTCGACAGGTCGCCCCAGGCCACGCTGGCGAGGCCGTCCGCACCCGGCGTCGTGCCCACCTGGCCGGTGATGTGCGGCAGCGCATCGGTGGAGCTGATGCTCCCCCACAGGCTGTAGGTGTTGCTGGCCTGCTCGTTGGTGTAGATGGTGTTGACCAGGTTGCCGCTTGCATCCTTGAAGCCTTCCACCCGGAAGGTGTAGCTCTCGATGCCCACCTGCACGATCACGTCCTGCTGGGGCAGGCTGATGATGTCGCGCGAGGCGACCGGATCGTTGGTGTTCGGCGTCTCGGTGTGGTCGAACAGCACGTTGAAGCTCACCGGCGTCACCACGCCGTTGATCACCACATTGGCCGTCATGGTCATGGTGACCTTGTCGAGCGTGGACGAGTCCCCATAGATGGGCCAGTTCTCGTGCGTGAAGTCGGCCAGCTTGAACGGCGTGCCGGCCGTCACGGCCGAGCCGCCGGAGCTGGTGTAGCCGATGTTGTCCACCAGGGTGTAGCCCGACTGGCCGTTGCCGCTCGCCGGCGAGCCCCAGGTGATCTTGTCGTTGAGCGCGTCGCTGTCGGTGTTGGTCTGCTTCACCGTGCTGGTGCCGTTGACGAACACCGGGCTGATCCAGCCGCCCTGCAGCGAGTTGATGCTGATGCTGTCGGCACGCACCCAGCCGGTGGCGCTGGTGGCGCTGGCGACCGGGCTGTCGTCCTCCACGCGCACCGTCAGGCTGCCCGTGGTGGCAGCGGCGCCGTCGCTCACGCGCACGCCGACGCTGAACTGGCTCACGTCCTCCTGGCCCTTCAAAGGCTGGTCCAGCGGCTTGCTCAGCGTGACGGTGTAGGCACCGTCATTGCCGATGGCGACGCGGATGGCTTCCGTGCCGGTGGCGCTGCCGACGTGGCCGATCAGTTGCTGCGTGCCGGCACCGGTCCAGACGATGGACTGGCCGCCCGAGGTGAGCGCCGACGTCGGCGCCACCAGGGTCACCGCCAGCGTGTCGCCGTCGATGTCGCCTACCGTCACGGTGCCCGTGGCGATGCGCGCATTTGTCGTGTCGGTGTTGCCGGTCGTGTCGACAATGCCACCCGGCAGGCCCTCTTCGGACACCGAGGCCACCGCACCCGCGCCGATGGTCGGTGCGTTGTTGTTGCCGCCGATGGAGATCACCAGCTGCGCCGTCTCGGTCTTGCCGGCCTCGCCCGTGACGGTGTAGGTGAAGGTGTCGGTCACCGTCTTGTTGCTCGGCAGGCCGCTGGCGTTGTCGGCCACGTAGGTGTAGCTGCCGTCGGCGTTGAGCGTGAGCTTGCCGTACTGGCCGGTCAGCGTCTGGCCCGGTGCCGCCGTGGCGGTGGCGGCCACGCTGGTCGCGTCGCCGCCCGTGTGCACGCCGGTGACCACCAGGCTGCCTCCCACGTCCTTGCCGCCGGCGTCGCCGCCGCTCTGGATCACGCCGTTGGCGGCCGACACGGTGAGCGTGGCGCCGCTCTTGACGCTGCCCACGTCGTCGGCGGCGACGATCTGCGGGTTGGTTTCGCTGTCGGCGCCGGTGCCGGTGGTGGTGATGTTGGGCACCGTGTCGTACACGGTGGCCACGGCCGTCACCGACAGGTCGCCGCTGTACGAGGCCGGCACCGACATGGTCAGGCCGGTGATGGTCACCGCATGGGTCACCGGATCGACGTTCACGGTGTAGCTGCCGTTGCTGGTCAGCGGCAGCGTCCACGTGCCGTCGGCATTGGCCGTGCCGGCCGACAGCGTCGCACCCGCCGGCACGCGCAGCACCACGCTGCTGACGAATTCCGAGTTGTCCACGTCAGTCGGCGTCGCGCTGACCGTCACGGGCACGGTTTCGCCGACCACGTAGCTGACCTTGTTGATCACGTAGTCGTCGTTGGTGCCGGGCGCCGCGAACTCGATGCGGCTGATCAGCGCACCGGTGTCGCTCTTCACGGTAATCGACGGATCGATCAGGTCCGTCACGCCCGTGACCACGCCGCCGCCGATCACCCGGCCCGCGGCGTCGTACAGGGTGTAGCTCGCATGCTCCGTCGGGTTCAGGTACGAGAAGGTCAGCGTCGCGCTGGAGGCCGCCTGGTCGAAGGCGATGGACAGCTTCTCCGACTTGCCGGACTGGTAGCCCAGTTCGGTGTCCGCGCCGTTGCTGGCCGCGCCGGACACGCCGAAGCCGACCACGCCGCCGCCGTTGATGAAGCTGATGGTGCCCGGGGTGCCGTCCAGCTTGGTGGCCGTGACCTTGAAGCCCTGGTCGGTGGAGCCCGCGTTCTGGCTGGTGACCGTCACCTGCGTGGCCACTGGCGTGCCCACGTCCACCACCACCTTGGGCGTGTCCGCCACGGGTGCGATGGTCACGTTCACCGTCGTCGTGGCGGTGCCGCCTGCGCCATCGTTCACCGTGATGGTGAAGCTGTCGCTGCCCGCGTAGTCCTTGACAGGCGTGTACGTGTAGCTGCCGTCCGCACCGACCTCCACCCTGCCGTGCGCCGGGTCGCTGCCCTTGGCATAGCTCAGGTTGTCGCCATCCACGTCCGTGGCCACCACCTTGCCGGTGACGGTGGTGTCTTCACGGGTGGTGGTGCTGTAGTTGGCGGGCAGCACCGGGTTGTCGTTGACCGGGTCGATGCCGATGGTCACCGTGGAGGTGGCCGTGGCGCCGCTCGGGTCCCGGACCGTCACGGTGAAGCTGTCGCTGCCGTTGTAGTCCTTGGCGGGGGTGTACGTGAAGGTGCCGTCGGCGTTGACCGTCACGCTGCCGTGCGCCGGGTCGCTGCCCTTGGTGTAGCTCAGCGGATCGCCGTCCACGTCGCTGCCGACCACCTTGCCGCTGACGGGCTTGTCTTCGGGCGTCGTCAGGCTGTAGTTGGGCACCGTGGGCGCGTCGTTCATCGGCGTGACGCCGATGGTCACGGTCGAGGTGGCGGTGGCGCCGCTCGGGTCGCGCACGGTCACCGTGAAGCTGTCGCTGCCGTTGTAGTCCTTGCCCGGGGTGTACGTGAAGGTGCCGTCGGCGTTGACCACCACGGTGCCGTTCTTCGGATCGCTGCCCTTGGTGTAGGCCAGCGGGTCGCCGTCCACGTCGCTGCCCACCACCTTGCCGCTGATCGGCGTGTCCTCCTGCGTGGTCAGGCTGTAGTTGGGCGCCGTGGGCGCGTCGTTGACCGGCGTGACGTCCACGAACACGGTGGAGACCGCCTTGCCGCCGTTGCCGTCGTCCACGGTGACGGTGAAGCTGTCCTTGCCGTTGAAGTCCTTGGTCGGCGTGTAGGTGTAGCTGCCGTCGGCGTTGACCACGACGGTGCCGTGGGCCGGGTCGGTGGTCTTGCTGAAGGTCAGCGTGTCGCCGTCCACGTCGGTGGCCGCGACCTTGCCGGCGATCGGCGTGTCCTCGGGCGTGACGATGCTGTAGTTCTTCGTGACCGGGTCGAAGGTCTGGTTCGCGGGCGGATTGGGCGGGTTGACGGGCACCGGATCGTCGTTGACCGGCTTCATGTCCATCGTCACCTTGGCGGTGTCGGTGCCGCCACGGCCGTCGTCCACCGTGTACTGGAAGTCGACCTTGCCGTTGAAGTCCTTGTTGGGCGTGAAGGTGAGCGTGCCGTCGGCATTCAGGCTCAGCACGCCGTCCTTCAGCGCCACCGGCGAACCCACCGCGATGGGCTGGCCGTTGATGGCCGTGATGTTCAGCGCGTCGCCGTCCGGATCGGTGTCGTTGGAACGCGGGTCGAAGTTCAGCGGCGTGTCCTCGAAGCCGCTGACCACGTTGTCCAGCGCGTTCGGCGGATCGTTCACGCTGTCCACCACGATGTTCACCGTGGCGATGTCGCGCGCCGTGCCGTCGCTCACCGTGTAGGTGAAGCTGGCCGGGCCGTTGTAGCCGGCATCGGGGTTGTAGGTGATGCTGCCGTTGGCGTTCAGGGTGGCCGTGCCGTGCTCGACGGCAATGGCCTGGCCGACGACGGCGTTCTTGCCGTCGATCTGCACGACGCTGAGCGGCTCGACGTCCACGTCCTTGTCGTTGGCCAGCACGTTGATGGTGATGGCGGTGTCTTCGGGCGTGGTGGCGGAGTCGTCCACGGCCACGGGCGCGTCGTTGACCCCGGTGACGGTGAGCGTCAGCGTGGTGGTCGAGGTGGCACCGGTGGGATCGGTCACCGTGTAGCTGAAGACGTCCTTGGCACTCTCGCCGTCGTCCAGGCCCTTGGCTGCGTCGTTGGGCGCATAGGTGTAGCTGCCGTCGGCGTTGAGCGTCAGCACGCCCCACTGGCCGGCCAGCGGAATGCCCGCGTCCACCACGGCGCCGTTGATGCCGACCTTCAGCACCGACAGCGTGTCGCCGTCGTCGTCGCGGTCGTTGACCAGCACGCCGGCCACGTTGCCCACCTTGAGCACGAGGTCCTGGCTGGTGGTGTTGACGTCGGCCACGGCCACCGGCGCGTCGTTCACGCCGCCCACGCTGATCGACACGGTGGCGGTGGAGGTGCCGCCCTTGCCGTCGCTGATGGTGTAGGTGAAGCTGTCGTCGCCGTTGTAGTCGAGGCCCGGCGTGTACAGCGGGTTGCCGTCGGCGCCGAGGGTCACGGTGCCGTGCTGGGGCTGCGTGAAGCCGATGATGCTCAGCGTGTCGCCGTCCACGTCGGTGTCGTTGCGCAGCACCGGGATGGAGATGGGCGTGTCTTCGGCCGTGTTGACCTTGTCGTTGACCGCCAGGGGCGCGTCGTTGACCGGCGTGACCTCCACCGACACGGTGGCCGTCACGGGCGTGCGGCCGTCGGTGGCGGTGTACGTGAAGGTCGGGTTGCCGTTGTAGTCCTTGTTGGGCGTGTAGAGCAGCGTGCCGTCGGCGTTCAGGCTCACGACGCCGCCGGTCACGGCCACCGGGCCGGCGCTGATGTCCTTGCCGTCCACCGCGATGATGCTCAGCTTGTCGCCGTCCACGTCGGTGTCGTTGGCCAGCACGTCGATCCTGACGGGCGTGTCTTCAGGGGTGCGCGCGAAGTCGTTCGACAGTGCGGGCGTGTCGTCCAGCGGCGTGACGACGATGTCCACGCGCGAAACCACGACGCCGCCCTTGCCGTCGTTGACGGTGACGCTGAAGCTGTCGTTGCCGTTGTAGTCGGGCGCGGGCTGGTAGACGTAGGAGCCGTCGGCGTTGACCGTCACGGTGCCGTGCGTCGGGTCGCTCGCCTTGGTGAAGCTCAGGGCGTCGCCGTCCACGTCGGTGGCGACGATCTTGCCGGTCAGCGGCGTGTCCTCGGGCGTGGTGCGGCTCTGGTTGGGGGCCACGGGCGCGTCGTTGGCGCCGTCCACGGTCAGGGTCAGGGTGGTGCTGGCGGTGGCACCGGAGGGATCGGTCACCGTGTAGGTGAAGACGTCCTTGCCGCTCGCGCCTGCGCCCAGGGTCTGGGCCGCGGCGTTGGGCGCGTAGGTGTAGCTGCCGTCGGCATTGAGCGTCAGCGTGCCCCACTGGCCTTCGATGGGCTTGCCGGCATCGACGGTGCTGTTGCCGATGCTGACGCGGCTCACGGACATGCTGTCGCCGTCGGGGTCGACGTCGTTCACCAGCACGCCGGCATTGGCGGCCACGCGCAGCGTCGTGTCCTCGCCGGTGCGGTTGGTGTCGGCAGCGGGCACCGGTGCGTCGTTGACGCCGCCCACCGTGATCGACACGGTGGCGGTGGCGGTGCCGCCGTTGCCGTCGCTGATGGTGTACTGGAAGCTGTCCTTGCCGTTGTAGTCCAGGCCGGGCGTGTACAGCGGGTTGCCGTCGGCACCGATGGTCACGGTGCCGTGGGCCGGCTGGGTGAAGCCGATGATGCTCAGCTTGTCGCCGTCGACGTCGGTGTCGTTGCTCAGCACCTTGATGCTGACCGGCACGTCCTCGTCGGTGGTGACGGTGTCGTTGACGGCCACGGGCGCGTCGTTGACCGGCGTGACGGTGACGTTCACCGTCGAGGTCGCGGTGCCGCCCTTGCCGTCGCTCACCGTCACGGTGAAGCTGTCCTTGCCGTTGAAGTCCTGGCTGGGCGTGTAGGTGTAGGTACCGTCGGTGTTGACCGTCACGGTGCCATGGGTCGGGTCGCTGCTCTTGGTGAAGGTCAGCGGATCGCCGTCCACGTCGGTGGCCGCGACCTGGCCCTTCACGGGCGTGTCTTCCGGCGTCGTCAGCGTGTAGTTGCCGGTGGCCGGGTCGAAGTTCTGGCCCGGGGGCGTGACCGGCGGGTCGCTGGGCACCGGCGGATCGTTCACCGGCGTGACGTTGATGGTCACCGTCGAGGTGGTGGTGCCGCCGTTGCCGTCGTTCACCGTCACGGTGAAGCTGTCGCCGCCGTTGTAGTCCTTGGCGGGCGTGTAGGTGTAGCTGCCGTCCGGGTTCACCGTCACGCTGCCGTGCGTCGGGTCGCTGCCCTTGGTGAAGGTCAGCGGGTCGCCGTCCACGTCGAAGCCGACGACCTTGCCGCTGACGGGCGTGTCTTCCGGCGTGCTGACGGTGGTGTTGGGCGCGGTGGGCGCGTCGTTGACGGGCGTGACGGTGACGTTCACCGTCGAGGTGGCGGTGCCGCCCTTGCCGTCGCTCACCGTCACGGTGAAGCTGTCGGCGCCGTTGTAGTCCTTGCCCGGGGTGTAGGTGTAGGTGCCGTCGGTGTTGACCGTCACGGTGCCGTGCGTCGGGTCGCTGCTCTTGGTGAAGGTCAGCGGGTCGCCGTCCACGTCGGTGGCCGCGACCTGGCCCTTCACGGGCGTGTCTTCCGGCGTCGTGAGCGTGTAGTTGCCGGTGGCCGGGTCGAAGTTCTGGCCCGGGGGCGTGACCGGCGGGTTGGAAGGCACCGGCGGATCGTTCACCGGCGTCACGTTGATGGTCACGGTCGAGGTGGTCTTGCCGCCGTTGCCGTCGTCCACCGTCACGGTGAAGCTGTCGCCGCCGTTGTAGTCCTTGGCGGGCGTGTAGGTGTAGCTGCCGTCCGGGTTCACCGTCACGCTGCCGTGCGTCGGGTCGCTGCCCTTGGTGTAGGTGAGCTTGTCGCCGTCCACGTCGGAGCCGGTGACCTTGCCGTTCAGCGGCGTGTCCTCGGGCGTGCTGACCTTGTAGTCGACCACGGTGGGCGCGTCGTTGACCGGCGTGACTTCCACCGACACGGTGGCCGTCACCGGCGTGCGGCCGTCGGTGGCGGTGTACGTGAAGGTCAGGCTGCCGTTGTAGTCCTTGTTGGGCGTGTAGAGCAGCGTGCCGTCGGCATTCAGGCTCACGACGCCGCCGGTCACGGCCACCGGGCCGGCGGCGATGTCCTTGCCGTCGACGGCGATGATGCTCAGCTTGTCGCCGTCCACGTCGGTGTCGTTGGCCAGCACGTCGATCTTGACGGGCGTGTCCTCGGGGGTGCGGGCCACGTCGTTCGACAGCGCCGGCGTGTCGTCCAGCGGCGTGACGGTGATGTCCAGCGTGGTCGAGGAGCCGGTGTTGGTGGTGTAGGTGACCGTGGGCACCTGGCCGTTCCAGTTGGCGTCCGGCGTGAACACGTAGTCGCCATTGGCGGCGATGGTGATCGTGCCCACGTTGGCGATGGTGGCGGTGCCGCCGGCGGCCACGGCCGCGGCCTGGCCGGCCACCTGGAAGGAGGCCACGCTCAGCACGCTGTCCACGTCGCGGTCGTTGGCCAGCACGTTGCCCACGGCCGGGCTGTCTTCCGTCGTGGTCTTGACGTCGGGGGCCAGCACGCTGGCGTCGTCCACCGGCGTGATGCCGACGAACACGGTCGAGGTGGCGGTGCCGCCGTTGCCGTCGCTCACCGTCACGGTGAACTGGTCGCTGCCGTTGTAGTCCTTGGACGGGGTGTAGGTGTAGCTGCCGTCGGCGTTGACCACGACCGTGCCGTGCGTCGGGTCGCTGCCCTTGGTGAAGGTGAGCGGGTCGCCGTCCACGTCGTTCGCGGCCACCTTGCCGGACACGGGCGTGTCTTCCGGCGTGGTGATGCGGTAGTCGCCCGTGGTCGGGTCGAAGGTCTGGCCGTTCGGCGGGCTGGGCGGATCGACCGGCACCGGCGGGTCGTTGACCGGCGTGATGCCCACAAACACGGTGGACGTGGCGGTGCCGCCGTTGCCGTCGCTCACCACCACGGTGAACTGGTCGGCGCCGTTGTAGTCCTTGGCAGGGGTGTAGGTGTAGCTGCCGTCGGCGTTGACCACGACCGTGCCGTGCGTCGGGTCGCTGCCCTTGGTGAAGGTGAGCGGGTCGTTGTCGGCGTCGGTGGCCGCGACCTTGCCCGAAACGGGCGTGTCCTCCGGCGTGGTGATGCGGTAGTCGCCCGTGGCCGGGTCGAAGGTCTGGCCGTTCGGCGGGCTGGGCGGGTCGACCGGCACCGGCGGGTCGTTGACCGGCGTGATGCCGACGAACACGGTCGAGGTGGCGGTGCCGCCGTTGCCGTCGCTCACCACCACGGTGAACTGGTCGCTGCCGTTGTAGTCCTTGGCGGGGGTGTAGGTGTAGCTGCCGTCGGTGTTGACCACCACGGTGCCGTGCACCGGGTCGCTGCCCTTGGTGAAGGTCAGCGGGTCGTTGTCGGCGTCGGTGGCCGCGACCTTGCCGGAGACGGGCGTGTCTTCGGGCGTGGTGATGCGGTAGTCGCCCGTCGCCGGGTCGAAGGTCTGGCCGTTCGGCGGGCTGGGCGGGTCGACCGGCACCGGCGGATCGTTGACCGGCGTGATGCCGACGGTGACGGTGGAGGTGGCGGTGCCGCCGTTGCCGTCGCTCACCACCACGGTGAACTGGTCGCTGCCGTTGTAGTCCTTGGCGGGCGTGTACGTGTAGCTGCCGTCGGCATTCACCACCACGGTGCCGTGCTGCGGGTCGCTGCCCTTGGTGAAGGTGAGCGGGTCGCCGTCCACGTCGGTGGCGGCCACCTTGCCGGAGACGGGCGTGTCCTCGGGCGTGGTGATGCGGTAGTTGCCCGTGGTCGGGTCGAAGGTCTGGCCAGCGGGCGGGTTGGCCGGATCGGCCGGCACCGGCGCGTCGTTGACCGGGGTGATCGTCACGTTGACAGTGGCGGTGGCCGTGCCGCCCTGGCCGTCGCTCACCAGCACGGTGAAGCTGTCGGTGCCGTTGAAGTCCTTGCCGGGGGTGTACAGGTAGGTGCCGTCGCTGTTGACGACCACCACGCCGTGCTGGGGCAGCGTGCCGGCGGCGAAGCTCAGCGGGTTGCCGTCGGCGTCGAAGGCGTTCACGCGGCCGGGGATGGGCGTGTCCTCGGGCGTGGTGATGCTGGCGTTCTCGGCCGTGGGCGGAATGTTGGCGGTGGGCGTCAGCAGCAGGCCGGGCGACGGCGGCAGCGCGGCCACGGGGCGGTCGAAGCCATTGGTGTCGCCCAGGCCCAGCGAGGGCGTGGTCTCGACGACGCGGTCCAGCACCACGAAGGAGTGGCCTTCGCTGGCCTCGCCGCCATTCAGGCCGGCCGCGGTCGGGTCCAGGTCCTGGAAGGGATCCTGGCCGTTGTTCAGGGCCTGGATCACGCGGTCGACGTCGGCCGAGCCGCGGTTGACCGTGCCTTCCGAACGCTCGGGCGTGGGCGCCGTGCCCAGCATCTCGGCATTGGTCGACACCTCGCGCGGGCCGGCGACCACGAGTTCGCCGCCGGGCGTGCGCAGCTCGACGACGGCGCCGTCGTCGATGACGAGGATCTGGCCTTCACGAACGAGGTCCCCCAGCTTCAGGGCGCGCAGTTCGCCCGAGGGGAGGCGGATGAAAGCCTTGCCGATCAGCTCGGTGACGGTCCCGGAAGCGGCGACAGCGGTCGTGGTGGTGGCCATGGTTTGTGACTCAGGGTGAAAAAAGGTTGAGGCAAATGTTAAAGATCGTTTCTTCGCTTCACATTGGCCTTGAGGACAGGGCCCGCCTGCTTATTTGCGGAACTAAGTCACGGATTTGGGGGGCACCCCCCATGCCGCTTCGCGGCTCCTCCCTCTCTGGCGCCTTCGGCTTGGAGGGGGGCGCACCCACCGGCCCGGCAAAGCCGGTTCCGCGGGTGCCCTGGCTTGGCCTGCTCCGCGGCCACTCGACCGTTGTGGCTGCGCCGGTTTCGCGGGGCGTGGATGACGCGCGGCGTCGGGGAAACGCAAATGGAAAGCGCGACCGACGGAAAGCGCGACCCAAGCGCGGCGGGGTGGCAGATGGGGTCGCGCAGGGCGCGGCCCGCGACATGCCGAACCCGGCCCTGCCCGCGGCGCGGGCGCCGCCTCAGCGGATGCCGTGCACCCGCAGCGCCAGCTGCAGCCGGTCGGCCACATCCAGCTTGTCGAACACCGTCGACAGGTGCGCTTTCACCGTGCGGGCGGTAATGCCCAGGCGTTCGGCGATGGCGTCGTTGGCCTCGCCCAGCGAGGCGAGTTCGGCGACCTCGCGCTCGCGCTGCGTCAGGCCCCGGGCCCAGGCGGCGGCCGCGGCCTGCGGCGCCGGCCGGTCGTCCAGCATGCGCAGCAGCCGGGTGAGCAGGTCGCGGCCCACCCACAACTCGCCCGAGGCCACCACCTGCAGGGCCTGTCGGACGGTGGGCAGGGGCGCATACACGTGGCAGAAGCCGCCCGCACCGGCCTGCAGCACGGCGGCGCCGGTCTGGTCGTCGGCCGTGCCCAGGCCCACGAGCAGCGCCACGCCCGACAGCCGCGCGGGCCAGCCGGCGTCCTGCCAGGCCGGCAGGCCGGGCATCTGGCCGTCCAGCAGCACCAGCCGGGGGCCTTCGGCGCCCCAGTCCGCCAGGGCCGACAGGTCCGTGCCGCGCACCACCTTCCAGTCGCCGGACAGCCCCTCCCAGCGGCGGGCCAGCGCGTCGTCGTGGGTCAGGATCAGCAGCGGTTCGACAGTCATCGGCGGGAGGGCGGCTCGTTCGGCAGGAGAAAGCGGTTGGGCGCTCAGCGCTCGGACAGCGCGCGCTCCTTGGCGCGCAGCACGGGCTTGAGCAGGTACGACAGCACCGACTTCTTGCCGGTCAGGATGTCCACCTCGGCCACCATGCCCGGCAGGATCGGCAGCTTCTGCTCGCCGATCTCGCTCCTGGTGGTGCGCACCCGCACCAGGTAGAAGGCATTGCCCTTCTCGTCGGTGACGGTGTCGGCGCCGATGGTCTCCAGCTTGCCGTCCAGCGAACCGTAGGTGGCGAAGTCGTAGGCGGTGAACTTGACGATGGCCGGCTGCCCGGGCACCAGGAAGGCGATGTCGCGCGGCGCCACCTTGGTCTCCAGCAGCAGCGTGTCGTCGCTGGGCACCACTTCCAGGATCTGCTTGCCCGGCTGCACCACGCCGCCGACCGTGTTGGCCAGCAGCTGCTTGACGATGCCGCGTACCGGCGAGCGGATCTCGGCCTGCTTGACGCGGTCGGCCAGGCCGACGCTGCCGGCCTGCAGGGCGCCGAGCTTGGTGGTCACTTCCGAGAGCTCGCTGCGGGCCTGGTTGCGCAGGGTCAGGTCCACTTCCTCGATCTTGCGCTGGGCTTCGCCGATGGCGGCCTGGATGCGCGGGATCTGGGCCGAGGCCATGTCGCGCTCGCCGCGGAAGCGGGCCACGTCGCGCTCCAGGCGCAGCAGCTCCACCTCGGACACGGCGCCGGTGCGGATGAGCGGGCGCGTGACCTCCAGTTCCTTGGCGGTGAGCTGGTAGCTCTGCGAGGCCTGGGCCTGCTTGGAGGCCACCTCGGCCAGCTCCTGCCGGCGCTGGGCCAGCTGCTGGCGGGCCACGCCGACCGAGGCATCGAGCTCGGCGCGGCGGGATTCGTAGGCCACGCGCTCCTGCTCCACCACGTCCGGAATGGCCTTGCGCACCTCCTCCGACACGGTGAAGGGCTTGCCCGAGGCCAGCGCCTCCAGCCGCGCGGCGCGTGCCTGCAGCGTGTAGACCTGGGCCTTGTTCTCGGCCAGCGAGGAGTTGAAGCGCGTCGGGTCGATGCGCAGCAGCACCTGGCCGACGTCCACCTTCTGGCCCTCGCGCACCAGGATCTCGGAAACGATGCCGCCGTCCAGGCTCTGGATCTGCTGCACCTGGCGCGAGGGAATCACCTTGCCTTCGCCGCGCGTCACCTCGTTCAGCTGGGCGAAGGCGGCCCACACCAGCAGCACCGCGAAGGCGGCCAGCGTGACCCACACGGCCAGCCGGGCGCCGCGGGCGCGCTGCTCCCCGATGGCCCATTCGGCATCGGCGGCGAAGTCCTTGTCGTCGTGCAGTTCGGCGCGCTCGGCGCCGTCCATCCAGCGGTCGAACACGCGGCCGACGCGGGCCGCGAAGCGGGACCAGCGGCGCGACAGGCGGGCGAAGAAGGTGTTCTTCTGGGGAACGGTCTTGATCTGAAGCATGTGCCTGCCCTCCCCTTCAGCCTGCACGGCCCACGCGGCCCTGCTGCAGCGCCTGGATGACCTGCGCCTTGGGGCCGTCGGCCACCACCTGGCCGTTGTCCATGACGATCAGCCGGTCCACCAGGTCCAGCAGCGAGGTGCGGTGGGTGATGAGCAGCAGCGTCTTGTTGCGCGAGAACTCGGCCAGGCGCGCCTTCAGCCGCTCCTCGCTCTGGTGGTCCATGCTGGACGACGGCTCGTCCAGCAGCAGCATGGGCGGATCGGACAGCACGGCGCGCGCGATGGCCACCGCCTGGCGCTGGCCGCCCGAGAGCGACTCGCCCCGCTCGCCCACCAGCATGTCGTAGCCCTGCGGATGCGCATCGGCGAACTCGGCCACGCCCGACAGGTCGGCCGCCGCCAGCACCGCGCTGTCGTCGGCGAAGGGCGCGCCCAGCGTGATGTTGTGGCGCAGCGAGCCGTAGAACAGGCTGATGTCCTGCGGCACGAAGCCGATGGCGCGGCGCAGCTCGGCCGGGTCGAGCTGGCGCGAGTCGATGCCATCGATCAGCACCTGGCCGCGCGTGGGCCGCCACAGGCCCAGCACCATCTTCTCGAGCGTGGTCTTGCCAGAGCCGATGCGGCCGATGATGCCCACCTTCTCGCCCGGGGCGATGCGCAGGCTCACGCCGCGCAGCACGCCCTGCTCGCGGCCCGGGTAGGCGAAGTGCACGTCCTTGAACTCGATGGCGCCCTGGAACTGCGGGCGATGCACGAAGGGCGCATCCTCCGGCCGTTCCACCGGCATGGTCATGGTCTGCTCGACCGAGGTGAGCGAGGTGCGCGCCTGGTGGTACTGCGTCAGCAGCGCCGCCACCTGCCCCAGCGGCGCCAGCGCGCGGCCCGAGAGCATGGAGGCCGCGATGATGCCGCCCATGGTGATGCCCGCGTCCTGCAGCTGGTAGACGCCGACGATGACCACGCAGATGGTGGTCAGCTGCATCACGAACTGGGTGAAGTTGACGTTGGCCGAGGACAGCAGCTTGAGCCGCGAGCCTACCTGCGCCAGGAAGCGCGTGGAGCGCTCCCACTGGCGCTGCACGTTGCCTTCGGCACTGAGCGTCTTGACCGTCTCCAGGCTCACCAGGCTCTCGACCAGCACCGCGTTGCGCTGGGCCGAGGCGCGGTAGGTGGTCTCGGTCAGGTCGTGCATTTTGTGCTGCACCAGCAGCGAGGCGACCACCACCAGCACGATGCCGATCACCGGCGGGATCACCACCCAGGGCGAGATCCAGACCATCGCCGCGAGGAACAGGAAGATGAAGGGCAGGTCCACCAGCGTGGTGAGCGTGGCGGAGGCGATGAAGTCGCGCACCGACTCGAAGCTGCGCAGGTTGGCCGCGAAGGAGCCTGCCGAGGCCGGCCGCGCGTCCATGCGCAGGCCCATCACCCGCTCCATGATCTGCGAGGACAGCTGCACGTCGATGCGCTTGCTGGCCGTGTCCACGATGTAGGCCCGCACGGTGCGCAGCACGAAGTCGAACACCAGCACCAGCAGCACGCCGATGGCCAGCACCCAGAGCGTGTCGGTGGCGCGGTTGGGCACCACGCGGTCGTACACGTTCATCGAATAGAGCGGCACCGCCAGCGCGAACAGGTTGACCGCCAGTGCGGCCAGCAGCGCGTCCCGGTAGAGGCGCCAGTTCTGCCTCACCACGCCCCAGAACCAGTGGCGCCCGCGCAGGGCGCTGACCTGCGGCGCCCGCGCCTCGAAGCGGAAGCGCGGGCGCAGCAGCACGGCCACGCCGGTGTATTCGGCGGCCAGTTCCGCGGCGTCGATCACCTCGGACGATTCGCCGAACTCCGGCCGGCGGATGCGCAGGCGTCCACCCTCCAGCCGCTCCTGCAGCACGCAGGCATGGCCATTGGCCAGCAGCAGGATGGCCGGCAGGTGGGCGGTGCCCAGCCCTTCCAGCGGCCGGCGCACCAGCCGCGCGGCCAGGTGCGCCCGGCCGGCGGCGCGCAGCAGCAGCGAGGGCGTGAGCCGGCTGTCCACCAGCGGCAGGCCGGCGGTGAGCGCCTCGGCGCTCCAGGGCTGGCCATGCATCTGCGTGATGGCGATCAGGCAGTCGAGCAGCGGATCTTCATGGAGCAGGCGCTCGTCGTGCAGGTGCGGCGTCGGAGCCGGGCGTGCAGCGGGCACGCTGAGGTCGGGCGTGGAAGACATGCGTGGGAATCAGAGGGTGCGCGTGGCGGGCTGGAAGCCGTTCAGATGACTTCGTCGCCCGGCAGCAGGTCGAGACGGCTGCGCAGATGCTGGCGCAGGTCCTTGCGGGCCAGCAGCTTGCGCTGCGCTTCCAACGGCAGGTCGGTCAGGCGCAGCAGGTTCTTGTCGATCAGGGCGTCGATCACGTCCTCCAGCACACGGATGAAGTCGCTGTCGAGGTCGCCGAAGCCGCGGCCCTGGCCGGCGACGGCGCCGCTGCCGCCCACGAAGTTGTGGACCTCGCGGGCCTCGGCGTCCAGCCATTCGCTGGCCTGCGGCTGTGCCTCGGCGAACAGGGCGATCAGCTCGCCTTGGGCATTGCGTTGCACGAAGGGCATGGGTGCGGCTGGAGGAGGTGATCCTGGACAGAGCTTGCCAAGATGTTACCTGGGTTAATTAAAGTGAAAAGATGTTACACAACGTGACGACCAAGGGAAGTCGGACGATGCCGGTGCACACCGTGGGCTGCCATTGGAGCGCGAAATCGAGAAATTTGTTAACGAATAGTTCTCAAATGTGAACGAAAGCTGAGATTTTTTCTCATTTTTGGAAAGCGGGTCTGTCGCCCGCACCCTGTCAGACGGTCAGGGGCCCGCAAGGTGAGTAGGGCTCCGGCGTGGCCGCGCGGGCCGCCGGCACAGCGCCGGTCAATGGAAATCGCGGCTGCGGTTCTCGCGCGCGAGCCGCCCCAGCAGCGGCGTCAGGTCGCGCATGCCCTCGGCCACCAGGTGGCAGACCTTGCCCCCCGTCTCCCGGTCGCGCTGCCAGGTGCCGCGCACCGCCAGCAGCTGCGACTTGAGCAGCGGCTCGCGCCATTGCTCGGCCACCCGGGCCCAGACCACCACGTTGACGGCCCCGGTCTCGTCCTCCAGCGTGACGAAGACGGTGCCCTTGGCCGTGCCCGGCCGCTGGCGCACGGTGACGATGCCGCAGGCGCGCACCGGCATGCCGCCGGGCATGGCCCGCAGTTCCTCGGCGCTGGAGAGGCGCCAGCGCGCCAGCCGCGGGCGCAGCAGCGCCAGCGGATGCCGGCGCAGGCTGAAGCCCAGGCTGGCGTAGTCGCCCACGATCTCCTCGCCCTCTTCCGCCGCCGGCAGCGCCAGCGGCGACTCGTGGATCGGCGCGCCGCGCAGCAGTGCCGGCGCGCGGTGGGAGGCCGTCGCTTCCCAGACCTGCTGGCGCCGATGGCCGGCCAGGGCCCGCAATGCGTCGGCCCCGGCCAGCAGCGCCATCTCGGCCGTGCCAAGGCCGGCGCGGCGCGCCAGGTCGCCGGTGCTGGTGAAGGGCGCCTGCGCCCGCGCCTCGACCAGCCGCGCGACGGCCGCCGGGCTCAGGCCCTTGACGTGGCGCAGCCCCAGGCGCACGGCCGGCTGGCCCGGCAGGGCCTGGGCGGCGGACTCGGCCCAGGGCGCCGCCGGCGCCGGCCCGTCGGCGTCCGCAGGCTCCAGGGTGCAGAAGCGGTCGCTGCGATGGACGTCCACCGGCCGTACCTGCACGCCGTGGCGCACCGCATCCTGGATGAGCTGCGAGGGCGTGTAGAAGCCCATGGGCTGCGCATTCAGGATGGCTGCGAGGAAGCAGGCCGGTTCGTAGCACTTGAGCCAGCTGCTGACGGTGACCAGCTTGGCGAAGCTGGCAGCATGGCTTTCGGGGAAGCCGTATTCGCCGAAGCCCTGGATCTGCTGGAAGATGGCCTTGGCGAAGTCCTCGTCGTAGCCGTTGTCGACCATGCCCTTGACCAGCGGCCCGTAGAAGCGCTCCATGTGCCCCGTGCGCCGCCAGGCCGCCATGGCGCGGCGCAGGCGGTCGGCCTGGCCAGCGCTGAAGCCGGCGGCGATCATGGCGATCTGCATCACCTGCTCCTGGAAGATGGGCACGCCCAGGGTGCGCTGGAGCGCCGGCTCCAGCTGCGGATAGCGCAATTCGATCTTCTGGCCGCGCTCCACCTTGGCCCGGTTCTTCAGGTACGGATGCACCATGCCGCCCTGGATGGGCCCCGGCCGCACGATGGCCACCTCGATCACCAGGTCGTAGTAGTTGCGTGGACGCAGACGCGGCAGCATGGACATCTGCGCCCGGCTCTCGATCTGGAACACGCCCACGGTGTCGGCGCGGCCGATCATGTCGTAGACGCGCGGGTCGTCGGTGGGCAGCTGGTGCATCTGGTGCGCCGTGCCGCGCCAGCCGTTGACCATGTCCAGCGCGCGGCGGATGCAGCTGAGCATGCCCAGGGCCAGCACGTCCACCTTGAACATGCCGACCTCGTCCAGGTCGTCCTTGTCCCACTGGATGATGGAGCGCGCCTCCATGCTGGCCTTCTCGACCGGCACCAGCCGGGTGAGCGGCCCCTGGGTGAGCACGAAGCCGCCCACGTGCTGGCTGAGGTGGCGCGGAAAGCCGCGCAGCTCGTTGGCCAGGCCGATCCACAGCCGCAGGCGGAACGGGTCCTCGCGCACGCCGGCGCGGGCCATGGCGGCCTCGAGCCGCTCGTCGAGCATGGGGTCGTCGAACCAGTAGTGGTCGCGGGCGAAGGCGTCCACCAGCCGCTCGTCGACGCCCAGCGCCTTGCCGGCATCGCGCAGCGCGCTGCGCGAGCGGTAGCTGATGACCACGGCGGCGATGGCGGCGCGCTCGCGGCCGTAGGTCCTGTAGATGTACTGGATGACCTCCTCGCGCCGGTCGTGCTCGAAGTCGACGTCGATGTCGGGCGGCTCGGCGCGCTCGCGGCTGATGAAGCGCTCGAACAGCAGGTTGCCGTCCTCCGGGTTCACGGCGGTGATGCCCAGGCAGTAGCAAACGGCCGAGTTGGCGGAGGAGCCGCGGCCCTGGCAGAGGATGCCTTCGCGCCGGGCGAAGGCGACGATGTCCTCGACCGTGAGGAAGAACATTTCGTAGTCCAGGTCGAGGATCAGGTCCAGCTCCGTCTGGATCTGCGCGTGCACCTTGTCCGGCACGCCCTCGGGGTAGCGCGCCTGCGCGCCCTCCCAGGTCTTGCGGATCAGCGTCTGCGCCGGCGTTTCGCCCGAGCCGATGACCTCCTGCGGATAGACGTACTGCTTGCGGATCTCCTGCAGGTCGAAATGGCAGCGCCCGGCGATCAGCAGCGTGCGCACCAGCAGATCGGCCGGATACAGCCCCGCCAGCCGCGCACGGGAACGCAGGTGGCGCTCGGCATTGGGCTGCAGCGCGAAGCCGCAGTCGGCCACCGGCCGGCCCTGGCGCACGGCGGTGAGCACGTCCTGCAGCGGCTTGCGCGAGCGCAGGTGCATGTGCACGTCGCCGGCGGCCACCAGCGGCAGGCCGGTGGCCTCGCCGGCGCGTTGCAGCACCTGCAGCCAGAGGGCGTCGTCGGCCTCGTGGAACAGCTCCACCGCCAGCCACAGCGGGCCCGGCTCGCCATCCGCGCGCGGCGCGAACAGCGCGGCCACCGCGGCCAGGTCGGCGTGCAGCGCCGCCTCGTCGATGGGCTCGCCGCTGCGGCGCCGGGGCACGCAGAGGATGTCGCAGTGCAGCAGCCCCGCGGCATCGGCCAGGCTGGCCCGGTAGTCGCCCTTGGCGATGTCCTCGTGCATGCGGGCGGCGCTGATGTACTGGCACAGGTGGCCCCAGCCTTCGAGGTCGTGGGCCAGCACGACGAGGCGAAAGCGCCCGAAGTCGAATTCGCTGCCGAAGATCAGCTGCGGCTCGGGATGCGGCGGCAGGGGCAGGCCGTCTTCCTCGCGTTCCTCGCGCCACATGCGCAGGCCGCTCACGGCGCGCACGACGCCGGCCACCGAGCATTCGTCGGTGATGGCGATGGCCGCGTAGCCCAGCTGCCAGGCGCGCACCGCCAGTTCCCAGGGATGCGAGGCGCCGCGCTGGAAGCTGAAGTTGCTCAAGGCATGCAGCTCGGCATAGGCGGGCAGTGGCGACGCGGCCGTGGGCGCCGACGCCGGCAGGCCGGCGCCCACGGCCGCCAAGCGGCGCTGGCGGCGTGCCTCCTCGTCCTTGAGGGAAAGCTCAGGCATAGATGCCCTGCAGGAACCAGCGCACCGGCGCTTCATCGCTGCCGGTGCCGGTGCCGGTGCCGGTGCCGGTGCCGGTGCCGGTGCCGGTGCCGGTGCCGGTGCCGGTGCCCGTGCGCGTGGCGCGCTCGCGGTAGATCCAGAACAGCGCACCGCGCGCGTCCTGGGCGATGTAGTAGTCGCGGGCGGCGGGCCGGCCGGCCTCCCACCAGGCGGTCTCCAGCCGCTGCGGGCCGGCCAGGCAGCGCAGCGGCGCCCCGCCGTGGCAAGGCTCGCCATCCTGGGTGGCCAGCGGACGCGGCTCGCGCAGCAGCCAGGCCGGCAGCAGGCCGGTACCGATGTCGGGCAGGGCCGGATCGGTGGGCGGCGTGGGCTCCGGGCGGCGGGACGCCGGCTGTCGAAGCGGCTGGGGCGTCGGGTCGGGGAGCGGGACGCCCCCCTGTTCGCGCGCCCGGGTGCCGGCCTCCGCAGCCGCGCTGTCCTGGCCCGCCTCCGCCCGGCGCCCGCCGCGCCGGCGCGCCTTGCCCCCTGGGGCCGCATCGTCCCGGCTGGCAGCCAGGGCCAGCAGGTCCAGCCCCGCCGCCGGGCGCCATTGCTGGCGGCCCTCGGGCCGGTGGTCCTGCACCGGCCGGGCGGCCAGCACCTGCCGCGGGCCGAGCCGGGCACTGAGCTTTTCGACCAATTGGTGCAGGGGCTCGCCCTCCCGGCCCTCTTCCGCCCACGGGCCGGCATGGCCGCCGGGCAGCGACGGCGGCAGCAGGCTGCGGGTGCGGCCCTGCCAGTCGGCGGTCTCCATCGACTTCAGCCGCAGCCAGCCGGTCGGCGCGATCAGCTGGGTGAGGGCCAGCCGCTCGGCCAGCAGCCGGCGCAGGTGGGCCATGTCCTGCGTGGGCTCGGCCGTGCGCACCACCAGCTGCTGCAGGCGGGGCAACTCGGCGCCGTCCAGGCGCTTGAGGTCCAGCGTCCACGACAGCTCGACGGCCAGCACGCCGCGCTGGCGCGCCTGCAGCCACAGCTGCAGCGCGCCCAGCAGCCGCTGGGCCGCCCACAGCAGCTCGGGCGCGGACTGGGCCAGCATGGGCAGCTCCAGCCGCTGGTCGAAGGACTCGGGCAACTGCAGCCAGGGCAGCCCGTCGGCCCGCAGTCCCCAGGCGACGTCCAGCGCCTCGCGCAGCGGGGCGCCGAAGCGCCGCACCATCGGCCCTCGGGGCAGCGCCGCGACATCGCCCCAGGTGCGGCAGCCCAGGCGGGCCAGCACCTGCAGGTGCGGCGCCGCGGCGCTCAGGGTTTCCAGCGGCAGGTCGTCCGGCCGCCGGGCGGGCTGCGCCAGGCCGGCCGCATACAGCCGCAGCCGCGCCAGCGCCTCCAGGCTGGTGGCGCCGGTGGCCTGGCGCACCCGGGTGCCGGGCGGCACCGTGGCCGCCATCTGCCGCATCAGCGACCGGCGGCCACCCCAGAGGCGCTCGCAGGCGGAGGTTTCCAGCATCAGGGCTTCCTCCAGCCAGGCCACGTGCGGGGTGAACTGCAGGGCCCACCAGCCGAGCGCGTCCGCGGGGGGCAAGGTGGGTTCGGGCTGGGGCTGGGGCTCGCCTGTACATGCGTCCGCTTCGGTTCCGGCTCCGGCTCCAGCAGTGGCAATGGCAGTGGCAGTGGCAGTGGCAGTGGCAGTGGCAGTGGCACTGGCACTGGCACTGGCACTGGCACTGGCACTGGCACTGGCACTGGCACTGGCACTGGCACTGGCACTGGCGTTGGCACCAGCCCAGCGCGGATCAGGCTGCCACAGAAGGGCAATCCAGTGCATGGACGGCCTCCTCGTGCGAAGCGGCAATGGCCGCATGGGCGGCAGATGATGCAGCCACCGGCCGCAGCGCACGTCGCAGATCGAGGCGCACGACCGTCGCGCCTGCCGGTCGTTGCGGCGGCAGCGGTTCGGCGGCGGACCGGCCGGCGCGCAGCAGGCCCGCCAGGCGACCGCCGCGCCCGGGCAGCGCCAGCGGCCGGTCCAGCGGCGGCCCACGGCGTTTGAGCAGGTGCACATCGAGCTGGCCATCCGGCCCGGGCTGCAGTCGCAGCCGCAGCCGGGCCGGCGAAGCGGCAGGCGCAGCGGACGCCGGCCGGCAGACGAAGAGCAGCGCCCCGTGCCGCGCCGCCGCCAGCTGCAGCCGGCGCAGCTCGCCCAGACGCGCCTGCGGCAGCCAGGCGAGCACGGCCGCCACCTCGGCGCAGCGCAGCGCCTGCTCGCAGGCCCACAGTCGGGCCGGCGCGGCATCGGCACGCACCCAGAGCAGCGATTCCAGCGGCAGGCCGCCGGCCGCCAGGGCGGGTCCGAAGGGCTCGTGCGGCGGCCCGATCAGCGCCACCGGCTGGCGGCGCACCGAGACGGCCTGCGCCAGCGCCGGCAGCAGCACCGGCCACAGCGGCGCCTCCGCCTCGGGCTGCAGGATCTCGGTCAGCGCCCCCAGCGGCCAGCCACCGCCGGGCAGTTCGGCATCCAGCCCGGCATGGCCCGAGGGGCAGGTCGCCCCGCCCGCCTCGCCCAGCTCGTCACCGCGCCACACCCCCTCGGGGGCGTCCGCCGGTTCGATGGGGACAGGTTGCAGACGCATGACGCGGGAGCGGCAGCGGAAACTGCCAAATCCTTAGAATACTGGATAAACATCCAGCATACCGCGATTTTCCGCACGTGTGCAGAAGGACCGGACCTCCATCGACGCCTGCGCCACGGTAGCAAGGCGCGCCTCCGGCGAGAAGAAATCCACAGATGCGGCCATAAGTTACGGCGCCAGACCGCTTCAAGTGACCGATTGCGCCCAAGGCTCGCTAATCTCACTCCCCAGACCGAAGGGCATCCCCCTGGAGATGACCCATCGGCAGAAATCAGGGAAGGTTTCATGTCCACACTGTCACACACGCTGCGGGTGAGCTCACCCGCGCTGCCCGTCTTCGCCGGCGAGCCGCTGCTGCACCCGGTGCGGCTCTGCGGCCACGAGGGCGTCAACACCCTCTTCTGCTACGAACTGCTGCTGCAGACCCCGGATTCCCTGAATCCCGGCGCCCTGGCCGAGGCCTGCGCCAACCTCGACCTCGATGCCCTCATCGGCCGGGAGATCTGCTGCGAGATCGAACTTGACGGCTCCGGTTACTTTCTTCCTGGTGCGGTGGGTGCCGCCGTGGATGCGGTCGGCGCCGGCATCCGCCAGATCAACGCCCTCATCACCGAGGCTGCCTTGGTCGGCGAGGAAGGCCGCCACCTGCAGTACCGCCTCGTGCTGCGCCCCTGGCTGCACCTGGCCACCCTCAACGCCGACTGCCGCATCTTCCAGAACGCCACCGCCGTGGACATCCTGGATGCCGTCCTCGCCGACTACCCCTTCCCCGTCGACAAGCGCCTGCTCGAGCGCTATCCCACCCGCGACTACCAGACCCAGTTCAACGAGAGCGACTTCGCCTTCTTCGAGCGCCTGTGCCAGGAATGGGGCATCAGCTATCACTTCGAGCATGCGGGCGGTGCGCACCGCCTGGTGCTCTCGGACCACCTGGGCGCCTACCTGCCCAACCCCAGCCAGGCCTACCGTCAGGTGGACTACCACCCGCCCGGCTGGAAGCTCGACGCCGAGTACCTCCACGCCTTCGTGCCCGACAGCCGCCTTACATCCGGGCGCTACAGCAGCCGCGACTATGACTACACCCGCCCCCGCGCCGACCTGCGCGCGGGCCGCACCGATGCCCGGCCCACCGGTTTCGCCGATGCCGAGGTCTACGCCTGGCATGCCGACCTGGGTGGCAGCCACTACGCCCAACCCAATGCCGGTACGGCTTCCCCGAACGACCCGCGCGCCGAAGGCGATCTGATCGCCCGGCTGCGCATGCAGGCGCTGCGCACCGCGGGCGCCCGTGCCCGCGCCAGCGGCAACCTGCGCGCCATGGTGCCGGGTTTCACCTTCACCCTGCAGAACCACCCCAGGGATGCGGCCAATGCCGACTAC
>NZ_LDSL01000125.1 GCF_001476815.1 Pseudacidovorax intermedius | reverse complement strand
GCCGTCGGCGCGCCGACGGCGTCGAGGCGAAGAGCTGCCGGACGGCGTCGAACAGCCCGGTGTAGGTCGCGAGGTTGGAGCGGGGCGTGCGGCCGATCGGCTTCTGGTCGACCTGCACGAGCCGGCGCACCGCCTCGGCGCCGGCGCCCAGCTTGCCGGCCATGGGGGCCGCCCAGGCTTCGTCGCCGGCCTCCGGCGGGTCCTCGTCAGCCGCCGCACTCCGGCCGAGCCGCTGGTGCATCAGTTCGGCCAGCACCTGGCTGACGAGCGTGGACTTGCCGGAGCCGGACCGGCCGGTGACGGCACACAGCACGCCGAGCGGAATGCGGACGTCGAGCCCGCTCAGGTTGTTGCGGCTGATGCCTTCCAGCGCCAGCCACTGGCCGGGCGCGCGGCCACGGCCGGCCGGGGCAAGCCGGTCGGCGCGAAGGAAGCGCGCGGTGACCGAGCGCTCGACGGCGGCGAGCCCTTCGGGCGGTCCGCTGTAGAGCACCTCGCCGCCGCGGCTGCCAGCGCCGGGCCCGACGTCGACGATCCAGTCGGCGCGCCGCATGGTCTCCACGTCGTGCTCCACCACGAACACCGAATTGCCGTTGCGCCGCAGCTGCATCAGCGCGTCCAGCAGGGCTTCGCCGTCGGCCGGGTGCAGGCCGGCGGACGGCTCGTCGAGCACGTAGACCACGCCGAACAGGCTCGAGCGGATCTGCGCCCCCAGCCGCAGGCGCTGCAGTTCGCCCGGCGACAGCGTCGGCGTCGCGCGGTCCATGGTCAGGTAGCCCAGGCCGAGCCCGAGCAGGGTCTGGATGCGCTCGCGGATCTCCGTGGCCAGGCGTTGGGCGGCCAGGCGCTTTTCCTCCGACCCTTCGGGCGTGCGGCGCACGTCGGGCGCCGCGGCATGGGACGCCTGGCCCTTCGTCGACCGCGCGGCGCGTGCCGCGCGGGACTGCGCCGCGCCGAGCGTCCCCGACGGGCGTGTGGCCGCCGCAGACCGTCCTTGCGCGGCCCCGGCCAGCAGCGCGTGCACGGCCGCCAGCGGCATGGCGGCGACCTCGCCGATGTCGTGCCCTTCGAAGGTCACCGACAGCGCCTCGGCCTTCAGGCGCTTGCCCTGGCACGCCGGACACAGCCCGCCCACCATGAAGCGCGACACGCGCCGTTTCATCAGCTCGCTCTGGCTGATGGCATAGGTGTGGAGCACGTAGCGGCGCGCGCTGGTGAAGGTGCCCTGGTAACTCGGCGTCAGCTTGCGGCGCAGCGCCTGGCGGGTCTCGGCCGGCGTGAACCCGGCATAGACCGGCACCGTGGGCTGCTCGTCGGTGAACAGGATCCAGTCGCGCACCTTCTTCGGCAGCTGCTGCCAGGGCGTGTCGACGTCATGGCCGAGCGTGACCAGGATGTCGCGCAGGTTCTGGCCCTGCCAGGCCGTGGGCCAGGCGGCCACGGCGCGCTCGCGGATCGTCAGGGACGGGTCGGGCACCATCGACGCCTCCGTCACGTCGAACACGCGGCCCAGGCCGTGGCAGGTCGGGCAGGCCCCCTGGGGCGTGTTGGGCGAGAAGTCCTCGGCATAGAGCATCGGCTGGTCGGCCGGGTAATGGCCCGCGCGGGAGAACAGCAGGCGCAGCAGGCTCGACAGCGTGGTCAGGCTGCCGACCGTGGAACGCGAGCCCGGCGTGCCGCGCGACTGCTGCAGGGCCACGGCCGGCGGCAGGCCGTCGATGCGGTCGACCTCGGGCACGCCCACCTGGTCGATCAGGCGGCGGGCATAGGGCGCCACGGAGTCGAGGTAGCGCCGCTGCGACTCGGCGAAGATCGTGCCGAAGGCCAGCGACGACTTGCCGGAGCCGGAGATCCCCGTGAAGACGACCAGGGCGTCGCGCGGAATGTCCACGTCGACGTCGCGCAGGTTGTGCTCGCGCGCGCCGCGCACGCGCACGAAGCGCTCGATGTCCGCTTGGTCTGGCGTGCCGCCAGTTGCGGAGGTGTTCGGCGCACCTGCGGCTGCGGCCGGCGCGGGTCTGGCGGTGGATTTGCGGCTGGCGGGTCTTGGCATGGACCCACTGTGCACGCGGCCCGCCGTGGCAGGGACGGAACATGCCGGCTCCTGCTATAGGAAACGGCGCGGAATTCGCCCTGGCGGAGTTGGCGGATGGACATGCTCACGGAAGTACCTGTGATGCAGATGGAAGGAAGCGCCATCGAGCGCGGCGCGGCCGGGCCGTGCATGCGCCCGCGCACGCGCAGGAGCTGCCGCGCTTATGCGCGCCCACAGCAAGCAAGCGCGAAAAACGTCGTTGGCGGCGCAGGCCGCCCCGCCTAGGCTTCGACGCTTTCCGCACTGCACGGATGCGCCGCACGCCGCCCACGGGCCTGGCGTCCGCGGCCACGCCGGCCCTCCTGCCTTTCCCATGTCTTCAAACCGTCCCGACGCCGACGCCCTGGCGCAGCGTTTTCGCCCCATCTTCCAGCAGATCGCCGAGGCCGCGCCGCAGCGCGAACATGAGCGCAGGCTGGCGCACGACGCCATCGATGCGCTCAGGCAGGCCGGCTTCGGCGCGCTGCGCGTGCCGCGCGCCCACGGTGGCCTGGGCGCCACGCCGGAGCAGCTGTTCGACCTGCTGATCGAGCTGGCCGAGGCCGACTCGAACCTGCCGCAGGCGCTGCGCGCGCACTTCGGCTTCGTGGAACGGCTGCAGGCCGAGATCGATGCCGAGCGGCGCGTACCCTGGCTGCGACGCGTGGCCGACGGCGCCCTCTTCGGCAATGCCACCACCGAAGCCGGCGAGGGCACGGTGGGACGGCTGCAGACCCGGCTGTTCCGCGAGAACGGACGCTGGCTGCTCGAAGGCGAGAAGTTCTACAGCACCGGCACGCTCTACGCCGACTGGGTCAGCGTGACGGCGCAGCGCGAGGGCAACGAACCCGGCGCGTACCGCACGCTGGCGGTGGTGCGCACCGACGCGGCGGGCGTGGAGCGCCTGGACGACTGGCGCGGCTTCGGCCAGCGGCTGACGGCCTCGGGCACCACGCGGCTGCACCGCGTCGAAGTGCCCGAAGAGAACATCCTCGAGTTCCCGGCGCGCGAGGCGACCTCGCTGCCCGCCGTGTTCCAGCTCTTCCACGTGGCCACGCTGGCCGGCATAGCCCGGGCCATCGTGCGCGATGCGACCGCCTTCGTGCAGGGCCGCAAGCGCGTCTTCAGCCACGGCAGCGGCACCGCGCCGCGCGAAGACCCGCTGGTGCAGCAGGTGGTCGGCCAGCTCGAAGCCACGGCCTACCTCGCGCGGCTGGCCGTGCAGGACGTGGCGCGTGCGCTGGGTGACATCGACCGGCTGCGCCAGGCCGGCCAGCCAGTGCCCGAGGCCGCACTGGTGGACGTCGAGCTGCGCGCCACCAAGGCGCAGGTGGTGACGACCGATGCCGTGCTGCAGGCTGCCACGCGGCTCTTCGACGTCGGCGGCGCCACCGCGCTGCAGGAAGACCGCCGCCTGGACCGCCACTGGCGCAATGCGCGAACGCTCGCCTCGCACAACCCGGTGATCTACAAGGCCCGCGTGCTGGGCGACGACACCCTCAATGCCAGCCGGCCCACCTTCTACTGGGCCGTCGGCACCGCTGCTTGAGAAGGTGTGAACGAACCCGCCATGCCCGCTCGTTCTGCCAAAACACGCCCACTCTGCGTTGCAAATGCTCGCCATAGCCCGAGCTATGGCTGCGCTTTGCGCCTGGATTGGCCGCGTTTTCGCAGCCCGCTCGGCCACGCCGGATTCATTCACACCTTCTGAGCCGCGCGTCATCGCCAAGGCCCGGACATGCGGGCACCGGATATCGACATGCCGCTTGCTTCGTTGTGGCTCGCCGTCGGCACCGGCACAGTGGCGACCCCGTGTTCGCACACTCTGCTTTCCACTGTTTCATGCCTCTCTTCCTCCGCCGCCGTGCCGCCATCGCCGCGCTCTCGCTCCTCTCCCTCGGCGCCCTCGTGCCGGCCGCACACGCCCAGGACAAGGCGGCCATCAAGGTCGGCATCTCGATCGGCAACGCCGAGAAGATCTTCGAGGTGGTCAAGAAGGTCGCGGCCCGCGACGGCCTCGACGTGCAGGTCGTGGTGTTCAGCGACTACCAGCTGCCCAACGCGGCACTGGCCGCCGGCGACCTGGACGCCAATGCCTTCCAGCACCAGCCCTTCCTGGACAACCAGATCAAGTCGCGCGGCTACGACATCGTGCCCGTGGGCCTGACGGTCACCGCGCCGCTGGGCTTCTACTCGCGCAAGATCAAGTCGGTGCAGGAACTGCCCGAGGGTGCCTCGGTGGGCATCCAGAACGATCCTTCCAACGGCAACCGCGCGCTGCTGCTGCTGCAGTCGGCGGGCCTGCTCACGCTCAAGCCCGAGGCCGTCAAGAACAACACCGCCACGCCGCTGGACGTGACGGCCAACCCCAGGAAGCTCAAGCTGGTGCCGCTGGACGCCGCGCAGCTGCCGCGCTCGCTGGACGACCTGACCCTCGCCTCGATCAACAACGACTATGCCGAGAAGGCGGGCCTGTCCTTCGTGCGCGACGCGGTCATCAAGGAATCGCCGCAAAGCCCCTATGCCAACCTGATCGCGGTGCGCCGCGCGGACAAGGACAAGCCCTGGGCCAAGAAGCTGGTGGCGGCCTACCAGTCGGCCGAAGTGCGGCAGTTCATCGAGACGACGTTCAAGGGTGCACTGATCCGCGCATTCTGAGCGTTGCCGCCAGTCCCTGGGGCGCACCTTGAGCCCCTCTCCCCTCGTGGGAGAGGGGTTGGGGAGAGGGGGCTTGCGCACTGACCCGGCGTCGTCAGCCCCCTCGCGCGAAGGCCCGCCGCTGGTCGCCCAGGCGCTCGCCGTCGAGGTACTGGGCCAGCATGGCCCGGTCGCGCGGCACGACGCCCTGCGCTTCGAAGTGCGGCTGCCAGTCGTTCACTGCGAGGCAGATCTCCTGCACGATGCGCCGCGCCTCTGGTCGCCGGAGGCCGAAGGCGCGGCACTGCGTGAGCGCGTTGTCCAGCGTAGCGGCGTGACCCTCGCTGCCCACCGCCATGGCCTGGACCGACAGGCCCGACGCGCTGGGCACCACGTCGAAGGCGGGCGCCAGCGTCCAGTGGCCGTCGGCCTCGCGCAGCAACGCATGGTTCTTTTCATGGTCGTCGGTGTTGTCCATGAGGATGTTGAACACCATGCGGCGGAACAGCTGCGCCTGCCGGGCCGCGATGGCATCGGCACGGCACAGGCGGCGCATCAGCTGCGCGAGCTGCGGGTAGCCCAGGTCTTCGCTGGCGGCGCGCAGCGCCACGTGGGCCGACATCGCATGGCGCCGCCGTCCGCCGGCCTCGCGGTCGAAACGGCGCACCGCTACCGCATGTCCGGCCCGCAGCGGCAGGGCGCGGGTGGCGGCCGTGTCGATGCCGCAGCGTCGGGCCAGCGTCATGGTCGCGTGCTCGATCAGCGGCGTGTCCTCGTCCTCGCCTTCGCCGAACTTGACCAGCCAGGGCTCGCCATCGATGGCGACGAGCGACTTGGGTCGTGCACCGCCGAGCGACACACCCGGGCGCAGCAACCGCGCCTCGATCTCGCCCACGGGCTCGTTGGCCAGGACCTTGCGCACCACCTCGCCCATGCGCTCGAGGTCGCCCAGATGGGGCATCGGCCCGGTACGCCAGGGCACGTAGGCGTCGGGCTGTGTGGAAACACCCAGAGCGCCATAGCGGTCGTCGCCCGCGAACAGCAGCATCTCCAGGATCGACAGGCGTGGCGAGCGCACGAAGCGGCGGATGACGCGCTCGCCCCAGCGGTCGGGGCGGGCGTCCTCGAGTGCGCCGGCTGCGCCCTCGCCGGCCGGCGGCAGGAAGAACTCGTCGACCAGCGGCAGGTCCTCGCTGAGCGCGAAGCCGGTGGCGCGCCAATCCGCACCGTAGCGCAGGCCCACCGCACGGCCCGTGTCGGCGAGCACGATCTCGCCCACGTGGCGTGGCGCTGCGGGATCGGCCAGCATCCAGAGCGAAAGCCGGTCCTGCGGCGTGTAGGCCGCGCCCTCTTCAGCCATGGCGCTCTCCCCGGGCCTGCGCCGCCTGGACATCGGCCTCCAGCGCGGCCAGGTCCGCGGAGGGCGAGGCCAGCGCCGCCAGCGCGCCGTGCCGCTGAATCATCCACAGGGCCGTCGCATAGACCCCCATGGACACGGCGGGATCGCCGGCTTCCATCTTCATGAGCGTGGGCACCGACACGTCGAGCCGGGCCGCCCAGGCGCGCAGCGACTGCTTGCGGCGCTTGCGTGCCACGGCCAGGTCGCGGCCCAGGCGCGCCAGTGCGCCAGCCACCACGCCGGGCAGGGTATCGAGGGCGGCAGCGCGCTTGGACATGAAATTATTATTTCACACCGCTCCGTAAATGTTCAACATTAATTGAACAAATCGCGCCGCGACTTGTTGCTTGCCTTGGCTGCCTCGTCACTACAGGCCGTTCGGGCTGAGCCTGTCGAAGCCGGGGCGCAGACCTTCCACCCTTGACGTACGCCGCCCAGGCCAATCTCAGTGAGAAAGGGTGGACATGCCGCAGCGGGCGGCGCCCGGGTGCGACCGACGCCGCGCATCACGGACCGCCCCGTCACTCACAGCGCCCGCGTGGCCCGCTCCGGCACGTAGCGGTCCGCTTGCACGTCGGGCGTCACGCCATGGGTGAACACCTCGTCGGTGATCGGCAGGAAGCCCTCGTTCCAGTCCAGCCACTGCTGGCGCAGCCGTGCGAACACTTCGGGCTGGCGTTCGCGCAGGTTGGCGCGCTCGCGTGGGTCGGCCACCACGTCAAACAGGAACTCGTTGTCGTTGATCTTCAGGTACTTCCAGTCGCCATCGCGCACGGCGCGCTGGGCCTGCGCCTTGTAGCGCCAGTACAGCGTGCGCGGGTGGACCGGCGCCTGGCCCTGGAGCACGGGCAGCAGGTTCTCGCCGTCGCTCGGATGGTCGGGATGCGGCGCACCGCCGGCGGCGGCCAGCAGGGTCGGCAGCCAGTCGGCGGTGATGGCCACCTGGTCCTGCACCTGCGGCGCGATGCGGGCCGGCCAGCGCAGCAGCGTGGGGACGCGCAGGCCGCCTTCGAGCAGCTCGGTCTTCTGGCCCACCAGCGGCCAGGTCCTGGAGAAGCGCTCGCCGCCGTTGTCGCTGGTGAAGACGACGATCGTGTCGCGCGCCTGCCCCGTCTGCTGCAGCGCCGCCAGCACCTGGCCGATGGCGGCGTCCAGCGCCTCGACGATCTCGCCGTACTTGCGCAGGCTGCCGCCGTCGTAGTGGAAAAGGTCGCGCAGCTCGCGCGACACCGCTTCGTCGCCCAGCCCTTCCCAGGGCCAATGCGGTGCGGTGAAGTGCAGCGACAGGAAGAAGGGCCGCGCCTGGCCGGCCCGGCCGCGCACATAGGCCTCGGCCTCGTCGGCCAGCACCTGGGTGTAGTAGCCCGCGCGCTCGACCGGCACCTCGCCTTCCCACAGGTCGCGCGGCACCGCATCGCCCACGCCCGGCTTGTGCGTGAAGTAGTCCACCGCGCCGCCCAGGTTGCCGAAGAAGCGGTCGTAGCCGCTCTTCAGCGGGCCGAAGGCCGGCGGATGGCCCAGGTGCCATTTGCCGATGAGCGCCGTGTCGTAGCCCCGGCCCTTGAGCAGCGAGGGCAGCGTGGGGTGTTCGGGCGGCAGGCCATGCACGTGGCCGCTGCGCGCGATGGGCTCCTCGAGCCCGCCGCGCAGCCGGTACTGGTAGCGCCCCGTGATCAGCGCGAACCGGGTCGCCGAACACACGGCCGAGTTGGCATAGGCCTGGGTGAAGCGCACGCCCTCGCCGGCCAGCGCATCCAGGTGCGGCGTGGCGAAATCGGTGGCGCCATAGACGCCGAGGTCGGCCCAGCCCAGATCGTCGGCCAGGATGAACAGGATGTTGGGCGCGGCGCGGCTCATCGGGAGGCGGTCGTGGCGGCGCGCGCACTGGCGGCGCTGGTGGGCGTCCAGAAACCTTCGAGTTTGAGCTCCTTGAGCGCCTGGTTGACGAAGCGCGCATCGGCCCAGGTCTTGGGGTCGAAGCTCTGGCGCACGATGCCGGCGGCCCTGGCGCCTTCGATCACGTCGTCGAAGTGGGCCACGTAGCCCTCGTCCAGCAGCGGCGAATAGCGGGACTTGACGTCGGTGCCCTCGAACTCGCTGGAGAAGAGCTGCACCGGTAGGCCGCTGATGTCGGCGAAGCGCTGGAACAGCGCCTCGCGCCCGATGGCGCCGCTGCTGGCGGCATGGGCCTGCTGCACCAGCACCTTCACGATGCGGGTCAGCGCCTCGGGATGCTGGGTGGCGAAGGCGTCGGTGGCGATGACGGTCGAATGGATGGCGTACAGGTCGCCGCGGCCCTTGGTGCTGACCGGGATGTCGGCCGTGCCCGCCAGCTTGAGCAGCTGCAGGTCCGAGCCGCCGAAGGTGGCGTCGATGTCCTTGCTCACCAGGGCGGCCTTGGAGGTGGGCCAGTCGAGGTTGGTGAAGCGCACGTCCTTCTCGGTCAGACCCTCGGCCTTGAGCAGCCGGTCGAAGGGCAGCTGGTAGGCAGTGCCGCGCAGCACCGCCACGCGCTTGCCCTTCAGGTCCTTGAAGCCCTGGATGTTGCTGCCCAATGCCGTGGCCAGGTAGCTGTTGGCACTGCGGCCGGAAGCGGCCACCAGCCGGGTCTTGAGACCGCTGGCGCGGCCGATGACGGCGGCCAGGTCGCCCAGGAACACCACGTCGAGCTGGCCGGTGGCGATGCCCTCGTTGATGGCCGGGCCGGCGCCCTTGAAGAACTTCCATTCGACCTGCACGCCGTCCCTGGCGAACTCGGCTTCGATGGCCTTGGAGGCATAGGCCAGCGACACGGGGCCGGCGCCCGCGAAGGATTTGCCCTGGCTGCCCTGCTCGGGTGCCGCCAGGCGGATGACCTTGGGCAGGGCCGTGTTCTGGGCGTGGGCGAAGGGCAGCGCCGTGGCGGCGATGGCGAGGGCGCCGGCGGCCAGGAAGGGGCGGCGGCGGAAGAATGCAGCGGTCATGCGGGTGCGAGGAATGAAGGAGTCGGGAAATGTGGAACGGGCCGCTCAGGCGGTGGCCGTGGCCTCGTCCACCACCGCGGCGCGGGTAGTCTGGGTGGCGGGCGCGGTGCCGAAGGCGTTGAAGGTCACGCGCTGCGTCACCCGGCGGTGCGGCCAGTAATCGGTCAAGGCGTAGTGCTGGGTGCTGCGGTTGTCCCACACGGCGATGCCGTGGGGCGCCCACTTGTGCTGGTAGACGAACTCGGGCTGCACGATCCATTCGCGCAGGAACTCGAGCAGCCCGCGGCCCTCGCGGAAGTGCACGCCGTCGATGTGCCGGGTGAAGTTCTCGTTGACGAACAGCACCTTGCGGCCCGATTCGGGATGCACCTGCACCACCGGCCGCGACACCGGCGGGTACTTGCGCAGCGCATCGGCCACGCCCTGCAGGCCGGCGTACTTTTCCAGCGCCTGGCGCCAGCCGCTGATCTCCCAGGTGTGGGTGGCGGTCAGGCCTTCGAGGTAGGCCTGCAGGCCGGGCGACAGCGCTGCGAAGGCCTTGCTCAGGCTGGCCCAGGCGGTGTTGCCGCCCTGCGCCGGCAGCTCGGTGATCTGGATCACGGTGCCGTTGGGCGGCTGCGGCAGCCAGGTGAGGTCGCTGTGCCAGATGTTGATCTCGGGCGGCCGCTTCTCGTCGAACTCGATCACCTCCACGAAGGGATGGCCGTCCTTGCGCGGGAAGAAGGCGCCGGGCGCCAGTTCGCCGAAGACGGCCGCCAGCGCCACGTGCTGCTCGGGCGTGAGCGGCTGCGGCGGGAAGAACAGCACCTCGAAGTCCAGCAGCGCCTGCTGCAGTTCGCGGCGCACCTCGGGGCCGATGGGCTGCGTCAGGTCCACGCCCTCGATGCGCGCCGCGAAGTTGGGCTGCTGCGGCTGCGGCCGGATGTGGCGATAGCGGCCGGCGATGTCGACGGGCTCGATGCGGATTGGATTCGGATGGGCGGGCATGGACCTCTCCTGTTGACGAAACGAATCAGGCCACGAGGGCAGCATCGCCCTCGGCGACGGCCACGGCCTCGGCGGGACCGGCGAACTCGGCCAGCACGGCATCCTTGATCCGCACGAAGGCCGGGTCGGCGCGGCGCCGCGGATGGGCCAGCGGCACCGGCACCACGCGCTGGATGCGCCCGGGCCGCGGCGCCATCACCACCACGCGGTCCCCGAGGAAGACGGCTTCTTCCACGTCGTGCGTGACCAGCACGGTGGTGATGCCCTCGGCCTGCCAGATGCGCTGCAGCTCCTGCTGCAGGTGGGCGCGGGTCATGGCGTCGAGCGCGCCGAAGGGCTCGTCCAGCAGCAGCACCTCGGGCCGGCTGACCAGGGCGCGCGCAATGGCCACGCGCTGCGACATGCCGCCCGACAGCTGGTGCGGCCAGGCGCGCTCGAAGCCGCGCAGGCCCACCAGGGCGATGTGGTCGGCCACCTGCCGGGCCTTCTGCGACTCGGTGAGCGGGGCGTTGATCAGGCCCAGCGCCACGTTGTCCTGCACGGTGAGCCAGGGAAAGAGCCGGTGCTCCTGGAACACGATGCCGCGCTCCAGACCCGTGCCGGCGATGGGCCGTCCGTCCAGCAGCAGGTGGCCGTCGAAGCCGGCCTCCAGCCCCACGATGAGCCGCAGCAGCGTGGACTTGCCGCAACCACTGGTGCCGACGATGCTGACGAATTCGCCGGGCGCGATGTCCAGCGAAATGTCCTGCAGCACCGCCAAGGGGCGCCCCTCGACCTCGTACTGCTTGGAGAGATGGCGGATGGCCAGCGTGCCGGCCTCGGAATGGCTCATGGGGAACCCGGATGGAAGAAGAAGAATGGGAGCGGGGCTGTCACGCCGTCAATGGAAGCGCGCGACCGACTGCCCGCGCCAGGCGAGCAGGCGCCGCTCGATGCGGGTGGCGATCCAGTTCAGCGCGAAGCCGACCAGCCCGACCACCACCACGCCGAAGAGCACCAGGTCCATCTTGAAATGCTCGCGGCCGTCGATCATGGTGTTGCCGATGCCCTGGCCCGAGACCAGCAGGTACTCGGCGCCCAGCGTGGCCAGCCATGCATAGATGAGCGCCAGATGGATGCCCGCGAAGATCGACGGCGTCGCGCCCGGCAGCACCACGCGCCACAGCAGCTGCCAGCGGGTGAAGCGCAGCACCCGCGCCACCTCCACCAGCTCGCGCGGCACGCTGCGGATGCCCTCGTAGGTGTTGAGCACCACCGGGAAGAAGGCCGCCAGCGACAGGAAGGCCACCTTGGCCGCATCGCCCAGGCCGAACCACACGGAGATCAGCGGGATCCAGGCGAACAGGGAGATCTGCTTGAGTGTGTGGAAGCTGGGGCCCAGCGCCCGCTCGGCCGGCCGCGAGAGGCCCAGCAGCAGGCCGACGGCGAGCCCACCGCCAGCACCGATGGCAAAGCCGGCCAGGTCGCGCCACAGGCTGGCGCCCAGCGCCACGCGCAGCTCGCCGCTGGCGGTGTAGTCGACCGCGCGTTGCCACACGGCCTGTGGCGACACCAGCAGCGGCGAGTCGATCCATTTGAACTGCACGGCGGCCCACCAGATCAGCAGCAACGCCAGGGGCAGCACCCAGCCGCGCAGCGCGGCCGGCACGGGATGGCGGTCGGCACGCGCAGGGGCGGCCTGGGGGTTCGACGAGGAACGCATGGCTCAGAACCCCGACCGCCGCCAGCGTGTGAGCCGCGACTCGACGGCCGCCAGCAGCCGGTCGAGCGCGAAGCCCACGGCGCCGACCACCACCACGGCCGCCAGCACCACGTCGAGCTGGAACAGCTGGCGCCCGTAGACGATCAGGAAGCCGATGCCCTCGCTGGAGGCCAGCAGTTCCACCACCACCAGCGCCAGCCAGGCATGGGTGAAGCCGTAGCGGATGCCGTTCCAGATGGGCGCGAAGGCCGCCGGAAACACCACCTTGGCCAGCAGCTGCCAGCGGGTGAAGCGCAGCACCCGCGCCACCTCGATGTAGCGGGTGGGCACGCCCTGGATGCCCTTGAAGGTGTTGAGCGCCACCGGCACCAGCGCCGCCTTGGCGATCAGCAGCACCTTGAGCGTCTCGTCGATGCCCACCAGCAGCATCAAAAGCGGCAGCCAGCCCAGCACGGGGATCTGGCTGAAGGCCTTGAACAAGGGATAGACGTAGTCCTTGAAGCGAGGCGACAGGCCCATCGCCACGCCCAGCGACAGGCCGATGGCCGTGCCCGCGGCAAAGCCGGCCAGCACGCGGGTCAGGCTCACGCCCAGGTGCGGCCAGAGCTCGCCGGTGCGCACCAGGTCGACCAGCGTGGTCCATACCGCGGCCGGGGCCGGCAGCACCTGCGGTGCCACCCAGGCCCGGTCGGCCGCCACCCACCAGAGCAGCAGGACCGCCAGCGGAAAGGGCCAGCCGGCGAGGCGCAGCGCAGCGGACTTCAACCGCGCGCGCCATGCCGAAGATGCCGGTACGGGCCGCGCCGGCAAAGGCAGATGAAGGGCCGGTGTGCTCATTGCAGGCAGGGTCGAAGACAACTCAGAAGGTGTGAATGAATCCGGCATGGCCGAGCGGGCTGCGAAAACGCGGCCAATCAAGGCGCAAAGCACAGCCATAGCTCTGGCTATGGCGAGCATTTGCAACGCAGAGTGGGCGTGTTTTGGCAGCACGAGCGGGCATGGCGGGTTCGTTCACACCTTCTCACTGCTCACGCCAGGCCCGAGGCCGCCGCCTCCTGCACCTTGATCGGCTTCGGAATGAGCCTGAGCGCGTGGAAGGTGTCGGCGATCTACTGCTGCTCGGCCAGGATGGCGCGGGTGATGGGGCCGGTGCCGAACTGCACGCGCGCGAAGGTGGTGTCCACCACCGGCTTGGGCAGGCCCCAGATGGCCGCCAGTTCGGCCGAGAAGGCATCGCGGTTGGCGACGCCCCAGTTGTCGATGCGGGAAATCTCCTCGATCAGCATTTTGGTGATGTCGCGGTTCTTCTCGGCATAGGGCAGCGACGAGAAGTAGTAGGCCCGGTTGCCGACGACGCCCGTGGCATCGGCCAGGATGCGCCCGCCCAGCGTCTTCTCTGCGGCAGCGAGGAAGGGGTCCCAGATCACCCAGGCGTCGATGGAGCCTTTCTCGAAGGCCGCCCGGGCGTCCGCCGGCGGCAGGAAGACCGACTGCACGTCGCCGTAGGCCAGGCCGTTCTTCTCCAGCAGCTTGACCAGGAAGTAGTGGACGTTGCTGCCCTTGTTGTAGCCCACGCGTTTGCCCTTGAGGTCGGCCACGCTGCGGATGGGCGAATCCTTGGGCACCAGCACCGCCTCCGACGCGGGCCGCGGCACCGTGGCGGCGACATAGGCCAGCGGCGCGCCGGCGGCCTGGGCAAAGATGGGCGGCGCCTCGCCGACGTCGCCGAAGTCGATGGCGCCGACGTTGAGCGCTTCCAGCTGCACGGGGCCGGCCGTGAACTCGGTCCAGCTCACCTTGACGCCCAGCGGCGCCAGCCGCGTCTCCAGCGTGCCGCGGGCCTTGAGCAGGCTGAGGATGCCCTTCTGGTTGCCGATGCGCAGCTCGCGCGCGGCGGACTGGGCGAAGGCGGGTGCGCCCGCGAGGGCCACGCCGCCCGCGGCGGCGGTACCCACCTGCAGCAGGCGGCGGCGGGAAAGGGGAAGCAGGGAAGTCATGTCGGAACAGGCGCTCGCAGCGGATGAGGGAAGCGGATTCTTGGGCCGCCAGCCTTGCAGGGGAAACGCGCAGTTCTCAGCTTCTTATGCGCAAAGCGAGCAAGGGCCGATCAATCCCTCGCAAGCCGAGGTGCCGACCCGACGCCTCTACGCGCGGAACACGTCTTCAGCCATACCGTCGAGCCTTTCCTTCACCGCCCTCCAGTTCGGCATGTGCCGGTCCAGCGTTCGATAGAACTTCGCGCTGTGGTTGTGGTGAAGCAGATGGCACAGCTCATGGAGCAGCACGTAGTCGATGCACTCCCGGGGCGTCTTCACCAGCAGGGGGTTCAGCGTGATGCGGCCGGACGGTGAACAGCTTCCCCATTGCACCGTCATGAACTGCAGGCGTGTGTGTGGAAGCTGCCTGACCCACCGGAGGGGATCGGCGACCGCTGCCAATCGCTCAGCGAACACCTCCCGCGCGCGCTGCCGATACCAGGCATCCAGGGCGGCCCTGATCCGGGCCGGCGCATGCTCAGGGGTCGTCACGGCGATGAACGCGCCGCGCATGCGCGCCTCGGCCCTCGCCTCTGTGTCGACGACAACCTTCAGGCGATAGCGTCGCCCCAGGTAGTGCAGCGATTCACCGCTCACATATTCCCGAGGCAGCACATGGGCCAACCGTGCCCTGGCGGCGTTCACATGCTGGCTGATCCAGCGCGCCCGCTTCTTCACCGCCATCAGCACGTCCGCCAGCGCCGCGCTGTCAGGCGCGTCCACCAGCACGCGGGCATCTGGCTGCACATGGATGGCGACGCGCTTCACGGTGCGCGATGGCTGCCGGCGCAGACTGAAGGCAATGATCTCGTCGCCGTAGGGGATGAGGTGCTGCGAGACGCGTTCCGTCACTTGCATGTTCAAGGCTGGCTCAACCCGACACGCGTGATCTGGATGACTTGTTCGACCACCTGTTTGGCGTTGTCCAGGCCGAGCGCGTCGAACAGCAGCGGCAGCAGGCCCTTGCGGATGGCCGCCTCGATGTTCTGGGGATTGAGCGAGTTCTCGGCCACGGCATTGCGCACGATGGTGTCCATGGTGATCGCGTGTTGCACCCGCACGTCCTTGGCCTCGGCGCTCATCGCGGCAAAGGCCTCCTCCCCCTCGACCAGGCGCATCGCGCCGAAGTAGGCCCTGGCATGCGGCTTGTCTGCCAGCGCTTCGGGCATGTCCGGGGTTGCACGCGCCTCCAGCTTGTCCTCGAAGGACTTGAACAGCGCGTACTGCTTCAGCGGATGGTCGAACATGGCCTCCGCTTCGGCGATGGCCTGGCGCAGCAGTTCGCCGAACACCTTCTGCGCATAGGGGTCGTCCGCCAGCTCCTGCTCGATGGTCTTGCGCAGTCGGGTGCGGATCATGTCCGTCTCGTTGCGCGTCTTGTCCGCGGACCAGTCCTGTGGGTCTTCTGCTTGCCCCAACTGGTGCACCAGATAGACGCCTTCAGGTTCTCGCACCTCCGTGCCGATGACCTGTCTGTCCACCAGCTTGCGGATCTGCTCTTCGTAGACGCTGTAATCGACCGTCTCCATGGCATCGCGGCGGGCGGTCTGGCGCAGCTCGGCGAAGAAGCGCAGGTCGGCCTTGTACCGGGCGATCAGCGCCTCGGAAAAGCGCGGGTCCTCGAAGAAGCTGCGGGACGAGAGCGCCGTCTGCAAGCACAGCCCGAAGGCGGTCACGGCGGCATAGAAGTCGTCCCGCAGCTTCTGTCGCTCGTCGTACTCTTCGCCGCCGCTGTCCTTCACGAACTTCGGTGCCAGCAGCTGCCGGTACTGCTCGCGGTCGAGTTTGTTGGTCACCGGCTCGAAGAAGGACCACAGCGCCTCGTGCAGCGCGGGCAGTCGCTTGTACTCCGCGCTGAAGGGGTGGTACAGGCCCTCCAGGTCGCCGATGTCGTAGCCCCCTTGCGTGCGGGCTTCCAGGTCCTGGTATGCGCGGATGGCCGTGTCGAGCTCCTTCAGGATGCCGCGGTAATCCACCAGCACGCCGTAGCGCTTGGCGTCGTGAAGGCGGTTGACGCGGGCCACCGCCTGGATCAGGTTGTGCCCCTTCAGGGGTTTGTCGATGTACAGCACCGTGTTGCGCGGCTCGTCGAAGCCCGTCAGCAGCTTGTCCACGACGATCAGCAGGTCGGGCTCGCCATCCGTGCCGAAGTCTTGGAACACCTGCTTCTCATAGGCCTCGGCATCGTTGCCGCAGGTGGCCATGGCCTGCTTCCACCACTTCTGCACCTCGGGCAGCGTGTCCTCGTCCACATCGGCGTTGCCTTCGCGCGTGTCCGGCGCCGAGATCACCACCGCACTGCTCACCAGGCCCGTGTCGTCCAGCGCCTTCTTGTAGCGGATGGCGTCGAGCTTGCTGTCGGTCGCCACCTGGCCCTTCAGGCCGAGCCCCATCTTCTTGGTGTTCTCGCTGAAGTGGGTGGCAATGTCCCAGGCGATCAGCTCGATGCGGTTCGCGGCACCATAGATGGCGCCCTTCTTGGCGAACTTCCTTTTCAGGTCGGTTCGCTGGGCCTCGCTCAGGTTGCTGGTGATCTTGTCGAACCAGCGGTTCACCGCCGCCTCGCTGATGTCCAGCTCGGGCACCCGCTCCTCGTACAGCAACGGGGCCACGGTTTCGTCCTCGACCGCGCGCTGCATGGTGTAGGCGTGCACGATGGGGCCGAACTTGCTGGCTGTCTTTTCGTCCTTGAGCAGGGGCGTGCCCGTGAAAGCGATGTACGCCGCCCTGGGCAAGGCCTTCTTCATGCGCTCGTGCGTCTCGCCACCGTGGCTGCGATGGCCTTCGTCCACCAGCACGATCATGTCGGCCGAGTCGTTGCGGCACTCCGGCAGCCTGGAGGCCGTGTTGAACTTGTGCACCAGCGTGAAGGTGATGCGCTCGGTGCCCTTGCCGATGCGCTGCGCCAGGTCACGACCCGACAGCGTGCGGCTCTTCTCGCCGTCCTTCTGGGTGGCGATGCTGGAGCCGAAGGCACCGCCGGTCATGAAGTTGCGGGCGAGCTGGGTCTCCAGGTCGATGCGGTCGGTCACCACGACCAGGCGGCATTCCTTCAAGCCGTCCACCAGCAGCAGTGCCTTGGTCAGGAACACCATGGTGAAGCTCTTGCCCGAACCCGTGGTGTGCCACACCACGCCGCCTTCGCGGCCACCGCCCTGCGATTCCGGCTTCTTCTGGCTGATGCGGGCCAGCAGCGCCCGGATGCCGAAGAACTGCTGGTAGCGGGCCACGATCTTCCCCACCTTGCGGTCGAACAGCACATAGCCGCGCAGGAATTCGAGCAAGCGCGCCGGGGTCAGCAGGCTCACCAGCAGGCGGTCCTGCTCGGTCACCTGCATGGGCGCGCGCCACAGCGTGTCGAAGTACGCAGCCAGCGCGGCGGGCTTGCCGTCGAACAGCGCAGCGCGCACTTCCGGCCTCAGTGCCTTGTTCTTGAGGGCCTGCATGTGGGCCTCGTCGAACTCCTCTTCCCGCCACTTCGCCCAGAACTTCGCGGCCGTGTGCGTGGTGCCGTAGCGCGCTTCGGTCTGGCTGATGGCCAGCAGCAGCTGGGCATAGGCGAACAGGTTGGGAATCTCGTCCGACCGCTGGTTGCGCAGGTGCTGGCTGATGCCCTCGGTCACCATCGCCTTGGCGGGGTGGCTGCCGCCGCCCGACTCCGGCCGCTTGGCCTCGATCACCACCAGCGGGATGCCGTTCACATAGGCCACCACGTCGGGCGTGCGGTGGTGCGTGCCCTGTGCGGACAGCACCTCCAGCTCTTCGGTCACGTCCCAGCGGTTGGCCGTGGCGTCGGCCCAGTCGATCACGGCGATGGTGGGCTGGTGCTTCTTGCCGTCCGGCATGTACTCCGTCACTGTGATGCCCAGCGCCAGCTTGCCGTACAGCCGCTCGTTGGCCGGCATCAGCCCTTCGGCCAGGCTCAGCGCCGACAACTCCCGCACGATCTGGTCGATGCCGCCGGGCGACAGCGGGTACCACTGGCCCTTGTATTCGTAGCGCCGGGTCTGGAGCACCTCGATCAGCCGAGCCTTGAGCATGACCTCGCGCGTGCTGCCGCGAAGGGCCAGCGCCTGGGCGGTTGTCAGAAAGTTCCAGCCCAGGTTGCTTAGCAGGTGCAGCGCTGGCAAGTGGGCGCTGTATTGCTCGCGGGAATTGGGCGTGGTGTTCATGCGTGGGCCTCGGTGTCTGGCTCAGGCAGCTTGACGCGGCGCTTGCCGGTCAGGAGTTGGGACATAAGGGCAGCTTTCTCTTCTCGGAGCAGGACAAGCTGCCGATCATGGATGTCTACCATTGCCTGCATGAGGTCTATCGCATCGGCGATGCGTACTTGCTCTTCCAAGCACGGAACCTTGATCGAGATGCGCAGCAAATCGGTTGGATTGACACGCCTAGCCTTGCGCCCCCCGTTCGCTAGGCCAAGATGCGCAACATAGAAGGCCTCTCTTGAGACGTGCTGCAAGAACCACCTTGGATCGACCCCATCGAGAAAGTCGAAGGCCGGCAGATCAAGCGTGCTCTCATAGCCATCCAGCGAGTCAGGGACGATGCCAAACGCGCCATTCAGAAAGTCGAGCTTGCTGTAGATGAACTGACCCGCGGAGCGGCGGTAGTACTGCGTCGATTCGCTACCTAGCCGCTTCTCGGATTTGCCGACGACCCCCTTGCCATAAAGCTTGACCGTGAGCTTTTTGGCCACATGTCCGCCTGAGCCCACCACGCGGCTTTCGCGGATCATCTCTGATAGCGGCTTGGGCTTCCAGGCGCTGAAATTGCCAAACCGCTTGCGCCCACCAAGCATCGCGTTACTGAACTCTTCTGCCTGCTGGACACTTTTCGCCAGTAGCCGCGTCGCAGTGGCGATGGCTTGATCCCAGGAGGACAGCATCCCCACGACTGCAGCCTGTTCACGAACCGGCGGCAAAGGAAGCACCAGGCGCTCAAGCCCTGCCTTCGTCAGCTTGTACCGCCCAACACCCTGCCTTGAAAGCACAGGCGTTAGGTCACGGTGCATGAAGCAGTAGTAGAACCATTTGGCCAAGCACTCCTTAGTCCGCCCTGAACAACCCGTAAGCCGTTGATCTTGCGCGAAGTTTCGCGGCTTGCCAGGCGCGGGATTTGCAATGTATTGGTTCGGCACAGTCTGTTTTCTTGCAAATTCCTCCGAGGAGTCTGATGGGTCCGAAGCCTTCGCAGCCGCAAACGGCCGAGCTGTTCCGTCCAAGGCTGGACGAGCAAATCAACATGAAGCACCCGCTGCTCAGGCTGGCGACGCTGATCGCCTGGGCCGAGAATCAGCGCACGTTCGCGGTCCAGTTACACTTCAG
>NZ_LDSL01000124.1 GCF_001476815.1 Pseudacidovorax intermedius | reverse complement strand
CGGCAGCCCCGTTGGAAAGGGCGTGCCCGGCCCCATCTACCACGCCTTGTATGCGGCCTATCAGGACGCCAAACAGGAGCCCCAGCCATGACCGACACCCCCACCACCCCCGGCTCGACCGACCCGCGCAAGGATTCGCTGATCGAGTACCCCTCGCGCTTCCCCATCAAGGTGATGGGCGCGAACGTGGACGGCTTCGTCGGCGCCGTGACGCACATCGCCCGGCAGTTCGACCCCGAGTTCGACGCCGGCACCATCGAGCTGCGCGACAGCAAGGCCGGCAACTACCTGGGCGTGACCATCACCGTCACCGCCACCAGCCGCGAGCAGCTGGACGAGCTGTACCGTACGCTGTCCTCGCATCCGATGGTCAAGGTCGTGCTGTGAGCGCCGCCGACGGCGAAGCCCTGGCCGCGGCGGAAGCCGTCCGCCCGCCGCCGGCCGAGCCCGAGTGGCTGGGCCGGGTGGACTATGCCGCCACCTTCGCCGCCATGCAGCGCTTCACCGCCGAACGCACGCCCGAGACGGCCGACCGGCTCTGGCTGTGCGAGCACGACCCGGTCTTCACGCAGGGCCTGGCCGGCCGGCAGGACCATCTGCTGCTGCCCGGCGACATCCCCGTCGTCCAGACCGACCGCGGCGGCCAGGTCACCTATCACGGGCCCGGCCAGGTGGTGGCCTATCCGCTGCTGGACCTCCGGCGCGCCGGCTACTTCATCAAGGAATACGTCTACCGCATCGAGGAATCGGTGATCGCCACGCTGGGCCATTTCGGCGTGACCGGCCACCGCGTGGCCACCGCGCCCGGCATCTACGTGCGGATGGACGATCCGTTTTCCCACGCGGCGCTGACCGGCCCCATGCCCGGCGGCGACCCGTTCCGCGGCCTGGGCAAGATCGCCGCGCTGGGCCTGAAGGTCAGCAGGCACTGCACGTACCACGGCGTGGCGCTGAACGTGGCCATGGACCTGGAACCCTATTCGCGCATCAACCCCTGCGGCTACGCGGGGCTGCGCACGGTCGACCTTTCTACAATCGGCGTCCCCGTGGCCTGGGACGATGCCGCCCAGGTACTGAGCCGGAAGCTGCAGGCCTACCTCCTGCCCTGACACCGCCCGGCCCCTCCCAGAAAGCCTCCCAATGAGCTCCACCGAAGTCGTCCGCGACGCCCAGAGCGCCGACACCTACAACCCGCTGGCCAAGCAGAAGGCGGCCGCCAAGCTCTCGCGCATTCCCGTCAAGGTCGAGCAGACGGGCGAGGTGCTCAAGAAGCCCGAATGGATCCGCGTCAAGGCCGGCAGCCCCACCACGCGCTTCTACGAGATCAAGCAGATCCTGCGCGAATCCAACCTGCACACGGTCTGCGAAGAAGCATCCTGCCCCAACATCGGCGAATGCTTCGGCAAGGGCACGGCCACCTTCATGATCATGGGCGACAAGTGCACCCGCCGCTGCCCCTTCTGCGACGTGGGCCACGGCCGGCCCGACCCGCTGGACAAGGACGAGCCGCTGAACCTGGCGAAGACCATCGCCAAGCTGCGCCTGAAGTACGTGGTCATCACCAGCGTGGACCGCGACGACCTGCGCGACGGCGGCAGCGGCCACTTCGTGGAATGCATCCAGAAGACGCGCGAGCTCTCGCCCACGACGCAGATCGAAATCCTGGTGCCCGACTTCCGCGGCCGCGACGACCGCGCGCTGGAGATCCTCAAGGCCGCGCCGCCGGACGTGATGAACCACAACCTCGAGACCATCCCGCGCCTCTACAAGGAAGCGCGGCCGGGCTCCGACTACCAGTTCAGCCTCAACCTGCTCAAGAAGTTCAAGGCGCTGCATCCCAACGTGCCGACCAAGAGCGGCATCATGGTCGGCCTGGGCGAGACCGACGAAGAGATCCTGCAGACCATGCGGGACATGCGCGCGCACGACATCGACATGCTGACCATCGGCCAGTACCTCGCGCCCAGCAACAGCCACCTGCCGGTGCGCCGCTACGTGCACCCGGACACCTTCAGGATGTTCGAGGAAGAGGCCTACAAGATGGGCTTCAGCCATGCCGCCGTGGGCGCCATGGTGCGCTCCAGCTACCACGCCGACCAGCAGGCCGGCCACGTGCTGGCCGGCGGCGCCGAAGCCGCGCCTGCCGCCTGACGCGCGCGTCGTTCCCTGACATGAGGCAGGCTGCGGCGCCCGCGCGCACGGCCCTGCCAGCGTCCGGAGGGTCGTCGTGATCTCCACCACCGCCCTGCGCTACTTCGTCGAGGCGGTGCGCTGCGGCTCGATCCGCGCCGCCTCCGAGATCCTGTTCGTCGCCCCGTCCGCCATCAGCCGCCAGATCGGCCTGCTCGAGGAGACGCTGGGCGCCCCTCTGCTGGAGCGCAGCCGGGGCCGCGCCACGCTGCGGCTCACCGCCGCCGGCGAGTCGCTGATGCGCTACGCCAGGAGCGTGGACAGCGAGTCGCACCGCCTGCGCTCCGAGATCGAGGCCATCCAGGGCCTGCGCCGTGGCCACGTCAACCTCGGCATTCCGGAATCGCTGGTGCGCGATTTCATGCCCGGCTTCATGGCGCGCTTCACGCGGCGCTTTCCGGGCTTCACCTTCAACGTGCAGGTCTACAACAGCCCGCAGCTGATCGAGATGCTGGTGGACGACCGGCTGGACCTGTGCCTGACCTTCGGCAACGTCACCCACCAGGACGTGACCATCGCCTATCAGCGCTTGCTGCCGCTGTACGTGTACGTGAGCGCCGGCCATCCGCTGCACGGTCGCGAGACGCTGCGCCTGTCGGACTGCGCGGAGTACGGCCTGGCCCTGCCCGACGCCACCATGTGGACCAAGCAGCAGTACGACGAGATGCTGGCCAAGGCCAAGATCCGGCCCAAGGTGGCGCTGGAGACCAATTCTTACGAGCTGCTGCGCAACGTCTCGGCCGAGGGCATGGCCCTGTCGATCCTGACGCCGCCGCTGCAGGACACGCAGCACCTGGCCGGGCGCGGCCACTACGTGCTGCTGAAGGACCCGCGGGCCAGGCCGCAGCGCTTTTCGCTGTGCCTGCACCGCGGCCGCAACCTGCCGCTGCCGGTCACCACCTTCGTGAACGAGCTGACGGCGGAACTGGAGCAGCTGGAGCCCGATCCCGCCATCGCGAACGGGCGACCCGGCCGCTGACCGGGCCTGGGCCGCAGGCACGGCTCCTCAGCCCGCCGCTTCCTCGGCCGCCAGCTCGGCCGGCGTCCTGTATTTCTGCACCGAGGCGAAGCGGCTCACCAGGTACTCGCCCGACTTGATCGGCGCATGCCGCGGCGCCTGGCCAGGCTCGACGAAGCCGGGCAGGCAGGCCACCGGCGTGTCGTAGTCCAGGTTGAAGAAGGTAGGGATCGAATAGCGCTCGCGGCCGGTGCGGTTGGCCACGCGGTGCAGGTTGGAGACGTAGCGGTCGTTGGTCCACACCTTCACCAGGTCGCCGAGGTTCACCACCAGCGTGCCTTCGATGTAGGGGGCCGCCACCCATTCGCCTTCGCGCGTGCGCAGCTCCAGGCCGCCGATCGGGTCCTGCACCAGCAGGGTCAGCATGCCGTAGTCGGTGTGGGCGGCGGCGCCAAGTTCCAGTTGCGTGGGCGATTCCTGCGGCGGGTAGTGGAAGAGCCGCGCCTGCACCATGGGCTTGCGGGCGTACTGCAGGAAGAATTCCTCCGGCTGCTCCAGCGCCAGCGCAAAGACGCGCAGCAGCCGCTTGCCCAGCGCGATGGTGTGGTTGAAGTAGGCCATGGCGGCCTCTTCCAGCCAGGGCTTGTCGGCCGGCCAGCGGTTGGGCCCGTGCAGCGGACGGCCCGCCTGCACGTCGGCATCGGTCAGCGGCAGGTCCAGGCCCAACTCGTAGCTTTCCTTGAGGTCGGGCTTGTGGCCCGGGTGCTGCGTCACGCCGATGGGCATGAAGCCGCGGCGGAAGCGCTCGTCGATCTTGTCCTTCAGCCGCTCGTCCATGGGCAGCGACATGTAGCGGCGGGTGGCGTCGAACACGGCGTCGATGACGGACTGCGGCACGCCATGGTTCTTCACGTAGAAGAAGCCGGTGCGGGTGCAGGCGTCGCGCAACTGCGCGACCAGCGGCGCGATGTCGCCACCGGCGATCCAGTCGCCCAGGTCGAGGACGGGCATTTCCTGCGCCGAGGCACGGCGGGGCGCGACCACGGCGTGGTCGGTCGATTCGGTCATGGAAGGCTCCTTGGTTTTGGGGAGAGTGCGCAGCCGGGAACGGCCAGGGGACTAGCTGCCGCGCGAGAGGTCGGAGAAGGCGTCGGCCCAGAAGATCACGCGCCGCGCGATCCAGCGCACCGCCGCGTGCAGCACGATGCCGATGAAGGAGAGCACGATGAGGATGGCGAACATGCCCGCCGCGTCCATCGAGAAGTTGCGCTGCAGGATCAGATAACCCAGCCCCGCCTGCGCGCCGACGAATTCGCCCACGATGGCGCCGATGACCGACAGCACGATGCCAATGTCCAGCCCCGCGAACACGTAGGGCAGTGCATGCGGCAGACGCACCATGCGGAACACGTGCCAGCCCGAGGCGGTGAAGGCCCGCATCAGGTCGATCTGCTCGCGCGGCGCCGAGCGCAGGCCGACGATGGTGTTGGCCAGCACCGGAAAGAAGACGATGGTGGCGGTGATGATCACCTTGGACGTGGTGCCGAAGCCGAACCACAGCACGAACAGCGGCGCCACCGCCACCTTGGGCACGGTCTGGAAGGCCACCACGTAGGGATAGAGCACCGCCTCCAGCAAGGCGCTCTGGCCGATCAGCGCGCCCAGCACGAAGCCGGCGAGCGCGCCGGCCGCGAAGCCGGCCAGGATCTCGTAGAGCGTGACCCACAGGTGCGTGGGAATGTCGCCCGAGGCGATGCCGTCGTAGAGCGCCTGCACCACGGCCAGCGGGCCGGGGAAGATCAGGTGCGACACGTCCAGCGCGGTCACGGCCAGTTGCCAGAGGGCGACCACGGCGATGAAGACCGCGGCGATCAGCACGCGCCGGCGCAGCGGCGTCAGACCCGCGCGGCGCAGTGGCGCCTCGTCGGCGGCGGCCGAGGACGCGCCCGGCGGCACGGCGGAAGAAGTCAGGGTGTCGGCCATCAGTCCAGCCCTCCGCTGGCATGCAGGTTCGCGCGGATGCCCGACACGTAGGTGCCGAAGCGCTCGGTGTTGATCAGGTCCAGGGTGCGCGGCGCGGGCAGGTCCACCTCCACCACCTGGGTCACGCGGCCGGGCCGCGGCGACATGACGATCACCCGGTCGCCCAGGAAGACCGCCTCGGGAATGCTGTGCGTGACCAGCATGATGGTGGCGCCGGTGCGCTCGCGCAGCTTGAGCAGCTCGGTGTTCATGGTCTCGCGCGTCATGGCGTCGAGCGCGCCGAAAGGCTCGTCCATGAGCAGCAGCAGCGGGTCGTTGACCAGCGCCCGGGCGATGCCCACGCGCTGCTGCATGCCGCCCGACAGTTCGCTCGGGTACTTGGTCTCGAAGCCGGTCAGGCCCACCAGCTGCAGGTAGTGGCGCGCCCGCTCGCGCGCGGCGGCCCGGTCGCGGCCCTGGATCTCGGCCGGCACCAGCACGTTGTCGAGGATGTTGCGCCAGGGCAGCAGCACCGGCGACTGGAACACGACGCCCACGTCGCGGCTGGGTCCGGCATGCGGCCGGCCGCCCAGCTCCACCTGGCCGCGGCTGGCGCGCTCCAGGCCAGCGAGGATGCGCAGCAACGTGCTCTTGCCGCAGCCGCTGGGGCCGACGACGGTGACGAACTCGCCGCGCCGGACGCTGAAATGAACGTCGTGCAGCGCGACGACGTCGCCGCCGTCCTTGGCGCGGAAGGTCTTGTGCAGGCCACCGAAGCGGAAGGCCGGCGGCGCCTCGGGCGCCAGGGTCGCGCTCATGTGGCCTCCTCGGGCGCAACGGAATTCGCTGCGGCCTCAGCCTCGGCCAGCGCCACCCAGTCGTCGATGGCGGCCAGCGCCTGGGCGCGCTGCGCCTCGGGCATGAAGGCGGCCTCGAAGCTCTGGCGGGCCAGTTGCGCCAGCTCCGCCTGCGTCAGGCCCAGCGCCTGCTGGCAGGCGAGGTAGTTGTCGTTGACGTAGCCGCCGAAGTAGGAAGGGTCGTCGGAATTGACCGTGACGCACAGGCCCGCGTCCATCAACTGCTTGAGCGGATGCGCCGCCATGTCCGTGACCACCTGCAGCTTGAGGTTGGACAGCGGGCACACGGTGAGCGGGATGCGGCGGCGCGCCAGTTCCTGCACGAGCGCCGGGTCTTCCAGGCAGGCATTGCCGTGGTCCAGCCGGTCCACGTGCAGCAGTTCCACGGCCTCGCGCACATAGGCAGCCGGGCCTTCCTCGCCGGCATGGGCCGTGACCTTGAAGCCCAGTTCGCGGCAGCGGGCGAAGAAGCGCTCGAACTTGGACGGCGGATGGCCCAGCTCCGCGCCGCCCAGGCCGAAGCCCAGGATGCGGCCGTACCAGGGCTCGGCCTCGGCCAGCAGCGCCATCGCTTCCTCTTCGCTGCGGTGGCGCTGTGCGACCAGGATCAGGCCGCTGGTGATGCCGTCCTCGGCCTCGGCGGCTTCCATGGCCGAGAGCACGCCCTGCATCGCCACGGCCAGCGGCACGTCGCGCGTGGTGTGGCCCTGCGGCCCGAGGAACATCTCGGCATGCCGCACGCCGTCGGCATGGGCGCGGCGCAGGTAGTCGCGCGTCACCTCGCGGAAGTCGGCCACCTGCAGCAGCACGCGGCAGCCGTCGTAGTACAGGTCCAGAAAGTCCTGCAGCCGGGTGAAGCGGTAGGCGTCGCGCAGCTCGGCCTCGCTCTGCCAGCGGATGGCCACGCCGTTGCGCCGGGCCAGGGCCAGCATCAGCCCCGGCTCGATGGAGCCCTCGATGTGCATGTGCAGCTCGGCCTTGGGCAGGCCGGCGATGAATTGCGCAGGGGTCATGTCAGACGTTCTTGCAGGCCTTGGCGGCGTCGATCACGGCCTGGCGGTCGAAGCGGTTGATCGCCTCCACGAAGCCGGGCTTGAGGTAGAGCATCGACTCGACCGGCACGGTGCGCTTGATCAGGCCCTCACCCTGCATGAAGTCCTGCATGCGGCCATAGGCGGCCGGGTCCATGGCGCCGATCAGCTTGCCGCCGTTCATGGTGTGGGCGGCCTTCATGGTGTCGAGTTGCGTATTCAGCAGAGCCAGGTCCCACTTGGCGAGCGTCGCCTCGTCGGCGCCGGTGGGCTTGGTGGAGGGGAAGTTCTTCCAGTGGATGCGGCGGGCGCAGTCCGGGTTGGTCCAGGCGAAGAGCGTGGCCTTGGCCGCGCCGCGCGAGATGGCCTCCACCATCGCCGGATCGGCGTCGATGGTCTTCTGCATGGTCGCGAAGGTGAAGTCGGGCAGCGCGCGCCAGGCCGGCGCGTACAGCACCCGCAGCGGCGTGCCGGCGTTCTGGAAGCCGGTGAGCGCCGAGCCCCAGAACATCAGCGCCTGCACGCGGTCGCTCTTGAGGGCTTCCAGCGCGGGCGCGCCCGCGCCGGTGGCGATGATCTGCACGTCCTTGTCGGGGTCGATGCCGTTGGAACGCAGGTAGCCCTTGAGCAGCGGCACGCCACCCGTGCCCAGGCTGAAGATGCCGATCTTCTTGCCCTTGAGGTCCGTCACGCTCTTGATGGGCCCGTCCTGCGTGACGCCGATGCCCCAGTCGATGACGCCGGTGCCCATGAGGCCGCGCACGGCCACGTTGTTGTCGGTGTTGGCCTGGATCAGGCCGGTGGAGTTGACCTGCGCGAATTCCACGCCACCGGCCACCATCTGCTGGATGCCCTGCAGCGAGCCGCCGACGGTGACGACCTTGACGTCGTAGCCCTCCTCCTTCCAGTAGCCCAGTGCGATGGGCAGCGTGAGCCACGGATAGGTCACGTTGACCACCTGCGTGCCCAGGGCGATGGTGACGGGCTTGAGCGGCCGGGCGGGTGCCTGCGCGTGCACGGCCGCCAGCGCGCCGAGGGCAGCGGCCAGGCCCAGCGTCAGGCGCGCGAAGCCAACGCACAGTGCGGTTTTCGTGGGGAAGAGCATGCGGATACCTCTGTCTTGATGCGGGAAAAGATAGCACCCGTGAATTTCTCTTTGGCATCAGATTTCAGCAATTCATGTACTGATTTTTTGCACATTGGGAACTGCGGGGTGCGGGGCATTCGCGCGCTGCGCCGCGCGGATCGGAGGGCCTCGCTACAGTGCCGGGCTCGCCGGACCCGCCATGCTCGCCATCCTCGCCATCACCGTTCCCATCTACCTCGCCATCGCCACCGGCTGGCTGGTCACCCGCAGCGGGCTGTTCGCGCGGGGCGACATGCGGGTGCTGGGCCTGTTCGTGATCCGCCTGGCGCTGCCCGCGCTGCTGTTCAGCGCCCTGGCGCAGCGGCCGTCGGACGCGGTGCTGGACCTGCGCTACATGCTGCTCTACGCGCTGGGCTCGCTGCTCACGCTGTTCGTGGGCCGCTGGTGGGTGGGGCGGCACTCGCCGCCGGGCAGCCCGGTGCCCGCGCTCATGGCCATGGGCATGAGCTGCCCCAACAGCGGCTTCGTGGGCTACCCGATCCTGTCGATGGTGATCGCCCAGACGGCCGGGCTGGTGCTGGGCCTGAACATGATCGTGGAGAACCTGCTGCTGGTGCCCCTGGCGATGGCCCTGGCCGATGCCGCCGGTGGCCGGGGCGACTGGCGCACGGCCCTGCGGCGCACGCTGCACAGCCTGGCGCGCAATCCGATGATCTGGGCCATGGCGGCCGGCGTGATGGTGACGCTGCTGCACATCCCGCTGCCGGCGCCGCTGCTGCGCACCATCGGCCTGTTCGCGCAGGCGAGCACGGCACTGTCGCTGTTCGTCATCGGCGGCTCGCTGGCGGGCCTGGGCATGGCCGGCATGCGGCGCCAGGTGCTGCGCATCGCGGCCGGCAAGCTGCTGCTGCATCCGGCGCTGATGCTGGCGGTGCTGCTGGCGGCCGAGGCCCTGGGCCTGCCGCCCATGGCGCCGGCCCTGCGCCTGGCGCTGGTGCTGTCGGCGGCCTCGCCGATGCTCAGCATCTTCCCGATCCTGGCGCAGCCGCATGGCCAGGATTCGCTGGCCGCCGCCGCGCTGCTGGCCACCACCGCGCTGTCCTTCTTCAGCATCAGCGCGCTGCTCGCGGTGCTGCCGCACCTGCTGGGCCTGTAGCGGCGGGCGCCGGCCGCGGCGCTCAAATTTCCTCCGAACTTGCCCGCGACCATTCGCTGGCGCCGGCCTTCCGTCGGCGCCCATGCCCCGGCCGCCGACGCCGGCCATGGCGCATCGAATGGAACGGAGCACGCATGAAGAAGAACACCCTCGCCGCCCTGGCCTGCGGCGCCCTGGCGACCGCAGCCTCGGCGCAATCCTCGGTCACGCTGTTCGGCACGATCGACACCGGCGTGACCTACCAGTCCGCCAAGTCGGTGGACCCGGCCACCGGCATCACCAGCCGGCAAAGCCGCACCAGCCTGGCGAGTTCGGGCTCGGACGCCAGCAGCCTTGGCCTGCGCGGCACCGAGGACCTGGGCGGCGGCCTGGCGGCCAGCTTCTGGCTGGAGGCGCCGCTGGCCACCGACGACGGCGGCAGCGCGCTGCGCTTCACCCGCCGCTCGACGGTCAGCCTGTCGGGCGCCTTCGGCGAAGTGCGGCTGGGCCGCGACCGCACGGCCTATTCGTACAACGACACCGTGTTCGACCCCTTCGGCGGCTACGGCTCGGGCGCCAACCTGATCGGCGCCGTGAGCGGCGCCGACGCCGGGCTGGACAGCCAGTACCTGCGCGCCAGCAACATGGTGGGCTACTTCCTGCCGGCCAACCTGGGCGGCTTCTACGGCCAGCTGCAGTACGGCGCCCACGAGAACGTCAGCGACAGCAGCAGCCTCACCGGCACCAGCGACGGGGGCCGCTACACCGGCGGGCGCTTCGGCTATGCCAGCGGCCCGCTGGACATCGCCGTGGCCAGCGGCCAGACCACGATCACCGACAACGGCAGCCTGACGCGCACGGTGCGCCGCAGCAACCTGGGCGCAAGCTACGACCTGGGACCGGTCAAGCTCTTCGGCGAGCTGTCCAACGTGCGCGACCAGTCGCAGACGGCCGCGGCCACGCTGCGCAACAACTACAACGGCTACCTGCTGGGCGCCACCGTGCCGGTGGGCGCGGGGCTGATCCGCGCCTCCTACGGCGAGGTGCGCTACGACGAGGGCGCGCTTGCGCCGCTGTACGGCGATGCGCCGCGCGCCCGCAAGCTGGCGCTGGGCTACGTGCACAACCTGTCCAAGCGCACCTCGCTCTATGCCACGGTGGCCCGCATCGACAACCGCAACGACAGCGCCTACACGGGCAGCCTGGCGGCCGCCGCCACCACCGGCTGGGGCAGCTCGGCCGTGGGCTACAGCGGGCTGGCCAGGTCGTCGACGGGCTACGACTTCGGCATCCGCCACGCGTTCTGAGGGAGGACGTCCACATGAGAGCCGGTGCCCGCATCGACGCCCTTCCCGGAGGGCCCCTGCCCTGGTTGCCCCTGCTGTCGGTCGCGCCGGTGCGCCGCCGCCCGGTCGCCCCGGTGCGGGCGCCTTCACCGGCCGCCTCCGACGCATCCGACGCACCCGACGCCGCCGCCTGCGCCGACCTGCGCGCCGTGCTGGCGGCCCTGACCCTGCACGCGCCCGAGGCGTCCGGCGTGCACATCGACTGGCAGATGCCCGACGCGGCGCTGTGGGTGCCCATGGGCCCGGCCGCGCTGGCCGCCTGCCTGCACCGCCTGCTCGCCGCGGGTGCGGCCGCGCTCGGTCCCACCCGCGGACTGCTGCGCGTGCACGCGCGGGCCGAGGGTGCGACCGCGGCCGTGTCGGTGCTCGACGTGCCGGCCGGCGGGCCGCCCGGCGCGCTCGCGCGCCAGCTGCAGTCCCTGTCACAGTCGGCCGGCCCCTTCGGCGACGGCGCACTTCAGGCCCTGGCCGAATGCGCCGCCGCCGTGCAGGCCCGGCGCGGCCGGCTGTATGCGGCGCCCTGCTTCGGCGGCGCCATGGGCGCGACGCTGCGCCTGCCGCGCGCCGCCGCGCCAGCGCTGGGCGCGCCCACCGACGTGCGGGAGGCCCCGTGATGCCCGACGCCACCCGCCCGCCCGTGCGCGACCGCGCCCGGCTGATCGGCCCCGTCACCGCCGTGGCGGCCCTGCTCAGCGCCGCCTGGCTCAGCTGGACGCCCTGCGGCGACGACGCCCACCCGGATCACCACGACTTGTTTACCCTCGGCCCCATCGTGCAGCCCGCCCCACCGCCCGACGACCGCTCCTGGCCCGCGCCGGCCCGGACCGCGCGGGCGCGCGCCCAATGCCCCGCCTGACCCTCACCCGCAAACTCTTCCTGGCCCTGGCCACCCTGCTGCTGACGCTGCTGGTGGCCTTTGCCGTTTCATCCATGCTGTCGCTGCGCAGCGGGCTGGGGCCCTATGTCGCCGAGATCGAGATCCGCCGCCTGAGCTGGCTGGCCGAGCGGCTGCAGCAGCACTACCTGGCCATGGGCAACTGGTCGCGCCTGCGCGGCAACGAAGAAGCCTGGGTGGGCCTGCAGCGTGGCGAGGTCGACCCGGCCTCGCTCGCACCGCGCGAGCGGGAGCGCAACGGCTTCTGGGGCGGGCGCGCGCGCGGCGGCTGGACGCTGCCCTTCGGCGACGCCCAGGAGCCGCCCTCGCCGCTGGAGCCGGGCGGCCGCCATGCGCCGCCCTGGTTCTTTCCGCGCGGCGGCGAGGGCGGCCCGCCGGACCTGATCTTCAAGCGCCTGGCGGTGGTCGACAACAGCGGCAAGCGGGTGGTGGGTGCGCAGGTGGACCCGGCCACGGCCGCCCACCTGCCGATCCGCAGCGGCACGGTCATCATCGGCCAGCTGCTGCTGGCGCCCATGCAGGGCCTGGAGCACGAGGCCGACCGCGCCTTCCTGGCCCGGCATTCGGGCTTCATCGCCCTGGCCGGCGCGGTCGGCCTGCTGGCGGCCCTGCTGATCGCGGGCCTGGTCGGCCGGCGCTGGCTGGCGCCGATCGACGACCTCACCCAGGCCGCGCGCGCCGTGGCCCGCGGCCGGCTGGGCACCCGCGTGCGCGTGGACGGCCACGACGAGCTGGCGCTGCTCGGCCGCACCTTCAACACCATGGCCGGCCGGCTGGACAAGGCCGAGTCCGGCCGCCGCGCCTGGCTGGCCGACGTGGCGCACGAACTGCGCACGCCGCTGGCCGCCATGCGCGCCGAGATCGAGGCCATCCAGGACGGCGTGCGCAGCTTCGACGACCGCACCGCCCTGCGCCTGCACCGCCAGGTGATGCGCCTGACCCAGCTGGTGGACGACCTGCGCCACAGCATGGACAGCCACGGCACCACGCTGCGCGAGCATGCGCCCACCTACCCGCTCACGCTGCTGCAGGAAGCCCTGGCCGCCACCCGCGACCGCTTCGCCCAGGCCGGCATCGCGGTGGCGGCCGACAGCGTGGGCCGCTTGGCCGAGGAACGGGCGCCGCGCGTGCTGGGCGAGGCCCGCAAGCTCAGCCAGGTGTGGATCAACCTGCTGGAGAACACCCTGGCCTACACCGACGCCGGCGGCCGCCTGGCGGTCGAGGCCCGCATCGAGCGCGAGGCCGGCGCGCCGGTGCTGGTGGTGCAGCTGGACGACAGCGCCCCGGGCGTGGCCGAGGACGAACTGCCCCGCCTGTTCGAGCGCCTGTTCCGCGCCGAGGCCTCGCGCAACCGCGCGCTGGGCGGCTCCGGCCTGGGCCTGGCCATCTGCCGCGCCATCGTCGACGGCCACGGCGGCGACATCGACGCGCAGGCCTCGCCGCTGGGCGGGCTGCGCATCGTCATCACCCTTCCGCTTTCCGAGACCGAATCCGCATGACCCGCATCCTCATCGTCGAAGACGAAACCGACATTGCCGACGTGCTGCGCGACTACCTGCGCCGCGAAGGCCACCAGACCGAGCACGTGGCCGACGGCCGCGAGGCCCTGCGCCGCATGCTGGAGGCGCCGCCCGACCTCACCCTGCTTGACGTGATGCTGCCCGGCCTGGACGGCCTGTCGGTACTGCAGCAGGCGCGGGTGCACACGCAGCAGCCGGTCATCATGCTCACCGCCCGCACCGAGGAGGTGGACCGCCTGCTCGGCCTGGCCCACGGCGCCGACGACTACGTCTGCAAGCCCTTCTCGCCGCGCGAGATGGTGGCCCGCGTGGCCGCGGTGCTGCGCCGCACCCGCGCACCGCAGGAGGTGAGCGCCGCCGCGCACGGCATCGAGCTGGACGAAGGCTGCTGGCATGCAGCGCTGGGCGGCCAGCCGCTGAACCTCACGCGGCGCGAGTTCTCGCTGCTGCGGGTGCTCGCCAAGCAACCCGGGCGCATCTTCTCGCGCGCGCGGCTGCTGGAGCTGGCCTACGAGGACGACGTGGACGTGACCGAACGCGCCATCGACAGCCATGTGAAGAACCTGCGGCGCAAGCTGTCGCAGGCCGCGCCCGAGCATGAATGGATCCGCTCGGTCTACGGCGTCGGCTTCTCCTTCGAGCCGCCGCCCGCAGCGCCCGCACCCGCGCGCTGAGGCCGTAGTGCGCGGGCTGGCGGTCGCGCCCGCCGCCGCACCCGCGGATGCGCAGCCCCGCGCCCGCCTCGGGCAAGCGCCCGCGCCCGGCGGCCCGCCATGCGCCTGGGGCACACTCCGGGCCCCCATGCGTGCCGCCTTCCTGATCGCCCCCGCCACCCTCACCCGGCACCTGCCCGCCGCCACCTACGAACGCGGCCTGGACACCTACCGGCGCCAGCAGGTGCTCGACTACACCCTCCGCCCTGCCAGCCGCAGCGAATGGCGCATCGAGGGCGAGGTGCAGGGCAGCGAACGCCAGCCCCACGAATGCAGCGTGCTGCTGGAGCTGGACGCCGAAGGCCGCATCGCCGCCTTCGGCAGCGACTGCAGCTGCGCCGTCGGCAGCCGCTGCCGGCATGCGGTGGCGCTCACGCTCAAGGCGGCCTACAAGAGCGGCACCGTCCATGGCGCCGAGCCGCCCTCCCCGCGCCGGCCCGACGCCGCGCCGCCACCGCCCGGCACCGCGCCCCTGCCGGGCCTGTTCGACGACGTGCTGCCGCCGCCCGCCCCGGCGCCCGACGGCGACCTGCCGCTGTACCTGCTGCAGGAAAGCCGCCGCAGCCCGCGCGAGCCGGCGCGGCCGCTGCTCGCCTGGCGTCTGGCCCGCCCGCTCAAGCGCGGCGGCTGGGGCCGAGTGCGCGCGCCCGACGCCGACACCATGGTGCGCCTGGGCCAGCCCGGCAGCCCCCTGGCCGCGGCCGACCGCGACTGCCTGGCCCGCATCGGCCGCCTGGGCGGCGCCTTCTATCTGCACAGCGCCAGCGGCCTGCTGCAGGGCGCCGAGGCCGCGCCCGCGCTGGAGGCCGCCGCCCGCACCGGCCGGCTCTTCGCCGCCGATGCCGAGGGCCGGCCACACGGCGCGCCGCTGCGCTGGGGCCCACCACGCGACCTGGCCTGGCACTGGTCGCCCACCCGGCTGGGCGACGCGCCCGCCTGGGCCCTGCAGCCCGCGCTGGCCGAGCCGGGCGAAGGCCGCAGCCTCTATGCCGTGCTGCCGCCCCTGTACCTGGACCGCGCCGCGCAGGAATGCGGCCCCGTGCAGGCCGGCGCGCTCACGCCCGAGCAGCTCACCCAGCTGCTGACGGCCGGGCCGCTGCCGCAGTCCGCCTTCGACGATCCCGACGCCGACCTGCTGCCCCGCCGCCTGGGCCTGCCCCTGCCCACCGCCGGCGCGGGTGCCGAGGCCTGGCCCCTCACCGCGCCCCAGCCCTGCCTGCGCCTGCGGCCGGTCCCGCCCGGCGAGCGCGCCGCGCGCGGCCTGCTGTGCGCACTGCTGGACTTCGACTACGGCGGCCCGCGCGGCCACTGGCCCGAGGCGCAGCCGCAGGTGCTGGCCGAGCACGAGGGCCGCCCCGTGCTGCTGCAGCGCGACCTGGGTGCCGAGCTGCAGGCCCGCCATCGGCTGCAGGCCCTGGGCCTCACGGCCGATGCGCTCGGCCGCTGGCACCTGGGCTTCGCCGCCACCTGGCTGGACTGGGCGGCTGCCGGCTGGGCGCCGCTGGTGCAGGCCGGCTTCCGCGTCGAGCCCGACGCCGTGCTGCGCGGCCTGGGCGAGCCGCCGCAGCGGCTGGAACTGCGCATCGTCGAGCCCACGGCCGCCGACGTGGCGGACGGCGCACAGCCCGCCGCGGCCGACGGCGACCCCACGGCCTCGCCCTGGTTCGACCTGTCGCTGGGCATCGAGATCGACGGCGAGCGCCACAACGTGCTGCCCTGGCTGCCCGGCCTGCTGGCGCAGGTGGAACCCGGCCCCGACGGCCCGCAGCTGCCCGAATGGCTGTGGCGCGAGCAGGCGGACGGCCGCTGGCTGCGCCTGCCCTCGGCCCCGCTCGCGCCCTGGCTGCAGGCCCTGCTGGACCTGGTGGCCGAACGCCCGCCGCAGGACTGGCAGGCCCCCGAGACCCTGCGCCTGACGCCGATCGAGGCCCTGCGCATCGGCGCCACGCTGGGCGACGGCGTGGTGTGGGAAGGCGCGGACCGGCTGCGCGAGCTGCTGCGCCAGCTCGGCGGCGACGGCGCCCTGCCCACCGTGCCCGCGCCGGCCGGCCTGCAGGCGTCGCTGCGGCCCTACCAGCAGCAGGGCCTGGACTGGCTGCAGTTTCTGCGGCGCCACCGGCTCGGCGGCATCCTGGCCGACGACATGGGCCTGGGCAAGACGCTGCAGACCCTGGCGCACCTGCTGCGCGAGCAGGAGGACGGCCGCCTGGACCGGCCCTGCCTGGTGCTGGCGCCGCTCAGCCTGCTGGGCAACTGGCGGCGCGAGGCCGCGCGCTTCGCGCCCACGCTGCGCACCGCCGTGTGGCACGGCCCGCAGCGCCACGGCCGCGGCGGCTTCGGCGGCATCGACCTGGTCATCGCGCCCTACTCGCTGCTGCCGCGCGACCGCGTGTTCTGGCAGAAGCAGGCCTGGCACGTGGTCGTGCTCGACGAAGCCCAGCAGATCAAGAACGCCGACTCGCAGGTGGCCCAGGTCGCCGCCAGCCTCGAGGCGCGCCAGCGCGTCGCCCTGTCGGGCACGCCGCTGGAGAACCACCTGGGCGAGCTCTGGAGCCTGTTCCACTTCCTCATGCCCGGCTTCCTGGGCAGCCAGGCGCGCTTTCGCGAGGTGTTCCGCACCCCCATCGAGCGGCATGGCGACCGCGCCTGCCTCGAACAGCTGCGCCAGCGCGTCACGCCCTTCCTGCTGCGGCGGACCAAGCAGAACGTGGCCAAGGAGCTGCCCGACAAGATCGAGACACTCAGCGCAGTCACGCTCGAAGGCCCCCAGGCCGACCTGTACGAGACCATCCGCCTGGCCACCGAGCGGCAGGTGCGCGAGTCGCTGGCCGAGCGCGGGCTGGCGCGCTCGCAGATCCAGGTGCTCGATGCCCTGCTCAAGCTGCGCCAGGTGTGCTGCGACCCGCGGCTGGTGAAGTCGCTGCCGGCGGCGCAGCAGGTGCGCCAGTCGGCCAAGCTGGCATGGCTGATGGACGTGCTGCCCGAGATGCTGGAGGAAGGCCGGCGCGTGCTGCTGTTCTCGCAGTTCACCAGCATGCTGGCGCTGATCGAGGCCGCCCTGCGCGAGCGCGGGCTGCGCTGGACCACGCTCACCGGCCAGACGGTCGACCGCGAAGCCGCCATCGCCCGCTTCACCCGGGGCGACGTGCCGCTCTTCCTCATCAGCCTGAAGGCCGGCGGCGCGGGCCTGAACCTGCCCGAGGCCGACACCGTCATCCACTACGACCCGTGGTGGAACCCCGCCGTCGAGGCGCAGGCCACCGCCCGCGCCCACCGCATCGGCCAGCAGCGGCAGGTGATGGTCTACAAGCTGGTGGCCGAGGGCACCATCGAGGAACGCATCCTCGCCATGCAGGCGCGCAAGGCGGCGCTGTCGCAGGGCCTGCTGGAAGGCGGCATCAGCGGCGACCGGCTGCTGTTCACCGAGGACGACGTCGCGCTGCTGCTGCGGCCACTGGGGAGTTGACCCCGGCCTGGCGGGCAAGCAGGCGACAGCCCGCGCGAGGCCGCGCCGCTATGCTGGCCGGCAGAACGGCCGCAGCCGGCCGCGACTTCAGGAGACCGCTTCATGACCGCCCAGCAACTCGTGGCCGAACAGTCCTTCGGCACCGTGTCCGACCTCATCCGCCTGCATGCGCGCGAACAGCCATCGCGGCCCGCCCTGGCCGACGCGCACGGCCGGCTCGACTACGCGGCGCTCGACGCCCGCATGGACCGCATCGCCGCCGCCCTGCAGCGCGATGGCCTGGGCGTGGGCGATGCCATCGCCGTCTGCGCCAATGCCTCGGTGGACTACGCCTGCGTCTTCCTCGGCGCCCTGCGTGCGGGCGTGGCGGTGGCACCGCTGGCTCCCGGCAGCGCGCCCGACAGCCTGGCCCGCATGGTGCGCGATGCCGATGCACGCCTCGTCTTCGTCGATACCGTGGGCGACGCCGCCATGGGCGGCGCCGGCGGACCCACGGCGCCGCGCATCGCGCTGCAGGGCGAGGTGGCGGGCGCCCGGCCGCTGGCAAACTGGCTCGCGCCCGAGGGCGCCGTGCCGCAGCCGGCCGAGGTGCTGCCCGGCACGCCCTTCAACATCATCTATTCCTCCGGCACCACGGGCGAGCCCAAGGGCATCGTGCAGGGCCACGGCATGCGCTGGGCGCACATCCAGCGCGGCGCGGTGTACGGCTACGGCAGCGACACCGTCACGCTGCTGTCCACGCCGCTGTACTCCAACACCACACTGGTGGTGTTCTTCCCCACGCTGGCCTTCGGCGGCTGCGTGTGGCTGATGCCCAAGTTCGACGCCGGCCAGTACCTGCAGATCGCCGAGCGCGAGCGCGTGAGCCACACCATGCTGGTGCCGGTGCAGTACCAGCGGCTGATGGCGCATCCGGACTTCGACCGGCACGACCTGTCCGCCTTCAAGGCCAAGTTCTGCACCAGCGCGCCCTTCCGCGCCGAACTCAAGGCCGACGTGCTGGCGCGCTGGCCCGGCGGACTGATCGAGTTCTACGGCATGACCGAAGGTGGCGGCACCTGCATCCTCGAGGCGCACGCCCACCCGGACAAGCTGCACACCGTGGGCCGCGCCGCGCCCGGCAGCGACATCCGCCTGATCGACGACGCGGGCCGCGAGGTGCCCGCAGGCGAGGCCGGCGAGGTGGTCGGCCATTCGGCCGGCATGATGGTCGGCTACCACAAGCAGCCCGCCAAGACGCGCGAGGCGGAGTGGTTCGCGCCGGACGGCAAGCGCTTCATCCGCACCGGCGACGTGGGCCGCTTCGATGCCGACGGCTTCCTCACGCTCTTCGACCGCAAGAAGGACATGGTCATCAGCGGCGGCTTCAACCTCTACCCCAGCGACCTGGAGGCCGTGCTGCGCCGCCATCCGGCCGTGGCCGACTGCTCGGTGATCGGCATCCCGTCCGAGCAGTGGGGCGAGACGCCGGTCGCCTACGTGGTCCATGCACCCGGCGACGTCACGGCCCCGGAGACGATCCGCGAATGGGCCAACGCGCAGCTGGGCAAGACCCAGCGCCTGGCCGGCCTGCGCTTCATCGACGAGCTGCCGCGCAGCGCCATCGGCAAGGTGCTCAAGCGGGAGCTGCGGGATCGGTGGGCGGCCGAGGGCCGCTGATCCGTTCCAGAGGGGTTGCTATACGCTTTTCGCGTATGATCGACCGATGTTCACGGTCAGCGAAACGCGTGCTTTCGTCCGCACGATGGAGACGGTGTGGCGCGACGGCGAGCGCGAAGCCTTCATCGACTGGATCGCACGCAATCCGATGGCAGGCGACGTGATCGTGGGCTCGGGCGGCCTGCGCAAGGTGCGCTGGTCGCGCCCAGGTACGGGCAGGCGGGGCGGCACGCGCGTCATCACCTACGCCCTGCTGGACGAAGGGCAGGTCTGGCTGCTGATCGGCTACACCAAGGCCCGCTTCGACAACCTGCCCACCGAATTCCTGGTGCGGCTGCGAAAGGAGATCGACGATGCCCCGAAAGAAAGTTGACGCCGAGATGCAGGCCTTCCAGAACGACCTGCTGGAAGCCGTGCAGGACATGAAGGCCGGCCGCGCTGCGCGCGTCACCCGCGTGGACATACCCGACGCCGCCGATGCGCGCGCCCGCGTCGGCCTGTCGCAGACGCAGTTCGCACAACTGCTGGGCGTGTCGGTACGCACGCTGCAGAACTGGGAGCAGGGCCGCTCGCAGCCCTCCGGTGCCGCGCAGACGCTCATCCGCGTGGCGCGTGCGGCGCCGCAGGTGCTGCGCGACGTGGCCCTCTGACGCCACCCCGCCTGCTGCCATGCACGACGACGCCCTTTCCTTGCGTGACTACGGCCCCTCGCGCGGCAGCCATGCACACGACCATTTCCAGGTGCTGGTGGCGCTGCAGGGCGTGCTGGCGCTGGAGGTGGAAGGCCGCGGCCGACGGCTGGCGGCCGGCCAGGGCTTCGTCGTGGCACCGGGCGACCGGCACGATTTCGAGGCCGAAACCGGGGCCAGCCGATGCCTGGTGCTGGACACCCGCGATGCGGCCTGGACGCCGCATGTCGGGCAACGCGCCAGTGGCCCGCAGGCGGCGGCGCTGGCGCGCTACCTGGGGCTGTGCCTGGCGCTGCCCCGGCCGCCCGCCCTGGCGCTGGCCCAGGCGCCGCTGCTGCTGTGCGAGGCCTGGGCGCTGCCGCCGCACCAGGGCGGCCCGGGTGCCGCACGGTGTCTTCCGCAAGGAGATGACGGTGGGTCCGCCGCCGAGCCCCTGAGCGCCCGCCGCCGTCCCATCGACTGGCCGGCCCTCGCCGCCTGGGCCGCCACCCAATGGCATCGGCCGCTGACGGTGGACGACCTGGCCGCGCGGGTCTTTCTGAGCCCCGGGCAGTTCGCCCAGCGCTGCCGCGAGGCGCAGGGCCTGAGCCCGCTGGCCTGGCTGCGAAGGTTGCGGCTGGCCGAGGCGCGTCGCCTGCGTGCGGCGGGTCTGGCCGTGGCGGAGACGGCGCGCCGCACGGGCTATCGCTCGCCCTCGGCGCTGACGGCGGCGCTGCGGCGCGAGGGCGACTGACCCCGACTGCTGATCCGTGGGCGGTACATATGAGGCCCAACGCTTGAGCCCTGGTTGCGAGATGCGGCGCCAGGCGCCTGCGAAGCCGACCACCGACCCATGCCCCGCGACGACGAACCGGCGATTCGCGACGACCGCCGGCCCTAAGCTCGGCGGATGCGCCTTCTTACCGCCTCCACCCTGCATGCCCTGGCCGCCATCGCGCTGTGGGCCTCGCTCGCCTCGCTGGGCACCGCGCTCGCCCACGTGCCGCCCTTCCTGCTCACCGGCGCGGCCCTGATCATCGGCAGCGTGCCGAGCTGGCCGCTGGTGCTGCGCGACCGCCGCGCCTGGGCCGTGCCGCCGCGCACGCTGGCGCTGGGCGTGTACGGGCTGTTCGGCTTCCACTTCCTGCTGTTCATCGCGCTGCGCCATGCGCCGCCGGTGGAGGCCAACCTGGTCAACTACCTCTGGCCGCTGGGCATGGTGGTGCTGGCGCCGGTGCTGCTGCCGGGCACGGCGCTCAAGCCGCTGCACGTGGTGGCGGCGCTGCTGGGCTTTGCCGGCGCGGCGGTGGCGATCCTGAGCGCGCGCGGCGCGGGCGGCGACGGCGCGGCGGGCCGCTTCGCCTGGGGCTTCGTGCCGGCGCTGGGCTCGGCCTTCATCTGGGCCAGCTACTCGCTGTGGACGAAGCGCGTGCCGGCCTTTCCCACCTCGGCCATCGGTGCCTTCGGGCTGGTGTCGGGGCTGCTGGCGCTGGCCTGCCATGCGCTGCTGGAGCCGGCCGCCAGCCTGTCGGCAGGCGACTGGGCGCTGGTGGCGCTGTGCGGCCTCGGGCCGCTGGGCGCGGCCTTCTTCTTCTGGGACCGGGCGCTCAAGACGGGGGACGCGCGGCAGATCGGCATCCTGAGCTACCTGACGCCGCTGCTGTCCACCACGCTGCTGCTGGTGGTCACCGGCCGGCCGCTGACCGGCGGCATCGCGCTGGCGGCGGCGATGATCGTCGCGGCGGCGGTGATGGGCTCGCGGGCGCGCTGAGCCCGAGCGGCCAGCCCCGAGGCCGCGACCTCCGGGCTGCGCCAGCACACGCCGGCCCCACGGGTCAGGCCCGCGCACGCCCGCTGCCGTTACGCTGTGCACCGGGACGCCCTGGCACCGAACTCGCTTGGACGGGCAACCCTTCATCACAACACGCAGACAGAGAAAGAGAGAGGAGCTTTCCCATGGCCAAGATCCAGCCCGGCGTCGGGCCGCGCTTTCCGCAGGTGGTGGTGCTGGTGGGCGCCACCGGCGACCTGGCCCGGCGCAAGCTGCTGCCCGGCCTGTTCCACCTGTGCAGTGCCGGCTTCATTCCTGCATGGCGCATCGTCGGCTGCTCGCTGGACGACATGGACGCCGACAGCTTCCGCCGCTTCGCCCGCGCCGCGCTGGACGAATTCGGCAGCCGCAAGATCGACCACGCCGCCTGGGAGGCCTTCGCCGCCACGCTGGACTACGTGCCCCTGTCGGCCGGCGCTCCCGCGCTGGCCGAGGCGGTGGCCCGTGCCGAGGCCGGCCTGGGCACCGAATGCCGCCGCCTGCATTACCTGAGCGTGCCGCCCAAGGCCGCGCTGCCGGTGGTGCGCACGCTGGGCGAGGCGGGCCTGGTCGAGCGCGCCCGCATCGTCATGGAAAAGCCCTTCGGCACCGACCTGGCCAGCGCCCGCGACCTCAACGCGAAGCTGCACGAGGTGTTCGAGGAGGAGCAGATCTTCCGCATCGACCACTTCCTGGGCAAGGAAGCGGCGCAGAACATCCTGGCCTTCCGCTTCGCCAACGGCCTGTTCGAGCCGATCTGGAACCGCACCTTCATCGACCACGTGCAGATCGACGTGCCCGAGACGCTGGGCCTGGGCAAGCGCAGCGGCTTCTACGAGCAGACCGGCGCGTACAAGGACATGGTGGTCACGCACCTGTTCCAGATCCTGGGCTTCGTCGCCATGGAGCCGCCCACCTCGCTGGAGCCGGCGCCCATCGGCGAGGAGAAGAACAAGGTCTTCCGCAGCATGCTGCCGATCCAGCCCCACGACGTGGTGCGCGGCCAGTACGCCGGCTACCGGCAGGAGGAAGGCGTGGACCCGGACTCGGACACCGAGACCTTCGTCGCCCTCAAGTGCCACATCGACAACTGGCGCTGGGCCGGCGTGCCCTTCTACCTGCGCACCGGCAAGCGGCTGGCCGAGGGGCAGCGGGTGATCTCCATCGCCTTCCGCGAGCCGCCCAAGAGCATGTTCCCGGCCGGCAGCGGCGTGGGCTCGCAGGGGCCGGACCACCTCACCTTCGACCTGGCGGACGCGTCGAAGATGTCGCTGTCCTTCTACGGCAAGCGCCCGGGGCCGGGCATGCGGCTGGACAAGCTGAGCCTGCAGTTCGCCATGAACGACACCGGCTACGTGCACGAGGTGCTGGAGGCCTACGAACGGCTGATCCTGGACGCGATGCGCGGCGACCGCACGCTGTTCACCACCGCCGAGGGCATCGAGCGGCTGTGGGAGGTGTCGCAGCCCCTGCTGGAGGCACCGCCGCCGGTGCGCCAGTACCAGCCCGGATCGTGGGGGCCGAAGCCGGTGCACCAGCTGATCGCACCGCATGCGTGGCGCCTCCCTTTCGAGCGGGCGTGGCGGGACACGAACCGGGGGCCGGGCTGAGCCTCTGAGTCGTCCGCTGCGCCCTTCCTGAGCACGGAAGGTCCAGCCTGAAAAGAAGCGCAACGGGCCGCACGCATTCGCGTCGCGGCCCGTTGCGCTGTGGTCCGTATGCGTCTTCCCGCGATGGACCCAGGCTGCTCAATTCACCTCAGCCACAGCACGAAGGCCGACGCCACCAGGCAGTAGGCGCCAAACAGGTACCAGCGCCCCGACTCCAGCCAGGACGACAGCCAGCGCAGCGCGGCCAGACCGGCAAGAAAGCTCAGCACCATGCCGAAGGCGCTGGGCGCCAGCATGCGGCCGAGGTCCTGCACGGCCATCGCGTGGCCGGTACCGGAGGCCGTCAGCAGCCGGTGCGCCTCCTTGACGATCACCGCCGGCGTCAGCACCACGGCCAGGGCGAAGCTGAATTCCTCGGCCTTGCGGCGTTCGATGCCCACCGCCATGGCGGTGGAGATGGTCGCGCCCGAACGCGAGAAGCCGCGGAAGGGCAGGCACAGCCCCTGCACCGCCCCGATCAGCATTGCCGAGGAGCCGCCCACGCGCCGGCTGCTGCGCTCCGGAATGAGCGACGCCGCGATGATCAGCACGCCCGCCGCCGCCAGCGCGGCGGCCATCAGGCGCGAATTGCCGAACAGGTGTTCGATCTCGAAATTCGGGTCGGACGCCAGCACCCAGTGCTTGATGGCGTACTGCAGCCCCAGGCCGACGATGCCCGTGCAGGCCGTGGCCAGCACCACACCCGTCGCGTTCTGCCGGAACCCGCTCCAGGAGCTGAAGTACGCCTTCTTCCAGCTGCGCCAGAAATAGACGATCACCGCGAACATCGTGCCCGTGTGGAGCATGACCAGCAGCAGCGTCATCTCGGGCGTGGTGGGATCGAGCCCCATCAGCTTCTCCGCGGTGATCACGTGGGCGGAGCTGGAAACGGGGAGCAGTTCGGCAGCGCCCTGGATGAGGGCCAGGAGGGCGATCTGGGCAGCGGTCATCGATACGTCGGAAGCGGTTTTCTGGGAGATCGCGGAGGCCAGCGCGGAGGGCGCTGCGCGGGTGGCGCCGTGGCTGCCGCGGGGCGGGCCGCAGCGGCACGTCGAATGCCGGCTCGGCGGCACGAACCGCCGCTCGACGCGAAAGGCGCCCGGCACGCGGCCGGGCCGATCTTCGGCCGTCAACCTGACCGCCACTCGACTTGCGCAACCTGCGCGCAACCCAGGCCGGCCAAGGCCGACGACGCAGCCCGTCCTACCGCGCCACCCAGCCGCCGCAGACCGGGAACACCTGACCCACGAAGCAGTCCGCCGCGCTGCTGCACAGGTAGGCCGCGAACTGCGCGTCCTCGCGCGCCGCCACCAGGCGCCCCAGCGGCACCTCGCGCGCCAGCCGCTCCTGGAAGCGCGGGTTGGCCTGCACTTCCGGCGGAAAGTAGGTCGGGTTGTCGACGAAGTTCTGCGCGATGGCATTGACCTGCACGCCCTGCGGCGCCCATTCCACGCCCACCGCCTGCACATAGGCCAGTTGCGCGCCGCGGGCCGCGCTGTAGGTGGACGCGCGCTTCATGCCCCGCAGCGCCGACGCGCTGCCGATGACCAGCACCTTGCCCGAGCGCCGCGCCAGCATGCCGGGCGCCACCGCGGCCATCAGCCGCGGCAGCGGGTCGACCAGGGCCGCGAAGGCGTCGCGCCATTCGGCCGCGCCGACCTCCGCGGCGGGCGTGGTCGGCGCGGTGAAGGCCAGATTGGCCACCAGGATGTCGATGGGCCCGGCATCGGCCACCACGCGCGCGGCGGCATCGGGATCGGACAGCGCCTCCGCGCTCGCCACCACGGTCGCCCCCTGCTCGGCGAACACCTCGCACAGTACCGGGCCCATGAAGCCATCGGATTGGGTGATCAGGGCACGGCGGCCGGCAAGGCAGTTCTGCATGGGAAGAATCAAGGTCAACAACAAGGAAAGCACGTCGCCAAGGCTCAGTCCCGTGCCTCGAAAGCCGCGTGGTAGCTCACCTCGCCTTGCGGCACGCATGGACCGAACGCAAGCGAAAGGAAGAACGACGGCGGCACGCCCGGCAGCACCAGACGCGGGTCGTACTTGAAGCCGAAGCGGCCGTAGTACGCCGGCTCGCCGAGCAGCACGCAGCCGGCCGCGCCCTTTGCGCGCAGGCGGGCCAGCCCCTCCTCTACCAGCGCATGCCCGATGCCTCGCCCCTGCCACGAAGGCAGTACCGCCACCGGCCCAAGCCCGAACCAGCCATCCTCGCCATCCGACACGGTGACTGGTGACAGGGCGATGTGCCCCACCACGTCGCCCGCCTGCTCGGCGACCAGCGACAACGTCAGGGCACCCTCCCGACGCAGCGCTGCGACGATGAAATGCTCGGTGTGGCTGCTGTGCGGGTGGTCGAGAAAGGCCTGCCGGATAACGTCGGCGATGAGGGCCTCGTCGGAGGCCCGTTCAGGGCGAATCACAGGTTTCATGGAGGTCGGATTGTGGAGCCCGGCACAGCGCCGGTGCGTTTCACTTCCTCGCCACTCGCAGCACCAGCTTGCCGAAGTTCCCCCCCGAGAACAGCCGGCCCAGCGCCTCCGGAAAATTCTCCAGCCCGTCGACCACGTCCTCGCGGCTGGTCATGCGGCCGTCCTTCAGGTAGCCCGACAGCTCGGCGATGGCCTGCGGATAGCGGTCGGCATAGTCGAACACCACCATGCCTTCCATGCGCGCGCGGTTGACCAGCAGGCTCAGGTAGTTGCGCGGGCCGGCGGTGGGGGCGCTGTTGGCGTTGTTGTACTGGCTGATGGCGCCGCAGATGACGATGCGGGCCTTGGGCGCCAGCTTGGCGAGCACGGTGTCGAGGATGTCGCCGCCGACGTTGTCGAAGTACACGTCCACGCCGCGCGGCGCATGCTGCTTGAGGCCCTCGCGCACGGCCTGGGGACTGGCCTTGTAGTCGATGCAGGCGTCGAAGCCCAGTTCCTTGACCACCCAGTCGCACTTGGCCGGGCCGCCGGCGATGCCGACGGTGCGGCAGCCCTTGATCTTCGCGAGCTGGCCGACGGTCTGGCCCACGGCGCCCGCGGCGCCCGAGACGACGACGGTGTCGCCGGCCTTGGCCAGGCCCACGTCCAGCAGGCCGAAGTAGGCGGTCATGCCGGGCATGCCCAGCACGTTGAGCCACTGGCCCGGCGTGCCGGCGGCCAGGTCGATGCGGCCCAGGTCGCCGCGCTGGATCTGCGCATGGCCGAAGGCCGCGACGTCCTGGATGCCGAGCAGGCCCGACACGGCATCGCCCTCGGCGAAGCCGGGGTTGCGCGAGGCCACGACACGGCCGACGCCACCGTCCCCGCGGTGGAAGAAGGCGGCGTGCTGGTGCGCGCCGAACTGCTGTCGCTCGACCCCGCCATGCGCGGCTGGATGAACGAGGGCCGCAGCTACATCCCGCCCGTGGGCATCGGCGAGGTGATGCGTGCCGGTGGCGTCGGCCGTGTCGTGGC
>NZ_LDSL01000123.1 GCF_001476815.1 Pseudacidovorax intermedius | reverse complement strand
TTTGCCGGGCCGCCGGGTGCGCCCCTTGAGGGGATTGGACTTCCACACGCAGTGAGGAAGTCCAAACGGGGTGGTCTCAATATGTCTTGTACGGCAGGAACTTGCCCGACAGCACCACGTTCACGCGGTCGCCCTTGGGATCGGCTTCGCGCACGATGTCCATCTTGAAGTCGATGGCGCTCATGATCCCGTCGCCGAATTCCTCGTGGATCAGTTCCTTGATGGTGGTGCCGTAGACGCTGACGATCTCGTACCAGCGGTAGATCAGCGGATCGGTGGGCACGGGCGTGGGCAGCGAGCCCTTGTAGGGCACCACCTGCAGCCATTTCTGCTCGTCGGCGCTCAGGCCGAAGATTTCGCCGAGGGTCGCGGCCTGGGTCGCGTCCAGCGTCATCTGGCCCAGGCAGGCGGCCGTGACCCATTCCTTGGACAGGCCGACCTGCTCGGCCACGGAGGCCCAGGTGATGCCCTTGGACACCTTGGTGGCGATGATCTTTTCGGTGACGTCGTTGCGGTTCATGGAATGGCTCCTTGTTGCGTGGCTCGGGGTTGGAAAAAGGGAAAAGGCATCAGGCGGCATGCGCGCGGCTGACGAGAAAGTCGACGATGTGGTTGCGCAGCTCGTAATAGCCGGGCAGCCGATGCAGGCCGGCGCGACTGCGATCACGCGGCAGCGCAACCTGCACCGACTCGGCGATGCCGCCCGGCCGCCACTGGCCGTCCGGCAATTCAACGCCGTTGCGCATCAGCAGGATGCGGTCGGCCAGCAGGATGGCTTCGTCCACGTCGTGGGTGATCATGAACACCGTCTGCTGCGTGCGCTGCACGATGGCCAGCAGCTCGTCCTGGATCGTGCCGCGGGTGAGCGCATCGAGCGCGCCGAAGGGCTCGTCCAGCAGCAGCATCTTGGGCTCGATGGCGAAGGCGCGGGCGATGCCCACGCGCTGCTTCATGCCGCCCGACAGCTGCGAGGGCTTCTTGTCCAGCGCGGCCGACAGGCCGACCAGGGCCACGTACTTCTCGACGTGCGCCGCCACCTGCGAACGGGGCCATTGCGGCCAGCGCGATTCGACGGCGAAGGCGATGTTGCGGCGCACCGTGAGCCAGGGCATGAGCGCATGGCTCTGGAACACCACGCCGCGCTCCAGGCTGGGCCCGCGCACCTCGCGGCCGTCCATGAAGACGTGGCCCTGGTCGGCCTCGTCCAGCCCGGCCAGCACGTTGAGGATGGTGGTCTTGCCGCAGCCGGAGTGGCCGATGATGCAGACGAACTCGCCGCGGGCGACGCCGAAGCTGACGTCGGCGAACACCGGCCGGCCGGGCTGGAACACGCGACCCAGGCCCTGCACCTGCAGAAAGTCGGCAGCGGCAGACGGCGCGGCCGGTGCGGCGGCCGCCGCCGCCACGGGGCCGGCCTCGACCGGGGGCATGGCCATCATGGCGGGCTCACTCCACATAGGTCACCTTCTTCTGCAGCGCCGCGAAGCCCAGGTCCAGCAGCATGCCGACCACGCCGATCAGCAGGATGGCGAAGATCACGTGGGTGAGCGACAGGTTGTTCCACTCGTTCCACAGGAAGTAGCCGATGCCGGTGCCGCCCACCAGCATCTCGGCCGCCACGATCACCAGCCAGGCGATGCCCATGCTGATGCGCATGCCGGTGAAGATGGTGGGCGCCGCCGCCGGCAGGATCACCCGCAGCGCCCGGCGCAGGGGCCGCACCTCCAGCGTGCTGGCGACGTTGAGCCATTCGCGCTTGACCGAGGCCACGCCGAAGGCGGTGTTGATCAGCATCGGCCACACCGAGCAGATGAAGATGACGAACACGCCCGACACCGACGAATCCTTGATGGTGTAGAGCGCCAGCGGCATCCAGGCCAGGGGCGAGATCGGCTTGAGCACCTGGATGAAGGGGTCGAAGGCCTTGCGCATCAGCGGCGACATGCCGATCAGGAAGCCCGCCGGCACCGCCACCAGGCAAGCCAGCGCAAAGCCCAGCCCCACCCGCAGCAGCGACCAGCCGAGCTGGATCGCGATGCCCTTGTCGTTGGGGCCGTTGTCGTAGAAGGGATCGGACAGCTCTTCGACGATGGTGCGGCCCAGCTGGGCCGGCGTGGGAAAGCCGTCGCTCTTCGGGGTGCCGGCCGCCGGGTCCTTGCCCATGAGTTTGAGGTAGTCGATCTGCTCCTGCGTCAGGCCGGCCGTGCTGGCGGCCGAGGCCACCGGCGCCGTGGCCAGGTGCCAGGCGCCCAGCAGCAGCACGAGCAGCAGCAGCGACAGGATGGCCGCCCGCAGGGCGAGCGAGGGTGAAGTCCTGTTCATGGCCATGTGCGCTCCGCCTCAGGCCGTCTTCGCGATGGCGAAGCTCTTGACGTACTCCTCGGGGCGGGCCGGGTCGAACTCCTTGCCCATCACCTTGAAGCGCGGATAGGCGCCCTCGGGTGCCTTCCAGCCGGCCGCCGCCATCTGCTTCTTGGCATCGGTGAGCAGGAAGACCTTCTCGGCGATCTGGCGGTAGTCGACCTCGCCCTTGATGTAGCCCCAGCGCTTCATCTGGGTGAGCATCCACACGGCCATGCTCTGCCAGGGCACGGGGTCGAAGTTGGCGCGCTCGGGCACGTTCTTCACAGCGCCCAGGCCGTCGGCGTACTTGCCGGTGAGCACCTGCGCGATCACGGTCTCGGGCTGGTTGAGGTACTGCGTCGGTGCGATCACCTTGGCGATCAGCTCGCGGTCCTTGGGCTGGCTGGCCATGAAGGAGGCGTTGATCACCGCGCGGTACAGCGCCGCGAAGGTGGCCGGGTTCTGCTGGATGAAGGCCTCGCTCACGCCGAAGGCGCAGCAGGGGTGGCCGTCCCAGATTTCCTTCGACAGGATGTGGATGAAGCCCACCTCGTCGTAGACCGCGCGCTGGTTGAACGGGTCCGGCCCCAGGAAGCCGTCGATGTTGCCCGCGCGCAGGTTGGCCACCATCTCGGGCGGCGGCGTCACGCGGATCTGCACGTCGGTGTCGGGGTTCACGCCATGCTCCGCCAAGTAGTAGCGCAGCAGGAAGTTGTGCATGCTGTATTCGAAGGGCACGGCGAACTTCATGCCCTTCCACTGCTTCGGGTCCCGCTTGTCCTTGTGCTTGACGTGCAGGGTGATGGCCTGGCCGTTGGTGTTCTGGATGGTGGCCACCTTCATCGGCACCTGGGTTGAGCCCAGCCCCATGCTGATCGCCAGCGGCATGGGCGACAGGAAGTGGCTGGCGTCGTGCTCGCGGCTGAGCATCTTGTCGCGGATGAGGGCCCAGCCGGCCGTCTTGTTGAGCTGGACGTTGAGGCCTTCCTTTTTGTAGAAGCCCAGAGGGTCGGCCATGATCAGCGGCGTGGCGCAGGTGATGGCGATGAAGCCGATCTTGAGGTCCTTCTTCTCGGGCGGGCGCTGCTCCTGCGCCATGGCCTGCAGCGAGGCCACCGGCAGCAGCGAGGCGATGGCCGCGCGCGCGGTGCCGGCGCCCACGGCCTGCAGGAAGCGCCGGCGCAGCGGCTCGTGCGGAAAGAGCGCCTTCACCAGGCTGGCCTCCACGAAGTCGCGCGAGGCCTCGTCCACGCTGGCCGCGGCGGTGGTGGCGCCCGCGTGGTCGCCCGGCGCATGGTCCTGGCCGCAGGCGCAGCGCAGCATGAGCGGACGGTCGGCGTCGTAGGGGTCGGAACGGCGGTCGATGGCAGGCAGACGGGACATGCTTCACCTCGTTGATGGAATGTCCTCGTCCTTGCAACGCGCGGGCCGGAAGGGGCCCGAACCGCCGTCGCATCCGCAAATCGTGCCCGGACCATCGAGCCCGTGTAGGGCTGCCACTACACGGGCGGCGGTTTCAGGGCCGGCTGCCGCCCTGCGCCAGCCTTTCGGCGTAGAGCGCCAGCTCGACGTCGTTCTTGGTGCCGGTCTTTTCGAGCACGCGCGCCCGGTAGGTGCTGACCGTGTTGGGCGCCAGGCCCAGCCGCGCACCAATCTCGCTCACGCTGTGCCCCGTCGTGAGCAGGCGGAAGACCTGGTGCTCCCGGTGCGACAGCGCCTCGGTGGCGGCACCGCCCCGGCCCATGGCGGCGGCCAGCGCCTCGGCGGTGGCCGCGGTCACATAGATGCCGCCGGCCGCCGCCTTGCGCACGGCCGCCACCATCTCGTCCGCATCGGCACTCTTGTTGAGGTAGCCGGCCGCACCCAGGCGGATGCAGCGCACGGCGTACTGGCGCTCAGGGTAGGTGGAGATCATCACGACCGGGAGCTGGGGCCAGTCGGCGCGCAGCGCCTGCAGCACGTCGAGCCCGTCGCGGCCGGGCAGCGCGATGTCCAGCAGCACCAGGTCGATGCCGGCCCGGCCGCCGAGCGCGGCGACCTGGGCCAGCACCTCGGGGCCGGTCACGGCCTCGGCAGCGACCACGATCTCGGGCGCACCGTTGGCCGGGTCGCCCAGCACCTGGCGCAGGCCCTCGCGCACGATGCGGTGGTCGTCGCCGATCAGCACGCGCACGGTGCCGGTTCGGGAAGGAGCGGTCGAGGTCGTCATGGCTGGGAGACCGGCATGCGCAGGTGCAGCGTCGTGCCCTGCCCCGGCGTGCTGTGCACGTCCACGATGCCGCCGAAATGCAGCGCCCGCTCGCGCATGCCACGGATGCCGTAGGAGCCCGGCGCATGGAAGGCCTGCACCGGTGCGCCGATGCCGTCGTCGCTCACCATCAGATGCAGGTGGCCGCCGGCGACGCGGATGTCGATGTCGACCCGGCTGGCACGGGCATGGCGGCCGACGTTGCTCAGCATCTCCTGGAAGATGCGGAACACCGCCATCGCGGCCGGCTCGGGCAACTCGGGCGCATCGTCCACCGCCATGCGCCAGCCCAGCGCGAGCTCGGCCGACTGCACGAATTCGTTGGCCTGCCATTCCAGTGCGGCCCACAGGCCCTGGTGGTCGAGGATGCTGGGCCGCAGGTCGGTGATGATGCGGCCCACGTTGTCCACGGCGCGTTCGATGAGCTGGCTCATGTTGTCGCATTTGCAGCGCAGCTGAAGGCGCATGGCCTCGGCCTCGTCGGGCCCGCGCGCCTTCTGCTCGCCCAGGCGGCGGTTGACCCAGTCCACGTCCATCTTCATCGCCACCAGCAGGCTGCCGAGCTCGTCGTGCACCTCGCGGGCGATGCGCGTGCGCTCCTCCTCGCGCACCGAGTCCATCCAGGCGGACAGCGCCCGCACCTGGCTCAGCGCCGCGCTGAGTTCGGCCGTGCGCGCGGCCACGCGCTGCTCCAGCTCGTCGCGCGACTGGCGCAGCGCCTCGGCGGCGCGCTTGCGCTCGGTGATGTCGACGAAGGTGATGACCGCGCCGCGCACCGTGTCGCCGTCCACGATGGGATAGCTGGAGTATTCGACCGCGAAGCTGCTGCCGTCGCGGCGCCAGAACACCTCGCTGTCGATGCGGCAGGGCAGGCCGCGGCGGAAGGCGTTGAAGATGGGGCAGTCGGTGTCGGCATAGGCCGAGCCGTCGGGATGCGAATGGTGCGTCAGCTCGTGCATGTTGCGGCCCAGCACCTCGGCCGCCTCGTGGCCCAGCAGTTGGGCCCCCGCGCGGCTGATGAACATGCAGTGGCCGTCCAGGTCGATGCCGAAGATGCCCTCGCCGGTGGACTCCAGCAGCAGGCCCAGTCGGCGGTGCCAGGGCGTGCCTTCGCCCAGGTCCAGCGGGGGAAGTGCGCCCATGAGGACGCCAGGATCGTGCACAGCCATGCACCATCCGCATGCAACGGCCGTGCCCGGATGGTGCGCGGCGCCGGTCCGGTCAGAGGCCCAGTTCTTCAAGCCCCGGATGGTCATCGGGCCGCCGGCCCAGCGGCCAATGGAAGCGCCGGTCGCTTTCGGCGATCGGCAGGTCGTTGATGCTCGCGAAGCGCCGCTGCATCAGGCCGTGTTCGTTGAACTCCCAGTTCTCGTTGCCGTAGCTGCGGAACCAGTGGCCCGAGTCGTCGTGCCATTCGTAGGCGAAGCGCACCGCGATGCGGTTGCCACCGAAGGCCCACAGGCCCTTGATCAGCCGGTAGTCCAGCTCGCGCGCCCACTTGCGCTGCAGGAAGGCGCGCGCGGCCTCACGGCCGACCGGGAACTCGGTGCGGTTGCGCCAGACCGTGTCCTCGGTATAGACCTGGGCGACCCGGTCGGGATCGCGCGAGTTCCACGCGTCCTCGGCGCCGCGCACCTTCTGGGTGGCGGATTCGAGCGTGAAGGGCGGTAGCGGTGGGCGGGTGTCGGTCATGGTGTAGCCGGGCAGCAGCGGTGGGTGGTTCGAAAGGCCGCCGAGTAGACAGGTCTGTCTACCTGCGTGGACGCACGATAACCCAGGTAGACAGCTCTGTCTACAATGCCCGCATGACTTCCCCTGCCCTGCCAGTGGCCGACCTGCCGGCGCGCGACCGCATCCTCGCGACGGCCCACGACCTGTTCTACCGCGACGGCATCCGCGCCACGGGCGTGGACCGGCTGATCGCCGAATCGGGCGTGGCCAAGCTCACCTTCTACCGGCACTTTCCGAGCAAGGACGCCCTGGTGCGCGCGTTCCTGGACCATCGGCACGACCGCTGGATGGCCTGGTTCATCGACGCCCTGGGCCGCCACGGCGCAGCCGACGCCGCGCATGGCGGCGCGCGCCTGCTGCTTCTGGTGGACGTGCTGGAGGAATGGTGCGCGCAGCCGGATTTCCGCGGCTGCGCCTTCATCAACACGGTGGTCGAACTGGGCCCGGCCCTGCCCGAGGCCGCCGCGGTGGCGCAGGCCCATAAGGCGGAAATGACGCAGGTGATCGCCCAACTGCTGCCCGACGGGCCGCTGCAGGGCCCGCTGGCCGACGCCGCGGCCCTGGCCTTCGACGGCGCCATCGTGCGGGCGCAGATGGCCGCGGACCCTGCCGGCCGCCGGGCCGCGGCGGTGACGCTCAGAGGCGTGCTGAGCGCGCTGGTGGCGCGGCGCTGAGCGCCAGCCGACGCCCGGCCGCTGCCGGCCAAGGTGCCGGGGTCAGAGCCGCTCGGCCACCCAGCCCTGCACCGAGGCCAGGGCCTGCGGCACGGCTGCCGCGTCGGTGCCGCCGGCCATGGCCATGTCGGCCTTGCCGCCGCCCTTGCCACCCACCTGCTGGGCGACGAAGTTGACCAGCTCGCCGGCCTTGGCCTTGGCCGTGAGGTCGGCCGTGACGCCCGCGGCGATCTGCACCTTGGCGCCGTCGACGGCGGCGAGCACGACGATGGCGCTCTTGAGCTTGTTCTTGAGCTGGTCCATGGTGTCGCGCAGCGTCTTGGCATCGGCGCCATCCAGCTTGGCCGCCAGCACCTTCACGCCCTTGACCTCGACGGCCGAGCCCGCCAGTTCGTCGCCCTGGCTGGAGGCCAGCTTGCCCTTGAGCGCGCCGATCTCCTTCTCCAGCGCACGCACCTGGTCGAGCACCTGGGCCAGGCGCGGCTGCACCTCGGTGGCCGGCGTCTTGAGCGTGGCGGCCACGCTCTGCACGGTGCCTTCCAGGCCCTGCAGGTAGGCCAGCGCATTCAGGCCGGTGACGGCCTCGATCCGGCGCACGCCGGCGGCCACACCCGATTCGCTGACGATCTTGAACAGGCCGATGTCGCCGGTGCGCTGCACGTGCGTGCCGCCGCACAGTTCGCGGCTGCTGCCGATGTCCAGCACACGCACGGTCTCGCCGTACTTCTCGCCGAACAGCATCATGGCGCCCGTCTTCTGGGCTTCTTCGAGCGGCAGCACCCGCGCCTGCGTCGCCGCATTGGCCAGCACCTCGGCGTTGACGCGCTGCTCGATCTCGGCCATCTGCACCGCGGTCACGGGCGCGTTGTGGGCGAAGTCGAAGCGGGTCTTGTCGGCATCGACCAGCGAGCCCTTCTGCTGCACATGCGTGCCCAGCACCTCGCGCAGGGCCTTGTGCATCAGGTGGGTGACGCTGTGGTTGCGGGCGGTGGCGGCGCGGCGCTCGCCGTCCACGGCGGCCGTGACGGCATCGCCCACCTTGAGCGTGCCCTGGGTCTGCATGCCGTGGTGGCCGAAGACGTCGGCCTTGATCTTCTGCGTGTCCTGCACGCCGAAGACGATGCCCTCGGCGGTGATCAGGCCCTGGTCGCCCACCTGGCCGCCGCTCTCCGAATAGAAGGGCGTGGTGTCGAGCACCACGATGCCGGCCTGGCCCTGGGCCAGCTGCTGCACGGCCGCGCCCTCGTGGTACAGGGCCACCACCTTGGCGGCCTCCTGCAGGTGCTCGTAGCCGGTGAAGACGTTGCCGGCGCCCGCGTATTCGACGGCGCGCTCCATCTTGAACTTGCCGGCGGCGCGGCCGGCGGCCTTCTGGCGCTCCATGGCGGCATTGAAGCCGGCCTCGTCGACCGTGACGTCGCGCTCGCGGCAGACGTCCTGCGTCAGGTCGAGCGGGAAGCCGTAGGTGTCGTGCAGCTTGAAGGCCACCTCGCCCGGGAGCGTCTTCTGGCCGCCGGCCAGGGCCGTGTCCAGGATGTCCATGCCGTTGGCCAGGGTCTCGTAGAAGCGCTCTTCCTCGGCCTTGAGCGTGTCGGTGATGTGCTGGGCCTGGGCCTGCAGGCGCGGGTAGGCGGCGCCCATCAGCGCGACCAGGTCGGCCACCAGCTTGTGGAAGAAGGGCTTCTTGCGGCCCAGCTTGTAGCCGTGGCGGATGGCGCGGCGGATGATGCGGCGCTGCACGTAGCCGCGGCCCTCGTTGCTGGGCACCACGCCGTCGCTCACCAGGAAGGAGGTGGCGCGGATGTGGTCGGCGATGACCTTGAGCGAGGGGTTGGCCAGGTCGGTGCAGCCGGTCTCGCGCGCGGCGGCCTTGATCAGCGCGTCGAAGAGGTCGATCTCGTAGTTGCTGTGCACGTGCTGCAGGATGGCCGCCAGGCGCTCCAGGCCCATGCCGGTGTCCACGCAGGGCGCGGGCAGCTTCACGACGCTGCCGTCTTCCTTCATGTCGAACTGCATGAACACGTGGTTCCAGATCTCGATGAAGCGGTCGCCGTCCTCTTCGGGGCTGCCCGGGGGGCCGCCGGGGATGTGCGGGCCGTGGTCGTAGAAGATCTCCGAGCAGGGGCCGCAGGGGCCGGTGTCGGCCATCATCCAGAAGTTGTCGGACTTGTACTTGCCGCCCTTGTTGTCGCCGATGCGGATCACGCGCTCGGGCGGCAGACCGATTTCCTTCGTCCAGATGTCGTAGGCCTCGTCGTCCTCGTGGTAGACCGTGGCCAGCAGCTTGTCGGCCGGCAGCTTGAAGACCTGGGTCAGCAGCTCCCAGCCCCACTTGAGCGACTCGCGCTTGAAGTAGTCGCCGAAGCTCCAGTTGCCCAGCATTTCGAAGAAGGTGTGGTGGCGGGCGGTGTAGCCCACGTTCTCCAGGTCGTTGTGCTTGCCGCCGGCGCGCAGGCAGGCCTGGACGGAGGTCGCTCGCACGTAGGGCCGCTTGTCCTCGCCCAGGAACACGTCCTTGAACTGCACCATGCCCGAGTTGGTGAACATCAGCGTCGGGTCGTTGCCCGGCACCAACGGGCTGGACGCGACAACGGTGTGGCCCTTGGATTCGAAGAAGTCGAGGAAGGTCTTGCGGATGTCCGCAACCGTGAAGATGGGCTGGCTCATGTGGTGTGGTCGCTCTGTACCGCGGCGGTGCGCCGCGGCTTGGGGGCGCCTGATGCAGGCCCCGATGGCCGGCCCAAGTGCCTGATTTCGCAGAACATTCGATTATAGGTTTGGGGGTGGCTGTGCCCCAGGCGGCGGGGCTTCGGGCCGCGCCCGCCCTATGCGGGAATGCGGACGGTCAACATCCCGTCAGCGGGACTGCGCGATACCTGCAAAAAACAGCGGCTTCGTGACGAATTCCTACTGAAAAAAATGGCGAAAAGCCATAGGGTATGGACCCCATCGCCACGGCAGCGGCCAAGGCTGCAAGGAGAACACATGCTGGACGCGCCCACCAAACCGCACTGGACCCTCGACGACCTGGATTTCGCGCGCATCGACGTCGACAAGGCGCGCGGCGACGAAACGCTGTTCTACCTCGCCTGCTCCGCCTCCTTCATCGAAAGCGGCTCGGACCTCTACACGCGGAACCTGGCCGACTATTTCGATGGCGACGACGAAGTGGCCGGCTGGCTGCGCAGCCAGTGGGAACCCGAGGAACTGCAGCACGGCCGTGCCCTGCGCGCCTATGTGGAGCACGTCTGGCCCGACTTCGACTGGGAGCCGGCCTACCGCAGCTTCCTGGCCGAATACGCCACCTATTGCAAGGTCGAGCTGCTCGCGCCCACGCGCGGGCTGGAGATGTCGGCCCGCTGCGTGGTCGAGACCGGCACCGCGACCTACTACAAGGCGCTGGCGCGCTTCACCCGCGAGCCGGTCTTCCACGACCTGGCCAGCCGCATCGCGGCCGACGAGGTCAACCACTACAAGCACTTCTACCGCTACTACCGCCGCTACCGCGAGCAGGAGGGCCTGGGCCGCCTGCGCGTCTTCGGCACCGTCGCCAGGCGCACGCTGGAGCTCAAGAGCGAGGACGCCGACTGCGCCATCCGCCACATCGCCCCGGCCCGGGCGCCGGAGCGCGGCACCGATCCGGCCTACCTGCGCGCCGTGAGCCACGACCTCAACCGCGTGATCCGCACGAACCTCGAAGTCGGCCCCACGCTCAAGATGCTGATGCGCCCGCTGGAACTGCCCCCGCGCGTGCAGGCCGCCGTGCAGGTGCCGGTGGCGCAGTTCATGCAGAAGGTCTTCCTGCGCTGACCCTGCATCGCCCGGCCGGGGCGGCGCCCCATAATCGCCGCCCCATGAAAGTCGCCGACATCGGTCCCTTCTTCGCCACGCTCCAGGCCGCCAACCCGGCACCCGCCACCGAGCTGGAATACACCACCCCCTTCGAGCTGCTGGCCGCGGTGCTGCTGTCGGCCCAGGCCACCGACGTCGGCGTCAACAAGGCCACGCGCAGGCTTTACCCAGTGGCGAACACGCCGCAGGCCATCCTCGACCTGGGCCTGGAAGGCCTGGAGGGCTACATCAAGACCATCGGCCTGTACCGCAGCAAGGCCCGCCACCTGATGGAGGCCTGCCGCATGCTGGTGGACCTGTACGGCGGCGAGGTGCCGCGCAGCCGCGAGGCGCTGGAGGCCCTGCCCGGCGTCGGCCGCAAGACGGCCAACGTGGTGCTCAACGTGGCCTTCGGCGAGCCGACCATCGCGGTGGACACCCACATCTTCCGCGTCAGCAACCGCACCGGCCTGGCGCCGGGCAAGACGCCGCTGGCGGTGGAACTCAAGCTGGGCAAGCGCGTGCCCGCCGAGTACCGCCTGCATGCGCACCACTGGCTGATTCTGCATGGCCGCTACGTCTGCGTGGCGCGCAAGCCGCGCTGCTGGGAATGCGCCGTGACCGCGTACTGCGACTTCAAGCCGAAGACGCCGGCGCCGGACAAGAAGTAGGAGCGTCGCCATGACCCGCCACATCGTCCTCGTCCACGGCGCCTGGCAAGGCGCCTGGGCCTTCGACGCCTGGCTGCCGCTGCTGCGCGAGCGCGGCTGGCAGCCGCATGCCGTCGACCTGCCCGGCAACGGCTGGCCGCCGCTGGGCGATGCGCCCGCCAGTCTGGCGGCCTACACCGCCCACGTGGCCGGGGTGGTCGAGGCCCTGGATGAACCGGCCGTGGTGCTGGGCCACAGCGGCGGCGGCATCACCGCCTCCCAGGTGGCCGAAGCCCTGCCGCAGCGGGTGGCGGCGCTGGTCTACCTTGCCGGCATGATGCTGCCTTCGGGCCTGGGCTTCGGCGAGCTGGTGCAGCAGGTGCAGGCCGAGCAGCCGGGCCGCGATTTCTCGGGCATCACGCCCTGGCTGCAATGGAATGCCGACCGCAGCGCGAGCCGCGTCCCGGCCGAAGGCGCGCTGCGTTGCTTCGTGCACGACTGCGCGCCCGCCGCAGCGGCGCAGGCCGCAGCCCTGCTGCGTCCTCAACCCGAAAGCGGGCGCGCCATGGTCAACCGTTTGACGCCGGAACGCTTCGGCCGCGTGCCCCGCTTCTACGTGGAATGCCTGGACGACCAGTCCGTCTACCACCCGCTGCAGGCCCGCATGCAGCAACTCAGCCCCGGCGCCCGCCGCCTCACCCTGCCCTGCGGCCACGTGCCGCAACTGGCCGCCCCGCAGGCCCTGACCGACCTGCTGCTGCCCGAACTCGAAGCCCTGCTGCCATGAACGACGCCACCACGCCGACCTACCCGCCCCAGGGCCTCGCGCCCACGCACGCGCAGATCCTGCGCCACCTGCGCCGCTCCAACGACGTGGCGCGCCGCGCCATGGAACTGGGCCACCATCCCTTCGGCGCCATCCTGGTCGGGCCGGACCAGGAGACGGTGCTGCTGGAGCAATGCAACATCGACACCGTCAACCATGCCGAATCGACGCTGGCGCGCGTGGCGGCCACCAACTACACGCCCGAGTTCCTGTGGAGCTGCACGCTCTACACCGCGGTCGAGCCCTGCTGCATGTGCGCCGGCACCGCCTACTGGGCCAACATCGGCCGCGTGGTGTTCGGCATGACCGAGCACCAGCTGCTCGAAGCCACCGGCGACCATGCCGAGAACCCGACGATGAGCGTGCCCTCGCGCTACGTCTTCGACCATTGCCAGAAGCCGGTCGAGCTGATCGGCCCGGTGCCCGAGATTGCCGAAGAAACCGTGGCGATGCAGCAGGCCTTCTGGGCGGGACGCTGACCCGCCTTCAGCCGCCTGCGCAGGGCATGCAGCAGCCGAAGGCCACCGGCGTCGCCGGCCAGTCATTGGCCGCATCGATGCGCCGCCGCCCCTGAGCGATCAGCTCGACCGCGCGGATCACGCCGGCGTGGGTGATCCAGACTTCCCCGCGCTCGCCGAGCCGCCATTCGTCCCAGGCGGCGCCGATGCGGTCCAGGAAGCGGTGCACGCTTTCGCCATGCAGGCCCGGGGGCGTCTCGCCGAAGTCGCGGGTCCACGTGGCCATGGCCTCGCGGCCGATGTCGGACCACAGCCGGCCTTCCCAGGCGCCGAAGTCCATCTCCGCCAGCCGTGGATCGGTGTGCCCGACCAGGTCCGGGCGCAGCGCGTGGAGTGCCCGCGCCAGGTCCTGGCAACGACGGGCGGGCGAGCAGCGCACGGCCACGTCGCGCGGCAGCAGGCGCGCCGCCTGCGCTGCGGCCTCCTGCGTGGCCACGGGGTCGGCGTCGACCTCGGTGGCGCCGTAGCACAGGCCCGGCGCGACCTGCACGCGCGCATGGCGCATCAGCCAGAGTTGGGGCAGCGCGGTGTCGGGGCGGTCCATCAGGGCCGCCACGCCAGCGCGAGGTAGATCGCCAGCTCGCACAGCTGCTGCGTGGCACCCAGGCCATCGCCGGTGAAGCCGCAGAGCCGGCGCCGCAGCAGGCGGAACATCCAGGCCGTCACGGCCGCGCCCAGCAGCAGTGCGGCCAGGCCGTGCAGCAGGCCCTGGACCGCCAGCAGCAACAGCGCGGCCGGCACCGACCAGGCCAACCCGACCGCCAGCGCCCCGCGCGGCAAGGCGTCGGCCAGCGGCTTGGACTTGGAGGTCGCGCTGTCGCCCACGTGCGGCAGGCGCCGGATGAGGAACAGCGGCGCCAGCCGCGACAGCACATGCGCCGCCAGCAGCGACGCTGTCGCAGCGATCACGCCCTGCCCCGCCAGCGTGGCCAGCAGCGCCGCCTTGAGCCCCAGCGCCAGCCACAGCGCGAGCGCGCCGAAGCTGCCGATGCGCGAGTCCTTCATGATGGCCAGCGCGCGCTCGCGCTGCGACGAGCCGCCGAGCCCGTCCGCCGTGTCGGCCAGCCCATCCTCGTGGAAGCCACCGGTCGCCCACACCGTCGCGGCCGTGGCCAGCACGGCGGCGGCCAGTGCGCCCATGGGCCCATGCAGGCCGGCCAGACCCAGCCCGAACACCGCCGCCGCGATCAGCCCCACCACCCAGCCCACGCCGGGAAAGTGCGCCGCACTGGCCCGCAGCATCTGCGGGCTGTAGCCCACCCAGGCCGCCAGCCGACCCGTGACCGGGATGCGGGTGAAGAACTGCAGGGCGAGCAGGAAGTGCCGCACGCCGTTCATGGCCGGCTCATTCCGACTGGCGCGACACGCCGGCCGATTCGAAGCTCGCCATCTCGCCCAGGATGCGGCAGGCCGATTCCAGCAGCGGCCAGGCCAGCGCGGCGCCCGAGCCTTCGCCCAGGCGCAGGCCCAGGTCCAGCAAGGGCTGCAGGCCCAGCGCCTGCAGCAAGGGAGCATGGCCTGGCTCGGCCGAACCATGGGCGGCGACGCAGCGCTGCACCACCTGCGGCCGCAGGCCCTGCGCCACCAGCACGGCGGCACTGGCGATGAAGCCGTCGACCACGATCACCCGCCGCTCCTCCGCCGCCTGCAGCACCGCGCCGACCAAAGTGGCGATCTCGAAGCCGCCGAAGGCGCACAGCGCCGCCAGCGGCTCGTGGGCATCGGCATGCCGTGCCAGCACCTGGCGCAGCACGGCGCGCTTGCGGACGAGGCCGGCGGCGTCCAGGCCGGTGCCGGGGCCCGTGCAGGCATCGATGTCCGCCCCCGTGAGCCGCGCCAGCAGCAGCGCCGCGGCCGAGCTGTTGCCGATGCCCATCTCGCCCAGCAGCAGCGCATTGCCGGGCAGGCCGCGCATCACCTCGCGGCCGTTGGCGATGGCCTGCGCGCATTGCTGCGGCGTCATGGCCGGGCCTTGCGAGGCATCGGCCGTGCCGGCGCCGAGGCGGCGCGACAGCAGGCCGGGCGCGGCTTCGAAGGGCTGGCGCACGCCGCAGTCGACGACCGTGAGAGCCAGCCCGTGCTGGCGGGCCAGCACGCTCACGGCCGCACCGCCGGCCAGGAAGTTGTGCACCATCTGCCAGGTGACGTTGGCGGGATAGGCCGACACGCCCTGCTGCGCCAGGCCATGGTCGGCGGCGCACACCAGCACCTGGGGCTGGATCAGCGTGGGCGTGGCGCTGCCGAGGATCAGGCCCAGGCGCAGCGCCAGGGCCTCCAGCCGGCCCAGGGCACCCAGCGGCTTGGTCTTGTTGTCGATGGCGGCCTGCAGGCGGTCGGCCAGTGCGGCATCGTGCAGGTCGGCAACGGGGGGCAGGTCGAGGTCCTGCAGCGAGGAGTCTGGTGAGAAGGTCATTTCAGTTTCAAGGGCGACGGCCGGGGGCACCAGCCGCCGCAGGCGCCTCTGTCAGTGTCCGTCAGGGGCGCTGAGCGCGGCCAAGTCCCGCCGCCGGGTCACGGGTCGATCAGCCCGGCCAGCACGCCGGGCGCGAAGTGTCGGTCGATGTAGTCGGCCAGTCCGTCGAAGGTGGCATCCAGCGTCGGAACCTGGGCGCCGAACAGCGCGCGGACCGCTTCCGCGTCCTCGAACAGGCCGTGCAGGTAGAGGCCCAGCACGTTGCCCGCGGTGTTCTGCCAGCCCAGCCCGTCGGGCAGCACGGGCCGGCCCTGCGATGCGAGTTGCGGGTGCATGGCGGTCTGGCCGTGGTGGATCTCGTAGCCGGACAGCGGCACGTCGGCCAGCGCGGACCACGCACCGCTGACGGCCTCGAAGCGGGTGCGGCGCAGGCGCACCGTCTTCTCGCGTTCGAAGACGGTGACCAGGGGCAGCAGCCCCAGGCCGGGCGCGTTGCCGTCGATGCCGTGGGGATCGACCAGCGCCTCCCCCAGCATCTGCAGGCCGCCGCAGATGCCCAGCACCCGGCCGCCCGCGGCGGCATGGGCGGCGATGGCGCGGTCCAGCCCCTGCGCGCGCAGCCAGGCCAGATCGCTGGCGGTGGCCTTGGAGCCGGGCAGCACGATCCAGTCGGCGCCCGCCAGCGCCTCGGGCGTGCGCGCCCAGACGAGCCGCAGGCCCGGCACCTTCTTGAGCGGCTGGAATTCGTCGAGGTTGCTGATGCGCGGATAGGCGAGCACCGCCACCGTGAGGCCGCCCGCCGAACGGTCGCCGCTGGGCTGGTCGTCGAACACGCCGTCCTCCTCCGGCAGGCCGTGCTGCCACCACATGGGCAGCGTAGCCACGGTGGGCACGCCGGTCAGGCCCTGCAACTGTTCGGGCCCCGGCGCCAGCAGTAACGCATCGCCGCGAAAACGGTTGAGCACGAAGCCGGCCAGGCGGTCGCGGTCCGCTTCGGGCATCAGCGCCCAGGTGCCGTAGAGATGGGCGAAGGCACCGCCGCGGTCGATGTCGCTGACCAGCAGGCAGCGCGCATCGGCATGGCGGGCCATGCGCAGGTTGACGATGTCGCTGGCCATCAGGTTGATCTCGGCCGGCGAGCCGGCGCCTTCGAGCACCACCACGTCATGGTCGGCGGCCAGGCTGTCGAAGGCCTCGGCGATGCGCGGCCACACGGCGGCGCTGCGTTCGCGCCAGGGCGTGCGGGTCAGTGGGTCATCGACCTGCCCCATCAACACCACCTGGCTGGCCGTGTCGCGCTCGGGCTTGAGCAGCAGCGGGTTCATGCGCACGTCCGGCACGGCGCGCGCGGCCAGGGCCTGGAAATACTGGGCACTGCCGATTTCGCCGCCGTGGTCCGCGTCGGTGCGGGCGGGCACCACGCGGGCGTTGTTGCTCATGTTCTGCGCCTTGAAGGGCGCCACGCGCAGGCCCTGCCGCGCATACCAGCGGCACAGCGCCGTCGCCAGCCAGCTCTTGCCGGCACCGCTGGTGGTGCCGAGCACCATCACGCAACGGGCGGCCATCAGGAGGACGCGCCGACCGAAGGGGACGATGCAGGAGACGGACGGTGGCAGGCGCAGGGCATCGAAAAATCATAGCTGCAGGCTGCTGCGCTGCGAGTGACCCGCAACTGTTCCGGTTCGCCACGTCCGACGCATGGCATGCTTGCCCGCATGAGCGACCTCACCCTCCCCACCTATGACGACGTGGCCGCCGCCGCCGCGCGGATCGACGGCCATGCCCACCGCACGCCCGTGATGCGCTCGCGCACGGCCGACGCCGAGCTCGGCGCCCAGGTCTTCTTCAAGTGCGAGAACCTGCAACGCATGGGCGCCTTCAAGTTCCGCGGCGCGTTCAACGCCCTGGCCCGGCTGGACGCGGCGCAGCGCCGGGCCGGCGTGGCGGCCTTCTCCTCCGGCAACCATGCGCAGGCGGTGGCGCTGGCCGCGCGCGAGCTGGGCATGCCGGCCGCCATCCTGATGCCCGAGGACGCGCCGGCCGCCAAGATCGCCGCCACCCGCGGCTACGGCGGCGAGGTCATCACCTACGACCGCTACACCCAGGACCGCGAGCAACTCGCCCGCGGCCTGGCCGAGCAACGCGGCATGACGCTGATCCCGCCCTACGACCACCCGGACGTGCTGGCCGGCCAGGGCACGGCCGTCAAGGAGCTGATCGAGGACACGGGGCCGCTCGACGCCCTCTTCGTCTGCCTGGGTGGCGGCGGGCTGCTGTCGGGCTCGGCGCTGGCGGCGCGGGCGCTGTCTCCCCAATGCAAGGTCTACGGCGTGGAGCCCGAAGCCGGCAACGACGGCCAGCAGTCCCTGCGTGCTGGCCGCATCGTGCACATCGACACGCCGCGCACCATCGCCGACGGCGCGCAGACGCAGCACCTGGGCGCCTACACCTTCGCCATCATCCGCCGCGACGTCGACGACGTCCTCACGGCGACCGATGCACAGCTCGTCGAGGCGATGCGCCTCTTCTTCACCCGCATGAAGCTGGTGGTGGAGCCCACCGGCTGCCTGGGCTTCGCGGCGGCGCGGGCGGTGAAGGATTCGCTGCGCGGCCAGCGCGTGGGCGTGATCCTGAGCGGCGGCAACGTGGACATGGCGCGCTTCTGCGCGCTGATGGCGGAGCCGACCGGAGCCCGCTGAGCTAGCTCGGTGCATCCAGCTTGTCGTGCCGGATCGCATCGTCTTCCATCAGCTCGAACCACATCGCGTTGAGCACGGCGAAGGCCGCCGCGAGCGGCAGGCCGAGGAGCCAGGAGAAATACCACATGGTGTTGTTCCTTCGTGTTGTTGAAACGCAGCGCCGGCACGCTCAGTAGGCGTGCCCGCGCCCATCGCGGATCGCGTCGGGATCGACCTTGCCGCGCATCACCGAGAACACCCAGCTCGTGTACGCCAGGATGATCGGCATGAACACCAGCGTGCACACCAGCATGATGAAGAGCGTGAGGTGGCTGGACGAGGCGTCCCACACCGTCATACTGGCCCGCGGGTCCAGCGACGAGGGCAGCAGGAAGGGGAACATCGAGACGCCCACGCTGACGATCACGCCCGCGATGGCGAGGCCGCTGGCCAGCAGCGCCGGCAACTCGCGCCGGGCCGTGAAGAACAGGGCAGCGAGCAACGCGCCCGCCACGCCCAGCGCCGGCACCAGCCACAGCGTCGGATGCGCCGCGTAGTTGGCGAACCAGGCGCCCTGCCCCACAGCCACCGTCTTGAGCAGAGGCGCCGAGGGACCGAGCGGGTCGATCGCGCTCGTGATCTGGTAGCCCCCCACGAAGCGCGCCAGCAGCAGGCCGGCCACGCCATACAGCAGCGCAGTGAGCAGTGCCGCCACCATGCCGATGCGCCGTGCCCGCCCGGCCACCGCGCCACCCGTCTTCAGCTGCAGCCAGGCCGCGCCGTGCATGGCCAGCATGGCCACCGACAGCAGGCCGGCCAGCAGCGCATAGGGATTGAGCAGGCCCAGGAAGCTGCCCTCGTAGAAGATGCGCATGTCGTCGCCGAAGCGGAAGGGCACGCCCTGCAGCACGTTGCCCAGGGCCACGCCGAAGATCAGCGCGGGCACGAAGCCGCCGACGAAAAGCGCCCAGTCCCAGCGCGAGCGCCAGGCCGGGTCCTCCTTCTTGCTGCGGAACTTGAAGCCCACCGGCCGCAGGATCAGCGCCACCAGCGTGGCGAACATGGCCAGGTAGAAGCCCGAGAAGGACACGGCATAGATGTGCGGCCAGGCGGCGAAGATGGCGCCGCCGCCCAGGATCAGCCAGACCTGGTTGCCTTCCCACACGGGGCCGATGCTGTTGATGACGACGCGGCGCTCGGTGTCGTCGCGGCCGACGAAGGGCAGCAGCATGGCGCTGCCCAGGTCGAAGCCGTCGGTGAGCGCGAAGCCCACCAGCAGCACGCCCAGCAGGGCCCACCAGACGAGGCGCAGGACGTCGTAGGAAATGAGTTCGTGAAGGATCATGATGCGGCTCCTGGGTCGATCAGCGCACCAGCGCGAGTTCGGGGGCGGCCTCGGCGCGCAGCGCGGCGGGCGGCGGCACGGGGTGCTCCTGCGGCCCCTTGCGGATGGCGCCCAGCATCAGCTTCATCTCGATGACCAGCAGCACGCTGTAGATGGCGACGAAGCCCAGCAGCGTGGCCAGCACGGTGCCGGCGCCCAGGTTGGAGACGGCCACGCCCGTGGGCAGCACGCCTTCGATGATCCAGGGCTGGCGGCCGAACTCGGCCACGAACCATCCGCATTCGGCGGCGATCCACGGCAGCGGAATCGCCCACAGCGCCACCTTCAGCAGCCACGGGTGTGCCTCCAGCCGACGCCGCGCCGAGAGCCAGAAGAAGGCCGCGGTGAGCACGATGAAGAACAGGCCCAGCGCGACCATGATCCGGAAGGTCCAGTACAGCGGCGCGACCTGCGGCACGGTGTCCCAGGCGGCCTTGGCGACCTGCTCGGGCGTCGCCTGGCGCGGATCGTCCACATAGCGCTTGAGCAGCAGCGCATAGCCCAGCTGCCGGCCGTTCGCCTCGAAGGCCGCCTTGGCTTCGGGCGGCACGGTGCCGCTGGCGCCGGCGGCGCGGATCGTCTGCAGCGCGTCGTAGGCCACCACACCCTCGCGGATGTTGACCTCGGCGCGCTTGACCAGGTCGTCGATGCCGGGGATTTCGGTGTCGAGCGAGCGCGTGCCGATCAGCCCCATGACCCAGGGAATGTGCACGGCGAAGTGCGTCTCGCGCGCCGCCTGGTCGGGGAAGCCGAAGGCGGTGAAGGCAGCCGGCGCGGGCTCGGTCTTCCACATCGCCTCGATGGCGGCCAGCTTCATCTTCTGGTGCTCGGTGGAGAGGTAGCCGCTCTCGTCGCCGAGCACCACCACCGACAGCGAGGCGGCCAGGCCGAAGGAGGCCGCGACGGTCATCGAGCGCTTGGCCAGGTGCACGTGCCGGCCCTTAAGCAAGTACCAGGCCGAGATGCCCAGCACGAACAGCGCCGCCACCACGTAGGCGGCCGAGACCGTGTGCACGAACTTGGCCTGCGCCACCGGGTTGGTCAGCACGGCGAAGAAGTCGGTCACCTCCATGCGCATGGTCTGCGGATTGAACTGCGCGCCCACCGGGTTCTGCATCCAGCCGTTGGCGATCAGGATCCACAGCGCCGAGAGGTTGGAGCCCAGCGCCACGCACCAGGTCACGATCAGGTGCTTGAGCTTGGACAGCCGCTCCCAGCCGAAGAAGAACAGGCCGACGAAGGTGGCTTCGAGGAAGAAGGCCATCAGCCCCTCGATGGCCAGCGGCGCGCCGAACACGTCGCCCACGTAGTGGCTGTAGTAGCTCCAGTTCATGCCGAACTGGAATTCCATGACGATGCCGGTGGCCACGCCCATGGCGAAGTTGATGCCGAAGAGCGAGCCCCAGAATTTGGTCATGTCGCGCCAGACGGTGCGGCCCGTCATGACGTAGACGGTTTCCATGATGGCGATCAGGATCGCGAGCCCGATGGTCAGCGGAACGAAGAGGAAGTGGTAGAGGGCCGTGACGGCGAATTGCAGTCGTGAGAGGCCGACGATGTCGAGGTCCATGGTGAGACTCCTTTGAAGACGGGCGCTTGGGCTGTTGGTGTGTGTTGGAAGAAGGTGCGCAGCCTCAGTCGTCGCGCAGCGCGGCCAGGGCGGCGTCGAAGCCGGGGCTGCCGCGGCGCAGGTCGGCCACCAGGCGGCCGTGCTCGATGCGCATCAGCCGGTCGGCCAGGCGCGCCTCGCGGCGCAGATGGGTGGCGATGAGCAGGGTGCGGCCGGCAGCCAGCCGCTGCAGACGCGCGAGCACTTCGCCGGCGGTGATGGCGTCCAGCGCCTCGGTGGGCTCGTCCAGCAGCCACAGCGGCGCGTCCTGCAGCAGCAGCCGCGCCAGCGACAGGCGCCGCGCCTGGCCGCCCGACAGGCCCAGGCCGCCCTCGCCCAGCGGCGTGTCCAGGCCCTGGCGCAGGCGCGCCACGTCGGGCTGCAGGCCGGCGTCGGCCAGCGCGGCCTGCAGGCGCGCGTCGTCGGCCGCCGGGGCCGCCAGCCGCAAGTTGTCGCGCAGGCTGTCGCGGAAGAGCTCGGGCCGCTGCGTCATCCACGCCGCGCGTGGCGCCCGCACCTGGCCAGCGGCAGGGCCGAATTCGCCCGCGACCAGCGCGAGCAGCGTGGACTTGCCGGCGCCGCTCGGCCCGACCAGGGCCACGCGCTCGCCGGGCGTGATGGCCAGGCGCGGCAGTTCGAGCACGGCCCGTTCGCTGCCGGCGCGGCGCACGCAGACCTGCGCCAGCGCGATGCCGCCGTCCGGTCCGGCCTCGTGGCTCGGCATGGCTCCGCAGGTGGCATGTGGGTCTGACGCCGCCAGGGCGGGTGCCAGGCGGCGCGCCGCCAGCCAGGTGCGCCCGGCATCCAGCGCGCCGCGGCGCAGGGCGGCGAAGGGCTCGCCCACCGCCAGCGCCGTGAGCATCAGCAGCGCCGCGACGGGCGCGCCGGTGCGCCCGGCCTGCACCAGCCAGGCGGCCGCCAGCAGCATGCCGACCAGCGTGAGCGTGTGCTGCACACCCTGCGCGAATGTGGCCACGGCCTCGGTGCGGGCAACGCGCAGGTCGGCATCGGCCAGCCGCGCATCGGCGGCGGCCAGGGCCGCCTGCTGGGCCGCCAGCCGGCCGGCCATGGCCAGTTCGGTCTGGCCTGCGACCAGGTCCACCGCACGCGCGCGCAGCCGCTCCAGTGCCAGTGCCCGGCGCACGGCCGCCGGCTGGGCCCGCCGCGCCACCCGCCAGGCGCTGCCCCAGCCGGCCAGAAGCAGCCAGGCCATGAGCAGCAGGCCAAGACGCCAGTCCTGCCAGCCTGCGACCAGTCCGGCCCAGAGGGCCGCCGCCAGGCTCACGGCCAGCGGGACGGCCAGCCGCAGATAGAGGCCGTCCAGCGCATCGATGTCGGCGGTGAGCCGCTGCAGCAGCCGCGCGGGACGCAGCAGCAACTGCCGCGCCGCCTCGGGCCGGGCCCAGCCGCGCAGCAGCCGCTCTCGGAGGCCGGCCAGCACGCCGAGGGTGGCGTCGTGCGTCACCAGCCGCTCCGCATAGCGCGCGCCAGTGCGGCCCAGCGCCAGCAGCCGGATGCCGGCCGAGGGCATGAACACGTCGAACACCAGCGCCGCCGACACCTGCAGTCCCGCGAGCGCCGTCGCGGTGATGAACCAGCCCGACAGGCCCAGGAGGCCGATGCCCGCCAGGCTGGTCAGCACGGCGAGCACTGCGCCGAGGGCCAGCGCACGGCGGCGCTCGGTGGCGAAGTGGCGCAGCAGCACCAGCGCGGGGCGGCGGGAGGCAGGCATGGTCATGGTGGGGATGGGGATCCGGCGATCACGCGCGACCGCAACGCGGCATGGGCATGTGCTGGCGGGACGGGCGGACATGGCGGCTTCTTTCACACCCGGTCAGGCTGCCGCCTTCAGGGCCGCATCGCCCAGGTGCAGCACCCGGTCCATGCGCGCGGCCAGCCGCGGATCGTGGGTGGCCAGCACCAGCGTGCGGCCGCGGGCCAGGTCGAGCAGGGCCTCGGTCACGGCGCGGGCGGTCTCGGCATCGAGGTGGGCGGTCGGCTCGTCCACCAGCAGCAGGCCGGCGTCGGCGTGGACCGCCAGCCGGGCCAGGGCCAGGCGCACCGCCTCGCCGCCGGACAGGCCCGCCCCGCCCTCGCCCAGGCTGGCGGCGGGCCGGTCCGCGGCCAGGCGGCCCAGGCCGGCGAAGGCCAGGGCGCGTTCGACCTGCGCCGCATCCGCGCCGGACCGGCCCAGGCCGACGTTGGCGGCCAGCGCGCCGCCGAACACGTGCGGCCGCTGGCCCATCCAGCCGATGCGCTGGCGCAGGGCCGGTGGGTGCGCGCCGTCCATCGGCAGACCGCCCACCCGCACCTGCCCCGCCTGCGGCACGGCCAGGCCCGCGAGCAGGGCCAGCAGCGTGCTCTTGCCCCCACCGCTGGCACCCAGCAGTGCCAGGTGCTCGCCGGGGCGCAGGTCCAGGTCCAGCCCGTCGATGACCGGGGCCTCGCCTTCATGGGCGAAGCGCAGGCCGCGCAGCTGGATGCCGAGCGCACCGGCCGGCGGCATGCCGTCGGCGCCTGCGGCGTCGGCGTCGTGGGCCGCACCCGCCATCGGCTGGCCGCCCTCTCCCAGGCCGGCGAGCGCCCGCCGCGCCGCCTCGCCCTCGGCGCGGTCGTGCCACACGGCCGACAGGTCGCGCAGCGGCTCGAAGAAGGCCGGCGCCAGCAGCAGGATGAACAGCCCCTGCCCCAGCCCCAGCGGCCGGCCCCAGGTGCCGAAGGGCAGATGCCCCAGAAGATGGAAGCCCACGTAAACCGCCACCATCGCCACGCCCAGCGCCGCGAACAGCTCCAGCACGGCCGAGGACAGGAAGGCGATGCGCAGCACCGCCATGGTCCGCCGCTGCAGCTCCTGCGCCGCTGCACGAAGTCGCGCCGCGGTGGGGTCGATGGCATCCAGCGCACGCAGCGTGGCCAGGCCGCGCAGCCGGTCGAGCAGGAAGGCGTTCATGTCGCCCTGGCGGGCCAGCTGGGCCTCGGACGCGGCCTGGGCGCGCCGGCCCACCAGCGCCATGAACAGCGGGATCAGCGGTGCCGCCACCAGCAGGATCGCCGCCGCCGCCCAGGACAGGCTGCCGACCGCCAGCGCAATGGCCGGCGGCACCAGCATGAGCCGCAGCCGCACCGGCTGAAAGCGCGCCAGCCAGGGCACGATGGCCTCGGCCTGCTCGGCGAGCACGCTGGCGGCCAGGCCCGAGGCGGGCCGCGCCCGGTCCAGCGGCGAGCGGGCGGCCAGCGCCTGCGCCGCCTGCGCCCTCAGCAGACCGAGCGTCCGGCGGGCCTGGACGCTCGCCCGGCGCACGCCCCAGGCCTCCAGCGCCGCGCGCAGCAGCCCGAGAACGCCCAGGCCCAGCGCCGGCGGCAGCGCCGACCGCAGTCCGCCGCCCGCCGCCAGCGCCTGCACCGCCCAGGCGATGCATGCCGCCTGCGGCAGCCACAACAGGGCGGCACCGGCCTGCGGGAGAGCGCCCTGCGGCGCTCCAGCGAGCCCCCCCGCGACATCAACCTTTGCTGCTTCGGCCATTCGACACCAGACAATCTTGATATTTCAATAATTCCTGAAATTTCAATCATGATAGTCCGTACGGGATGCCTGAGACCTGACGGCGGCGTCAATAGTGGAGCGGGGATGTAGGAATTGGCCGACCGGAGCGACATCCCGCCATGGCTGCGGGCGCCAGGCAGGCTGCGCGCCCGGCGGTGGGACGCATCAGGTGCGTCGCGGGGCGGGCACGAAAAGACGGCGGCTGGCGCCAGGGAAGGGAATCAGGCCGGCAGCGACCGACGACGGACGCGCCTGACGGTCAGAAGCGCGCGCCTCAGGCCGCTTCGGGTTCCCGCGGGAAGCGCTCGATCATGCGCTGACCCAGCGGGGTGATCGCCACCACCGTGGCGGGCGGCTGGTGGTAGCCGCGCAGGGTACGCACCGGGCGCGGAATGTCGGCCTTGACATGCCCGGCCAGTGCCAGCATGCGAACGGAATCCACGTCCGCACCGTCGGTCAACGACACGGGCAGCGCGACGCGGGCGAGTTGATGGAGCAGGGACAGCGGCATGCCCCCGAGTATTCGACTTCTGCCGCCAAAGCCATCGCCACAAATTCACACATTTCCCATCTTTTTCAAGTTGTGGCGGCAAAAGCTCACAGCAAGGCGCGCAACTCGCGCGCGGCCTCGGTCATCAGGGGCAACATGGCGCGGAGCAGCGGCTCCGGCGCGCGCAGGGAACCGGAGATGACGAGGTTCAGCGCCGCAACAGTGCGTCCCTGCATGTCGCGCAGCGGCACCGCCAGCGCCTGCACGCCGAGCTCGTGCTCCTCGCTGGCCAGCGCGAAGTCCTCGCGGCGGACCTGCGCCAGCCGGCGGCGCAGGTCCGCCGCGCGGGTGAGCGTGAAAGGGGTGAGCCGGGCCAGGCTGCGGCCTTTGAGCCAGGCCGTCAGCGCGGCCGGGGGCAGGTCGGCCAGCAGCAACTGGCCGGTGGACGTGGCATGCGCCGGCAGGCGCGCCCCCAGGTGCAGGCCATAGGCCAGCACCCGCTGCGGCGCGCCGTAGCTGCCGCTGCGGGCGACGATCACCACCTCTTCGCCGTCCAGCACCACCGCCGAGAAGGATTCGCCCGTCTGCGCGGCCAGCCGGTTGAGCGTGGGCTGCAGCGCCCGCGGCAAGCGCGACGACGCCAGGTAGCTGCCCGAGAAACGCAGCACCCGTGGCGCCATCCAGAAGTAGCTGCCGTCGGTTTCCAGGTAGCCCAGGTGCGCCAGCGTCAGCAGGTGCCGTCGGGCCGCCGCGCGCGTCAGCCCGGCGCGCTGGGCGGCCAGCGTGGCGTTGAGCCGCTGGCGCTCGGTGTCGAAGCTCTCGAGCACGGCGAGGCCCTTGGCCAGGCCCTCGATGAAGTCGGCTTTGGCGATGGTCATGAAGATGGATTCCCGTCAGGCATTGCTGCGCGATCATCGCGCAAGTCTTCCGACGATCGCGCGCCGGCGGCCTGGACGGGTCCCGCAGACCTGCGGCTTTTCCTACGCTAGCGGCCATTGCTTCACCCCGGATCGACCAGGAGACTTTCCATGCGAACCCAAGTCGCCATCATCGGCGCCGGCCCCGCCGGCCTGCTGCTCGGCCAGCTGCTGCACGTGGCCGGCATCGACAACGTGATCGTCGAGCGCCAGACCGGCGACTACGTGCTCGGCCGCATCCGCGCCGGCGTGCTGGAGCAGGTGACGATGGACCTGTTAAAGAAAGCCGGCGTCGATGCCCGCGCCCATGCCGAGGGCCTGCCTCACCATGGCATCGAGCTGCTGTTCCAGGGCCAGCGCCACCGCATCGACATGCATGCGCACACGCATGGGCGGCAAGTCATGGTCTATGGCCAGACCGAGGTCACGCGCGACCTGATGGAGGCCCGTGCCGCCGCCGGCCTGACCACCATCTACGGTGCCGCCAACGTCAGCCTGCACGACTTCGACGGCGAACGTCCGCGCGTGCGCTACGAAAAGGACGGTGCCACGCACGAGCTCGAATGCGACTTCATCGCCGGCTGCGACGGCTACCACGGCGTCAGCCGCGCCAGCGTGCCGGCCAGCGCCGTCAAGCTCTACGAGAAGGTCTATCCCTTCGGCTGGCTGGGCATGCTGGCGGACGTGCCGCCCGTGTCCGACGAACTCATCTACTGCAACACGCCGCGCGGCTTCGCCTTGTGCAGCATGCGCAGCCGCACCCGCAGCCGCTACTACGTGCAGGTGCCGGTGGAGGAAAAGGTCGAGAACTGGAGCGACGACGCCTTCTGGAACGAGCTGCGCCTGCGCCTGGACCCGGAAGGCCGCGAGCGCCTGGTGACCGGCCCCGCGCTGGAAAAGAGCATCGCCCCGCTGCGCAGCTTCGTGGCCGAGCCGATGCGCTTCGGCCGACTCTTCCTGGCCGGCGACGCGGCCCACATCGTGCCGCCCACCGGCGCCAAGGGTCTGAACCTGGCGGCCTCGGACGTGGGCTACCTGTACCAGGCGCTGGAACGCTTCTACGGCGAGCGCAGCAGCAGCGCGCTGGACCGCTACTCCGACCTCTGCCTGCGCCGCATCTGGAAGGCCGAGCGCTTCTCCTGGTGGTTCACCTCGCTGATGCACCGCTTCCCCGATACGGGCGACTTCGGCCAGAAGATCCAGGAGGCCGAACTGGACTACCTGGTGCACTCGCCGGCCGCCGCCACCTCGCTGTCGGAGAACTACGTGGGCCTGCCGCTGGAATCGTTCTGACGGCGCGACCCTGCGGGCTTGCCGCAGAATCGGCGGGTGGCACGCACTCCCCGCAAACTGCCCTGGCTCGCCCCCGGCGAGCCCCTGCCCTCGCCCAGCCAGGCCTGGGGGCCGGGCGACCCGGTCCCCGGCATCGTGGCCGCAGGCGGCGCGCTCGACGTGGCCTCCCTGCTCGATGCCTACCGCCACGGCATCTTCCCCTGGTATGGCGACGACCAGCCCATCCTGTGGTGGAGCCCCGATCCACGCATGGTGCTGGTGCCCGCGCAGTTCCGGCTGCACCGCTCGTTGCGCAAGACGCTGGCGGCCTTCCGCGATGCGCCGCAGCGCTGCGAAGTGCGCATCGACCATGACTTCGACGCCGTGATCGCGGCCTGTGCCGCGTCGCCGCGGCCGGGGCAGTCCGGCACCTGGATCCTGCCGGACATGCAGGCCGCCTACCGCGCGCTGCACCGGGCGGGCCATGCCCACAGCGTGGAGACCTGGATCGACGGCGAACTGGCCGGCGGCCTCTACTGCGTGGCCGTGGGCCGCGCGGTGTTCGGCGAGTCCATGTTCGCCCGCCGCACCGACGCCTCCAAGATCGCCCTCGCCGCCCTGGTCGCCTTCTGCCGGCATCACGACGTGGCCGCCATCGACTGCCAGCAGAACACGGCGCACCTCGCCAGCCTGGGCGCGCGCGAGTGGCCGCGTGCCGATTTCCTCGACCACGTCGCCCACGCAGGCGCCGAGCCGGCCATCCGCGACTGGCGCTTCGCGCCCCTATACTGGCAGCAACTTCTGCCGGCAACGTCATGACGCTTCTCAAGGATCTGCCGCTCCAGACGCTGCAGTTCTACGCGACGGCACCGTACCCCTGCAGCTACCTGCCCGATCGCCAGGCCCGCTCCCAGGTCGCCACGCCCAGCCACCTGATCAACAGCGACGCCTATTCCGACCTGGTGCTCGGCGGCTTCCGCCGCAGCGGCATGTTCACCTACCGGCCCTACTGCGACGGTTGCCGCGCCTGCATTCCGCTGCGCATCAAGGCCGAGCGCTTCCAGCCCACCCGCAGCCAGCGCCGCGCCGCACTGCGCCACCAGCATCTGCAGGCGCGCGTGCTGCGGCTGTGCTTCGTGCCAGAGCATTACCAGCTCTACCTGCGCTACCAGATGGGCCGCCACGCCGGCGGCGGCATGGACCACGACAGCATCGACCAATACACCCAGTTCCTGCTGCAGAGCCGCGTCAATTCGCGCCTAGTGGAATTCCGCGAGCCGACCGAGGACGGCAGCCCCGGGGCACTGAAGATGGTGTCGATCCTCGACGTGCTGAACGACGGCCTGTCCGCCGTCTACACCTTCTACGAGCCCGAGGACGGCGCCGCCTACGGCACCTACGGCGTGCTGTGGCAGGTCAGCCAGGCGCGCGAGCTCGGCCTGCCCCACGTCTACCTGGGCTACTGGATCGAGCACAGTGCCAAGATGGCCTACAAGGCCAGGTTCTCCCCCCACGAGCTGCTGGTGGACGGTGAGTGGCGCGAAGTTTGATTTCACGCTATAAAATGGACGGCCGTTAGGTTCAGCGCCGTCCCAATGAGAAAAAACAACACCGACGTTCCTGCCACGCCCGTCATCCAGGTCATCGAACGCATGTTCGCGCTGATCGATGTGCTGGCGTCGCGCGAGGATGCGATCTCGCTCAAGGAGATCAGCGAGAAGACGGGGCTGCATCCTTCCACCACCCACCGCATCCTCAACGACCTGGCCGTTGGCCGCTTCGTGGACCGGCCCGAACCGGGCAGCTACCGGCTGGGCATGCGCCTGCTGGAACTGGGCAACCTGGTCAAGGGCCGCCTGAACGTGCGCGACGCGGCGCTGACGCCCATGCGCGAACTGCACAAACTGACGCAGCAGCCGGTCAACCTGAGCGTACGGCAGGGCGACGAGATCGTCTACGTGGAACGCGCCTACAGCGAGCGTTCCGGCATGCAGGTGGTGCGCGCCATCGGCGGGCGGGCACCGCTGCACCTCACCTCCACCGGCAAGCTCTTCCTGGCCGCCGACGAGCAACAGCGGGTGCGCAGCTATGCCACCCGCACCGGCCTGGCCGGCCAT
>NZ_LDSL01000122.1 GCF_001476815.1 Pseudacidovorax intermedius | reverse complement strand
CTGCTGGCCGCCTTCGACGCCGACAGCGCGCGGCTCACGCTGGCGGAGCTGTCGCGGCGCACCGGCCTGTACAAGAGCACGGTGCTGCGGCTGCTGGGCGCGCTGGAGCACGGCGGCTTCGTGCGCCGCCTGCCCGACGGGCAGTACGCCATCGGGCCGCAGCCGCTGCGGCTGGCCGCCGTGTACCAGCGCTCCTTCCAGGTCGCGCACGTCATCGAGCCGCTGCTGGAGCAGCTGAGTGCCGCCAGCGGCGAGACCGCGTCCTTCTACGTGCGGCACGGCCTGCAGCGCGTGGCGCTGTTCCGCGTCGAGCCCGCCCGCTCGGTGCGGGCCTCGGTGCAGATCGGCAAGGGCTACGCCATCGGTCAGGGCGCCTCGGGCAAGGTGCTGACGGCCTTCGGCCTGCAGGGCGCGCCCGATGCGCCCGAGTTGCCGGAGGCCGAGGCCATCCGTGCGCGGCTGTGGGCCGTGTCCTGGGGCGAGCGCGACCCCGAGACCGCCTCCGCCGCCGCCCCGGTGTTCGGCGTGGGCGGCGCCCTGCAGGGCGCGCTGGCCATCTCCGGCCCGCGCCAGCGCCTGGAACAGGGCGACGCCATGGCCAGCGCCTGCCGGCAGGTGCTGGAGGCCGCGCGCAATGCCACCGCCGCGCTGGGCGGCAATGCGGCGGCCTTCGCGGCCAGCATGGCCGAACTGGGCGTCAGCGGAGGCGCAAAGCAGGCCTGACGGGTGACCCGGATCAGGCGTCCTTGTACAATTTCGCGTACAAAGGAGCCCGCCATGGATGCCATTTCCTATTCCGCAGCCCGCGCCAACCTGGCCAGCACCATGGACCGGGTGTGCAACGACCACGCGCCGCTCATCATCACGCGCAATGGCGAGCAGTCGGTCGTGATGCTGTCCCTCGAAGACTTCACCGCGCTGGAGGAAACCGCCCATCTGCTGCGCAGCCCGGCGAATGCCCGGCGCCTGTTGACGGCCATCGAACAGCTCGAGAGCGGCCGCGGCACGCCGCGCAATCTGGCCGAATGACGCTGGTCTTCGCCGAAGCGGCCTGGGAGGACTACCTCTACTGGCAACGGCAGGACCGCCGGATGCTGGAGCGCATCAACAAGCTCATCCAGGAAATCCAGCGATCGCCGTTTGCAGGCATCGGCAAGCCGGAGCCGCTCAAACACGCCTTGTCCGGCTATTGGTCGCGCCGACTCACCGACGAGCACCGCATCGTCTACAAGGTGGATGGGCAGGCGCTGCTGATCGCACAACTGCGCTATCACTACTGACGGACGGCCTGGCGCCCGCGGCACCGCTTCAGCGCAAGCCGCTGTCCGCAAAGGCTTCGCCGGCGCGGTAAAGCGCACCCTGCCCGCGCCGCGCGCGGCCCCAGATCTCCTCGTCGGACAAGTCGGTCTGGATCAGCTCGATGGGCACGCCACCGTCGTCGATCATCGCGACGCGATAGCCGTCGATGGGCTCGTAGGGGCCGAGGATGACGGTCTCGCCCTCGATGGCCGCCGCCAGGTCCGCCACCTTGAAGGCCACGTGCGGCACGGTGCGGATCAGCAGATGCAGCGGCGAATCGGGTGTGAATCGGTGCCACTGGATGCGGAAGCGGCCCGCGTTGTCGCTGGTGTACATGCCCGCGTTGGCCGAAAACTGCTCGTCATCGCGGACCTGGTCGGTCGGGATGCCGGCGTGGTGGAACTCGTAGTGCAGGTGGGGTTTCATGTTGTTCTCTCCCTTGATGCAAGCCTTGAAGCGCTGCGCCGCGAACGCGTGAACGTTGCGCGGGCTTCTGCCGCATCGCGCGCGCCGCCGCGTCAGGGCGGACTGACCGGCGCGCGCGAGGCCGCCATGTCCGGCGCCACGTGCAGCCCGCGCATCATCTCCGTCATCCACGTCACCAGCAAGGCGCCGTAGGCCTTGCGCCAGCCCTCCTTGGACAGCGCATGGTCCGCGCCGCCGAGCACGCGGTAGGTGATCGACCGCACCGCGCGGAAGGCGCCCAGGTAGTTGGCCATGACCGGATGCGGCACGGTGCTGTCGTGCTCGGACTCGACCACCAGCACGTCGCCGCGGAAGGCCTCGCAGGCGGCCAGTGCGCGGTTGGTCTCGGGCGCGATGGCCGTCAGGCGGTAGGCGGCCAGGTCGCTGCGGCTGAGCTGGCCCTTGGGCACCTCCCAGTCCTCGTCGCGGTACAGCGCGGGCGCGCGCATGGCCAGCCAGCGCACGGGGCGCATCGCGGTCACCAGCGCGGCCAGGTAGCCGCCGTAGCTGCTGCCGACGATGGCGATGGCGGTCGGGTCCACGGCCGGGTGGCGCACCAGGGTGTCGTAGGCGGCGAGCACGTCGCGCAGGTTGTCCTCGCGCGTCACATCCAGGCGCTGGGCGGCATGGCGGGCATGGCCGCGCAGGTCGAAGGTCAGGCACACGCAGCCGAGCGCGGCGATCTCGCGGGCGCGGGCCAGGTACTGTTCCTGGCTGCCGTCCCAGCCGTGCACCAGCAGCACGCCCGGCACCTTGGCGGCGGCCACCAGCGTGCCGTCGATCTGCTGGTGGTCCACGGGAATCTGCAAGGTCTCAAGCTGGGTCTGCATCGGGAAGGATCAACGCGTAGCGGGTGATGGGGCCGACCACCGGGTCGGTGTCGCGGTAATAGATATGGGCGCCGGCGGGCGGTTCCTCGTCGCCGTAGCACTCGCCGCTGGCGGCGCGCAGGCACTGCAGGGCCGGGTCGGCATGGAAGCGCTCCAGCGCGGCGATCTCGGCGCTGGTGGCGCCGCCCAGCCGCCAGGACTGCTCCAGCACGCCCGACCGCCATTGGCCGTGCGCGTCCATGCCCTGCGCCACGTCGTAGTTGATGCGCGACGCGAAGAAGCCCGCGTAGCAGCGCTCGACGGCCGCGTGGTAGCTGCGCGCCTGGGCCACGGCCAGGCGCAGCGCATCGGGCAGGAAGGGCTGGTCCATCAGCACGTCCAGCCCGCCGCGCACCAGCGTCAGTGCGGAGCCGCCGTAGACCGCCTCGCCCTGGTTGTCGCGGGTCAGCCGCTGGTGGCCGTAATAGCTCAGCACCAGGCTGCCGACGATGACCTGGCCGACGCTCACGGTGTCCGGGTGGCGCAGGTTTTCTTCCAGCACCACGCCGTCGGCGGCGATGGCGGCGGCGCCGATGGCCTCGAGCTGGGCGTCCAGCGCCTCGGCATCGCCCGCCACGGTCTGGCCGCGGCCGGCAGTGCCGCGTACGGGCTTGAGCCGCACCGGCCCGCGCGCCAGCACCAGGCGCCCGGCGCGCCGGGCGTCGTCCACGTCGAAGGCGGTGTAGCCGTGCAGCACGGCATCGGCGCACTGGGCATGAAAGTCGTGCGACCAGCCGTCCGGCTGCACGGCATCGCCGGCCACCAGCGGATGCGTGATGGCCTTGGTGGCGACGAAGGAATGCGGCACGACGCCGCCGAACAGGTCGTGCGGCCCCTGGATGCCGGCGGCCTGCGCTTCGGCGAGGGAGGTCAGCGTGTCGTTGGGCACCACGTAATGCGGGCCGGCGAAGGGCTGGTGCGGATCGAAGGCGCCGGAAAAGCGAAAGCTCTTCAGGGCCGCGAGGCGGCGGGCAAAGTCGAGGCGGGCGGCGCGCTCATGGGCGCTGTCGTAGCCGCGGCCCGGCACATGCCAGACCCAGGTCTGGCCGGGCGGGGCGCCCGGCGCGGGCATCAGGGCGGCCAGCCGCAGGCCGGCCAGGGAATCCAGATGGGGCATCGCAGCACTCCGGGGTGCGTGGGGATGCCCTCATGCTCGAAACGCGGCGGGTCGGCCGCGTAGGTCCATTCAGGCAGTGAGCGTCGGCCAGGGGGCGGCGGCGGGGGGCTTGGCGCCCCAGCCGTCCTGCATCAGCTGGTGCACGGCGGCGGGCGAGTCGCCCACGCGCTGCACCGCCAGGCGCAGCAGGGATTCGGTGATGCCGAACTCGCCCATCCAGTAGTTCACATCGTCCCGGCAGTCGAGATGGATGCGGTCGGGGTGCTGGAGCACGCTGCCGGGGAATACGGCACTTTCGATGGCGTTCATGGATGTCTCCGTCCGGGGATCGTGGAAGGGACTTTGTTGGAATTTTTCTGCGAACGACAGCGGGCAGCGGCCTCGCACCTTGCAGGACACCGCCTACGCGGCGTGTTCGGCGGGCACCAGCACGGCGATCGGCAGGCTTTGCAGCAGCGCTTCCAGGTCCACCGCGCCCCCCTGGAGCACGCGGCCACTGAGCACGTCGCGCCAGCCCCCGGCCCGTGCCGGAAGGTCGACACGGGTGCCGGCCCAGGGCGCGGGACGCCACTGGGCGGGCGGCGGGCCGTCGCGCCGGTCGGCATCCTGGCGGGCGAAGAAGCGGGCGGCGACGAACACCATGGCGTCGTCGCCCGCCTGCCGCGTGAAGCCGACGACGGCGTCCGCCGCCGGGCCGGCGGCCGGCAGGGGCTGGTGGTCGCCGTCGCGCATCAGCGCGGCATGGTCACGCCGCATCTGCAGCAGGCGCCAGGCGGTCCACAGCTTGGCCTCGCCGATGCGCGCGGGCGTCATGCGCTCGGCCAGGCCGTCGGCGATGCGCTCGGGGCGCGCGGCCACGGCTTCCAGGCGGGCGAGCGTCTCGCTGCGGGCCTCGTAGTCCACGGGGCGGCGGTTGTCGGGGTCCACCAGGCTGAAGTCCAGCCACTCGGTGCCCTGGTAGGTGTCCGGCACACCGGCGGAGCAGAACTTGAGCGCGGTGAACACCAGCGAATTCAGCGCCCCCAACCAGGCCATGCGTTCGGCCTGCGGCTCGAAGTCGGCGCGGAAGGCGGCGTCCTCCACCAGCGCCTTCACGAAGTCGGCCAGCGCCGCCTCGTAGGCTTCGTTGGGCGTCACCCAGCTGGTGTGGCGCTTGCCCTCGCGCGCGGCCTTGTGCATGTAGCGCACCAGGCGCTCGGCGATGTCCTTGCGGGCCGCGGCGTCCGCGCCGCCTGCCGGCCAGATGCCCAGCAGGGACTGGTAGATCAGGTATTCGTCGGCGCGGGAAGGCGCTTCGCCATGGGCCTTCTCGGCCGCCTCGATCAGCGGCGCGGCCAGCGCATGCCAGCGGCGCAGCGCCAGCCGCCAGGCGGCCGGCATCTCCGAAAGGACGTGCAGCCGCATGCGCACGTCTTCCGCCCGCTTGTTGTCGTGAGTGGAGCTGGCCAGCAGCGTGTGCGGCCAGCGCCGCGCACGGTCGGCGCTGGCCTCGTGGAACTGCGCCAGCGTGAAGCCGAAGGTGGCCGGATCGCCGCCCACCTCGTTGAGCGAGGCCAGCGGGAACCAGCGGTAGAAGGCCGTGTCCTCCACGCCCTTGGCCGCCACGGGCGCGCTGAACTGCTGGAAGCGCGCTGCCAGTCGAATGACCTGCGCATGCAGCGCCGTGTCGCCGTCGGCATGCAGTTCGCCGCGCAGCAGCTCGCCGACGAAGTCGTAGATGCTGTCGTCGGCCAGCTCGCCGCGCCAGCGGGCGGTGGCGATGGCGTCGTCGATGTAGTAGCGGTCCTGCACCGAGATGCCGCGGGCCGTCACGTAGCTGCGGTAGACCCGCATGCAGGTGGCGACCTCGGCCAGCGCGCGTCGCAGGTTGTTGAGCGTGTAGTCGCGCGTGCGGCGGTCGGCGCGGGCGATGCGCAGCGCGGCGGCGGCGATCATGGTCAGGTCCGAGGCCAGCGCATTGCGGGTGACGGCGCGCTTGCCCTGGTACTCGACCTCGTGGAAGGATTCGTCCTCGCCGGTGAAGCCGCGCCAGATGCGTTGGAAGGCCGCCTCGGCCTCGGTGTCGACCAGCACGCCGGCGGCCACGTTGGCAAAGCGGTAGCCGGTGGTGCCGTGCACCGCCCAGGACTCGGGCACGTCCTCGTGGCCGGCCGCGATCTTCTCGGCCACCACGTACAGCGGCCGCTCGGGCCGGCCGGTGCCGTCGTCCGCCGCCAGACGCCGGCCGGTGCGGCGGGCATAGCCCTGCTGCAGCTGGTGGAAGTAGGTGTCGGGGTCGAGCAGGCCGTCCGGATGGTCGATGCGCAGGCCGTCGACCAAGCCGCGCGCCGCCAGGTCCAGCGCCAGGCCGTGGGTGGCCTCGAATACCTCGGGCCGCTCCATGCGCAGGGCCGCGAGTTCGTTGACGTCGAAGAAGCGGCGGTAGTTGATCTCGTCCGAGGCCACGCGCCAGAACGCCAGCCGGTAGTGCTGGGCCTCCAGCAGCGCATGCAGCCGCTCGCGCCAGCGCGGATGGTTCCAGCGCGCGACGGCGGCCTGCAGCGCGGCGCCGAAGGCGGCCGAGTCGCCGATCAGCGCGGCCAGCCGCGCCTGGGCGGCCGCCTTGTCGCGGTCGCGGCGCGGCTGCGCGTCGGGGCCGGCCGGCAACGCTTCGAAGGCCTGCGCCAGCCCGGACAGGGCCGCCGCCTCCTCGGGGCCGGCCACCAGCGGCTCGGCCGAACGCAGCACCTCGGCATGGCTTTCGGGCGCCACCGGGAAACAGTGGTCGTGGTAGTGGATCGCCAGGCGGCCGGTGGCCGCATCCATGCCCAGCTTGAGTTCGCCGTCGTCCAGCACCTGGCCGTAGGCGCCACCCAGCACGGGCAGCAGCACCTTGCCGGCGAGCTCCGGATCCGACGGCTGCCATTCGATGTCGAAATGGCTGGCGTAGACGGAGGCGGGACCGTTCTCCAGCACGTCCTCCCACCAGGGGTTGTCGCCGCCGAGCACGCCCATGTGGTTGGGCACCAGGTCCACGATCTGGCCCATGCCGTGGCGCTGCAGCGCGGCGCAGAAGCGCATGAAGCCGGCCTCGCCGCCCAGCTCGGGGTTGATCTCGCCGTGGGCCACCACGTCGTAGCCGTGCGTGCTGCCGGGCCGCGCGCGCTGGATCGGCGAGCAGTACACATGGCTGATGCCCAGCCGCTGCAGGTAGGGCAGGATGGCGATGGCATCGTCGAAGGTGAAGCCGGCATGGAACTGCAGCCGGTAGGTGGCGCGCGGCAGCCGCAGCGGATGCCGCACCGGCCCGCCCGCTTCGCCCGCGCCGGAGGCGGCTGGGCGCTGCGCCGCGACGGCCGCCGCGATGGCCGCGACGCGCCCGTCCTGCGCCCAGCGGTCCACCGGCAGCGCCAGGCGCCGGCGCCAGTTGGGATGCTCGTTGACCGTGCCCGGCAGGTTGGCCTGCTCGCGCTCGCCCAGCAGGTCCTCGGCCTGCACCATCAACAGGCGCGACGGCGCCTGGGCCAGCCAGCCGTACACCGCCGCCGCGGCCCCGGTGCCTACGTCGCCGCTGCCCAGCAGGCGCGCGCCGGCCTCGGCGTCGAGCGCGCCGGCGTCTTCCAGCGCGAAGGCCAGTTGCACCCGGTCGCCCGCGCGCTCGGCCAGTTGCTGGCGCGCCATCTCGTCGCTGGGATAGAGCTGCAGGCGGATGCGCTCCTGCAGGTCGGTGCCGGCCCACCAGCCTTCCAGCGTGGCCAGGTCGTGGGTGCTGAAGGCGGCCAGGGCCTGGCTCGGGTAGGCGGCCGGCGGCTTGAAGGCGGCGCCCTCGCGCTCGAACACCATCAGGCGGTACGACAGCAGGCCGTAGCGCTGCATCAATGCGCGCGTCTCGTCGCTCACGGTGCCCAGGTCTTCGCCGATGACCACGCAGCGCTGGCGGCGGCTTTCCAGCGCGACGATGGCCATCATTTCCTCGGCGGGATAGGCCACGTAGGCGCCGCTGGCAGCATGCTCGCCGGGCGGGATCCAGAACAGCCGCGACAGGCCCATCACATGGTCGATGCGCACCGCACCGGCGTTGCGCATGCCGGCGCGCAGGGCGTCGATGAACAGGCCGTAGCCCGTGCGGCGCATGGCGGCCGGCCGCATCGGCGGCAGGCCCCAGTCCTGGCCCAGCTGGTTGAGGGCGTCGGGCGGCGCGCCCACGCTGGCACGGGGCGCAAACAGCTCGCCGCCGGCCCAGGCGTCGGCGCCGTGGCGGTCCACCGACACGGCCAGGTCCAGGTACAGGCCGATGGCCATGCCGCGGCTCCTGCACTGGCGCGCGGCGGCGTCGAGCTGGCTGGCGGCCAGCCATTGCAGCCAGGCCTGGAACTCGACCTGCGCCGCGTGCTCGCGGGCGAAGGCCTGCACCTCGGGCGAGGCGGCATCGCGCAGGGCCTCGGGCCAGCAGGGCGGGCCCCAGCAGTCCGGATCGCGGGCGCGAAGGTGGCGGCGCAGCGCCTCGAAGGTCGCATGGCGCTGCAGGGCGGTGCCACGTTCGGTGCGGAAGTCGTCGAAGGCCTTCGCGCGCTGGCGGGCGACCAGGCCCGGCTCGGCCGACTCGCGCTGGCTGCGCACGTGCTCGTGCAGCAGCGCCAGCACTTCGAGCTTGGCGGCGGCGACGCCCGAGTGGTCGACCCGATCGCTGTCGCGCAGCGCCGCCAGTCGGGCCTGGAACTCGGCCGACTCGACCAGCCGGCGCGCGGGCAGGCAGTCGGCGTACTCGGACAGCGCCTCGACGGCGATGTAGAGCGGATTGAGGAAGAGGCGCGACGACGGGCTGTACGGGCTGCACTGCCCCGGGTCGTCCAGGAACAGCGCATGCAGCGGATTGAGGCCCACGGCCTGCGCGCCCAGTGCCGCCGCCTGCTCGACCAGTCGGCCCAGGTCGGCGAAGTCGCCCATGCCCCACTGGCCGGCCGAGCGCAGGCCATAGAGCTGGGCGGCCACGCCCCAGTGGCGCTGGCCCTCGGCATCGCCCGGCGGCGGCTGGCAGGAGGACGGCGCGGCGATCACCAGCGCCTCGGCCGTGCCCACCTTCAGGCGGTGGTAGCCCATGGGCAGGGCCTCGGGCAGGTCGAGCACCACGCGGCGCTCCACCTGCGTGCGGCCGTCGACGTGGCGGCGGGCGCCCTCGCCCTGCGCGAACTCGACCTGGCCTTCATGCGCACCGCCTTCTTCGAGGCGCAAGGTCCAGGACGGCGTGGTTTCACCCTCGGGCCAGCGCAGGGTCAGTGGCAGGCGCAGCGCATCGGCCTGCGCCAGCAGCACGGGCGGCAGCGGCTCGCGCCATTCGGCATCGTCCAGGCGGTCGATCTCGGCCTGCCAGGCGGCGCCGTCCTCCGGCGCGTGGCGGCCCATGCCGAGTTCGGCCAGCAGGCTGGCCAGGTGGCGCGGCTCGACCGTCACCTCCCTGCCCCAGACATCGTGATAGCGGGTGGCCAGGCCGCTGCGGGCGCAGGCGCGGTAGAGGGCGTCGAGCATGGGGATCGGGAGAACGAAAAAACGGGAGGGAATGGGACGCGCCGACAGGCCTACGGCGCTTCGAACACGGAGATGCTGTCGTCGTCCTCATCGAAGGCCGGCAGCTGCAGCAGTGCCGCGCAGCCGCCGCCGGGCGACAGGGCCAGCAGTGGCAGGCGCGGGCTGGGCCCGGCGGCCAGCCGGCAACCCCAGCTGTGGAACACGCGGCCGGTGGGCGCGGCGCCGAACTGCTCGGTGTCGCCCAGGTTGATGACGATCTGCAGCCAGCAGACGCCGTCCGGCTGCGAGGGCACCATCTCCCATTGCAGGAAGAGGATGTCGCCGGCCAGCTGCCAGCGTCCGCTGCCCGGCTTGGCCGGAAGGTGCGGCACGACGCGGCGCTTGCGCACGGCCAGCAGGCTGCGCACCTCGTGCAGGCGTTCGCGGTGGCCGGGCTGGTCGCGCTCGTCCCAGTTCAGGCGGCTGGCCTCGAAGGTGCTCTCGGCATTGGGGTCGGGAATGAGCGCCTGGGCCTGCTCGCTGGTGAAGCCGGCGAAGCGGCCGAATTCCTTGCGACGGCCGTCGGTGACGGCCTGGGCCAGCTCGGGCCCGAAGTCGCAGAAGTACAGGAAGGGCGAGGTGGCCGCCCATTCTTCGCCCATGAAGAGCATGGGCACGTGCGGCGACAGCAGCAATGCGCCGCGCAGCGCACGCAGGCGGTGCGGCGGCGCCAGCGCCTCGATGCGCTCGCCGAAGGCGCGGTTGCCCACCTGGTCGTGGTTCTGCAGGAAGGACACGAAGGCCGTCGGCGGCAGCGAGTCCGCGGGCTCGCCGCGCGGGTCGCCGTCGCGCATCACCGAGGGCTGACCGGTGTAGATGAAGCCGCCCGCCAGCGAGCGGCCGACCAGCGCGCGCGGCTCGCTGGCGTAGTCGAGGTAGTAGCCGTCGATTTCGCCGGTGGCATGAACGTGGGCGGCATGGTGCAGGTCGTCGTTCCACTGCGCGCTGGCGGCCTCGGGGTCGCCGTCGGCGTCGCGCGTGAGCAGGTGCACGTGGTTGTGCTCGTTCTCCAGCACCACGTGCACCGCCCGCTCGCGGCCCGGGCCCTTGCGGATGGCGGCGGCGATCTCGCGCACGATGTGCAGCTCGGAGTCGTCGCGGATGGCGTGCACGGCATCCATGCGCAGGCCGTCGAAGCGGAATTCCTCCAGCCAGTACAGCGCGTTGTGGATGAAGAAGTCGCGCACCGGCCGCGAATGGTCGCCGTCGAAGTTGATGGCGGCGCCCCAGGGCGTCTGGTGAGCCGGGTTGAAGAAGTCGGGGCAATAGGCATGCAGGTAGTTGCCCTCCGGCCCGAAGTGGTTGTAGACCACGTCCAGCAGCACCATCAGGCCCAGGCCGTGGGCCGCGTCGACGAAGGCCTTGAGCGCCTCTGGCTTGCCGTAGCTGGCCTCGGGCGCGAACTGCAGCACGCCGTCGTAGCCCCAGCCGCGCTGGCCGGGGAAGTCGGCCACGGGCATCAGCTCGATGGCCGTCACGCCCAGTGCGGCCAGTTCGGGCAGCTTCTTACGGGCGGCGTCGAAGCTGCCCTCGGGCGTGAAGGTGCCCAGGTGCAGTTCGTAGACGACGGCCTCGCGCCAGGGGCGGCCCTTCCAGTCGTCGTCGTGCCATTCGTAGGCGGCAGGCGCCACCACGCGGCTCGGGCCATGCACGTCGTCGGGGTTGTGGCGCGACGCGGGGTCCGGCACCTTCAGGCCGTCGGGCAGGACGAAGCGGTAGTCGTCGCCGGCCGCGGCTTCGGCGACGTCGCAGCCGAACCAGCCGTGCTCGCCCAGGGACTTCATGGCATGCAGGGTCCAGCCGGTGCCGCGCGTGCGTCGCTCGAGCGACACCTCGGCCACGCCGGGCGCCCACAACCGGAAGCGCACGCCCCCGCCCTCCAGCACCGTCGCGCCGAAGGGCATCTTGTGTTCACGTCTCATGGGATTCCAGAAAAAAAAACGATGTCGGACCGGCCCGTGCAGTTCAACCGACCCGAGGCCGTTCGGGCTGAGCTTGTCGAAGCCTGGGCACGGGCCTTCGCCTCTGCCGCAAGCTCGGGGCCACCGTGTCGACCGCGTGGCATGGGCACGATGTCAGAGCGGCGGCGGTGGATCGACGGGGCGGCGTTTGATCAGAGGCTCGTCGGTGCCGCGCGCGGAAGCCGGGCGCGGTAGCGTCTCGCCGTCCACCTGCGGCGTGGCGGCGGCGGGGGAGGCAGGCACCTCGGGCATGGGGTCGAGCACGGTGCCGGTGGCAGCGGCTTCTTCGGCCGCCGTGGCGGCTGCCGCAGCGGCTGCGGCCTGGGCCGGGCTGGCGGTCGCCGACGTGCGCGGCGGCAGGCCATCGACCTCCGGCGGCATCCAGTGCTGGATGTGCCGCGACGCCCAGTCCTTGCCGGCCAGGCCGAAGGCCAGCGCCAGCGCGAAGACGAAGCCGGCCAGGATCACCAGGAAGCTCTCGCGCACGATGTCGCCGCCGATGCGCACGTGGTCCAGCGCGATCAGGATGACGAACACCAGGATGGCGTACTGCGCGATCTTGGAGAAGAACAGCGCATCGGGCATGCCCACGTTGCGGCCGTAGGTGCGCACGGCGTCGCCCACGAAGCGCGCGAAGTAGGCGCCGAAGGCCAGCACCAGCAGCGCCACGAACACGTTGGGCACGAACCAGATGATCCGGCCCAGCAGGTCGGTGATGTAGGTCAGGCCCAGGCTGTTGAAGGCGATGATGAGCGCCGCCAGGATGACCACCCAGTAGGCCAGCATGCCCACCAGCGCCGTGGTGTCCGCCTTGACGCCGCCCTGGCGCAGAAAGCCGTCCAGCCCCGCGCGTTCGGTCAGCACCGGGAAGTTGATGGCGCGCAAGGCCTTGGTGACGGCGAAGCGCACCACCTTGGCGATGAGCCAGCCGCCGACCAGCACGATCGCCGCGAAAACGAGGCGCGGCAGGAAGGCCGCGATCTGGTACAGGAATGCCCGCAGGGGCATCAGCTGCATGCTGAAGTCGTTCATGGGTGCTCACCTCCTTGTGGAACCTGCGCGGCCTCGCCGGGCCGGGCCAGGGCCAGCAGCCCCTGCAGCGGCACCTGGGCCCAGTCGATGCGGTTGTTGAGTTCGTAGCGCAGCTCGTAGAGGGCCTTGTCGATCTCGAAGAGCGACATCAGCGCCTCGTCCGGGGCCTCGGCACCGGCATGGGCCAGCGTGTCGCGATAGCCGCCCAGGTAGGCCTCGCGCACGCGGGCCTCCCAGTCGGCCGCCACGGCGTTCAGGCGCGCCAGCTCGTCCACGTTCTGCGCCACCCGCTTGAGCGCCGACCAGCGGGCGTAGTTGAAGGAGCGCAGCATGCCGGCCACGTCGCGCAGGGCCGGGCCCTTGGCGCGGCGCTCGTCCAGGCTGCGCGCGGGCTCGCCCTCAAAGTCGATGATGATGAAGTCGTTGCGCGACACCAGCACCTGGCCGAGGTGGTAGTCGCCGTGCAGCCGGGTCTTGATGCCGCCGGCCGCGGCGCCCTCGAAGGCGGCGATGCGCTCGAGCAGCTGGGCCTGGCGCTCGATGAGCTGGCGGCCGTCGCCCTGTGCGCCTTCGCCCAGCGTGGCCATGCGCTCGGCCAGCAGGGCCAGCGTGGCGCGGGCGTCGTCGTGGGTGCGCAGGCGCAGGGCCTCGCGGTCCTCGGCGGTGAGCGGCTCGGGCGCGAAGGCGGCATCGTCGGCGGGTGCGGCGGCGAAGGCCAGGTGCATCTCGGCGGTGCGCTGGCCCAGCAGGCGCATCAGGGTGAGGAAGGCGCCATGGTCCACCTGCGCCGCCTCGGGTGCAGCCTGGTGCTCGGCCAGCACGCGCTCCAGGTAGGCCAGGGTGTATTCCCAGGCATCGCCCTGGTTGGGCACGAAGGCCTGCAGCAGCGCCAGCGTCATGACCGTGCCATCCGCGCCGTGGTACTCCACCGCGCCGGCCACCGGCACGCAGTTGGCGAAGCGCACCGTTTCGGTCAGGAAGCGGCCGATCTCCAGCTCGGGGTTGATGCCCGGCTGCACCCGGCGGTAGCACTTCAGGAACAGCTGGTCGCCGAAGGTGACGGCCGTGTTGCTGCTGGCCACGCTGGGCCGGCTGACGGTGAGCGACTCGATGGCCGCCGCGTCCACGCCCGTCAGGTCGCGGCTGCCGGTGAAGCGGATCTCGCCGGCCGCGGCCGGCAGCACCAGGCCCTGCGCCATGCCCACCGCCACCGCATGCGCGAAGGCCGGGTCGAACATGGCGTCGCCCATCACGCCCACCTGGGCCTGCTGGCGGACCTTGGCGATGACGGCGGGGGCGAACTGCTGAATGGTCTCTTCGTCCAGCTCCTCCCAGGCCAGGCCCAGCGGCATGAAGTACCGGCCACTGCCCGTGCCGGCCTGCACGTCGAGCAGGGGCAGCACCCAGGGGCGCTCGCCGCGCTCCCACAGCGCATAGTCGGCCACGCCCACGCGCTGCACCGGCTCGCCCTTGGCGGCATACCAGCGCTGCACCTCCAGGTGGCGGGGCATCACGTCCACCTCGAACTGCTCGCGCAGGCGGTCGGCCATGCCGATGCGCCAGGGCATGACGCGCTCGCGGAACAGGCTGGACCAGCCGTCGAAGAGCACCAGCACCGGCCGGTCGCGCAGCTGCAGGCCCTCCTGGTGCCAGCTGGGCACGTCCACGTCGGTGGCCAGGCGGAACCAGAAGAAGCCGTACGAGGGCATCGTCAGCATGTACGGCAGCTCGCCGATGGGCGGGAAGGCCGTGCGGCCGAGCAGTTCCACCGGCACGCGGCCCTTGAAGGCGCCCAGGTCCAGCTCCACGGGCTGCGCGGCGCGCGACAGGTTGAAGACGGTGAGGATGACCTCGCCCTCGTACTCGCTCAGGTAGGCCAGCACCTTGCGGTTGCCGGGCTTGAGGAAGGTCTTGCGGCCGCGGCCGAAGGCGCGGCTGGTCTTGCGCACGGCCAGCATGCGGCGCGTCCAGTGCAGCAGCGAGCTCTGGTCGCGCAGCTGCGACTCGACGTTCACGGCCTCGTAGCCGTAGATCGGGTCCATGATGGGCTGCAGGTACAGCCGCTGCGGATCGGCCTTGGAGAAGCCGGCATTGCGCTCGTTGCTCCACTGCATGGGCGTGCGCACGCCGTTGCGGTCGCCGACGAACACGTTGTCGCCCATGCCGATCTCGTCGCCGTAGTAGATGATGGGCGAGCCGGGCATGGACAGCAGCATGCCGTTCATGAGCTTGATGCGGTCCTTGTCGTTGCCCATCAGCGGCGCCAGCCGGCGGCGGATGCCGAGGTTGATGCGCGCCTGCTTGTCCGCCGCGTACGTGCTGTACATGTAATCGCGTTCGCGGTTGGTGACCATCTCGAGGGTCAGCTCGTCATGGTTGCGCAGGAAAATCGCCCACTGGCAGCCCTCGGGAATGTCGGGCGTCTGCTGCAGGATCTCGACGATGGGGTCGCGGTCTTCCTGCGCGATGGCCATGTACATGCGCGGCATCAGCGGGAAGTGGTAGCACATGTGGCATTCGTCGCCGGTGCCGAAGTATTCGCGCACGTCCTCGGGCCACATGTTGGCCTCGGCCAGCAGGAAGCGGTTCTTGTAGTTGGCGTCGATCGCCGCACGCACCTTCTTGATGACGTCGTGCGTCTCGGGCAGGTTCTCGTTGCTGGTGCCGTCGCGCTCGATCAGGTAGGGAATGGCGTCCAGCCGGAAGCCGTCCACGCCCATGTCCAGCCAGAAGCGCATGATGCCGAACACCGCCTCCAGCACCTCGGGGTTGTCGAAGTTGAGGTCCGGCTGGTGGCTGAAGAAGCGGTGCCAGTAGTACTGCTTGGCCACCGGGTCCCAGGCCCAGTTGCTGGTCTCGGTGTCGGTGAAGATGATGCGCGTGCCCTGGTAGATCTGGTCGGTATCGCTCCAGACGTAGAAGTTGCGCTCGGGCGAGCCGGCCGGCGCATGGCGCGCGCGCTGGAACCAGGGATGGTCGCTGGAGGTGTGGTTGATGACCAGCTCGGTGATCACGCGCAGGCCGCGGGCATGGGCCGCATCCAGCATTTCCTTGAAGTCCTCCAGCGTGCCGTACTGCGGGTTGACCGCGCAGTACTCGCTGATGTCGTAGCCGTCGTCGCGCAGCGGCGAGGGATAGAAGGGCATCAGCCAGATGGTGTTGACGCCCAGCTCCTTCACATAGTCCAGGCGCTCGGTCACGCCCTTGAAGTCGCCGATGCCGTCACCGTTGGTGTCGTTGAAGGCCTTGACGTTGAGCTGGTAGATGACCGCATCGCGGTACCAGGTGGGATCCTCGGAGCTGTCGATCTCGACGGTTTCCAGGGCCAGGCGGGGTGCGGTCTGCGTCATGCGGCGCGCCTCCTCTTTCAGTGACTTGTTGCTGTTATTGGTAGTAGTCGAAGTCGCGCTCGCTGCGCGTCTTGCGCAGCAGATGCAGGACGTGTGCCACGTTCACGCCCGGGTCGAGCCGCACGTAGTGGCGGCCGCCCTGCCACATGAAGCGTTCGCCGCCGAGCAGGTCGTGCATCTGGAACCACTGGCCGGCCTCCACGCCCAGACCCAGGGCCACGGGGTCGAAGTCCAGCATGCCCCACTGCGCTTTGTACGGGTCGAGGTTGACCACGGTGACGATGACGTCCTGACCGTCGGGCGACTGCTTGGCCCAGGCGATGAGCTGGTCGTTGTCGATGGGCAGGAAAGTCAGGCCGTCGTTGCGCTGCAGCGCCGGGTGCGCGCGGCGGATGGCGTTGAGGTGCGCGATGTAGGGCGCCAGGCTGTCGGGCCGCTCGCGGTTCCAGTGGCGCAGCTGGTACTTCTCGGAATCGAGGTATTCCTCGCTGCCCTCGTGCCGCGGCAGGTGTTCCTTCAGTTCGTAGGCCGGCCCGTAGATGCCGTAGCTGGCGCTGAGCATGGCGGCCAGCACGACGCGCAGGCGGAACATGGCATCCGAGCCCGTCTGCAGCTGTGCATGCAGGATGTCCGGCGTGTTGGGCCAGACGTTGGGACGGAAATAGTCCAGGCCTGGCCGCGTGGACAGCTCGGTGAAGTACGCCACCAGCTCCTGCTTGGTGTTGCGCCAGGTGAAGTAGGTGTACGACTGGGAGAAGCCCGCCTTGGCCAGGCGGTGCATCACCTTGGGCCGGGTGAAGGCCTCGGCCAGGAAGATGGCCTCGGGGTGCGTGCGCTTCACCTCGGTGATGGCCCACTCCCAGAAGGGAAAGGCCTTGGTGTGGGGGTTGTCCACGCGGAACACCGTCACGCCCTGGGCGATCCAGTGGTCGAGCACGCCCTTGAGGGCGATCCACATGCCCTCCCAGTCGTCGCTCTCGAAGTTGAAGGGATAGATGTCCTGGTACTTCTTGGGCGGGTTCTCTGCGTACTGCACGGTGCCGTCGGGCCGCCACTTGAACCATGCCGGATGCTCCTTGACCCAGGGATGGTCCGGCGCGCACTGGAAGGCGATGTCCAGCGCGATCTCCAGGCCCAGCCCCCTCGCCTGCTTCACCAGGCGGCGAAAGTCGTCGTGCGTGCCCAGTGCGGGCAGGATGGCGTCGTGCCCACCCTCGCTGGCGCCGATGGCCCAGGGGCTGCCGACGTCGCCTTCCTCGGTCACCAGCGCGTTGTTGCGGCCCTTGCGCTGCAGCCGGCCCACCGGATGGATGGGCGGGAAATACAGCACGTCGAAACCCATCTGCGCGATGCCGGGCAGCAGCGCTTCCACATCGGCGAAGGTGCCATGGCGGCCGGGCTCGGGGGAGGCCGAGCGGGGAAAGAGTTCGTACCAGGTGGAATAGCGCGCCAGCACCCGGTCGGCCACCAGCGGAAAGCCGGGCTGCAGCATGGTGGCATGGCGCCGGTCCGGGTATCGGCGCACCACCTCGGCCAGGCCTTCGTCCAGCGCATGGGCCTTGAGCGCGACCGCGTCCTCGTGGGTGTCGGCGGCGCGGGCCTCCAGCGAATGGGCCCAGCCGGAGAGGCGCGTGGCGTCCTGCGCCTGGCCGGC
>NZ_LDSL01000121.1 GCF_001476815.1 Pseudacidovorax intermedius | reverse complement strand
GCAGCTGGCGCAGCCGGTGCAGCAGGGCGCCGGGCGTGGCATGGCGCCCGGCCAGGCGGCGGAAGGCGCCGTGCACCTGCTGCACGCCCACGCGTTCGCCGTCGGGCCGGCGCGCGTCGCACAGGCCGTCCGAATGCAGCAGCAGCGCATCGCCCGCGGCCAGCGGCCGGCTCTGCTGCGTGAACTGCATGTGGGCCAGCACGCCCAGGGGCGGATGCTGGTTGCGCAGCAGGCCGATGGCGCCGCCAGGGCCGACGTGCACCACCTCCTCGTGGCCGCAGCCGCACCAGGTGAGCAGGCCGCGCGCCAGGTCGATGCGCACGTAGGCGAGGGTGACGAAGGTCTCCAGCGCCTGCAGGTGCGGCGTCATGGCGTCGTGCACCGCGTTGACGATGGCCGCCGGCGAGGGCGGCGCCTCGCGTGCGGCGGGCTGCATCATCAGTTCCACCAGCGAGCGGCTGAACTGCATCTTCACCGCCGCGCCCAGCAGCGCGGCATTGACGCCCTTGCCCATCACGTCGCCGGCGATCAGGTCCACGCACTGCGGGCCGGGGCGCATGGCCTCGAAGAAGTCGCCGTCGATGTGCTGCGAGGCCTGGTTGAAGCTGCTCAGCCACAGGCCGGGCAGTTCCAGGGCCGGCGCGGCCACCAGCAGCGAGGCCTGGATGCGGGCGCCGATCTGCAGCTCGCGCTGGCGGGCGGCGCGCAGGTCCTCGCGCGACTGGCGCTGTTCCTCGATGTCCTCCACGATGCCGATCATGTAGAGCACGCGGCCGTCGTCGTCGCGCGCCAGCGAGGCCGTGAGCCGCACCCACAGCGCCCGGCCGTCGGCGCGCAGCAGCCGCGCCTCCTGCCGCAGGCTGGCGCTGGCGCCGCCGAAGAGCTGCCGCACGGCGTGCAGCACCGGCGGCGCATCCAGCGGGTGCAGCAGGCCCTGCATGTCCAGGCCCAGAAGCGCGGCCGGCGCGGTCTGGCCGAGCAGGCGGCACAGCGTCTGGTTGACGCGCATCAGCCGGCCGGCGGCGTCCTGCAGCAGGATGCCGACGGCGGCCTGCTCGAAGGTGGCGCGGGCGCGGGCCTCGCTGTCGCGCAGGGCCAGCTCCACGCGCTGCTGGCGCGACAGGTCGCGCACGGTGGCGGTGAACAGCGGTGTGAGGCCGCCGTGCACCGCCACCACGGTCGCCTCGGCCGGGAAGGCATGGCCGCCGACATGACGGGCCCGCACCGCCAGGCGGCCGCCGGCCTGCGCGCCCGGGCCGCGCAGCAGCTGCAGGGCCTGCCGGCGCAGCGCGCGCCGCGACGGGCCCGGCGCCAGCAGCCGCTGGATGGGCCGCCCCAGCAGCTGCGCACGGGCGATGCCGAACATGCGCTCGGCGGCAGGGTTGGTGTCGACGATGCGGCCGCGGGCGTCGGCGGTGAGGATGGCGTCCAGCGCGCTGTCGAGCACCGCGCGGTGGCGGGCCTGGTCGGCGCGCCACTGGCGGGCCTGGCGGGCGCCCTGCAGGTGCAGGCGCGCCATGGCGGACTCGGCCTTGCGCCGCTCCCGGATGCCGGTGGCCAGCGCCCTGAGGGCCACGAGCACGACCGCCATGGCGAACAGGGACAGGGCGGCGCCGAGGCGCACCTGCTGCAGCAGCGCGCTGCGCAACGGTGCCAGCGGCTGGACCACCTGGACGCGCAGCCGATGGCCCGGGACCGCCTGGTCGGCGACGATGGCATCGTGCGGCGCCAGGGCAGGCGACGCCTCGCCGGGCGACACGGGGGCACCCCGGCTGGCGGCCAGCACACGGCCGTCGGCTGCGAGCAGCAAGGCATGGTCGCCATGCGCGCCGGCCAGCGTGTCGAGCAGCGCGGTCATGGACAGGGTGGCCGCTGCGCCCGCCTGGTGGGCGACGGCATCCGTGGCCACCCACTGCGCCAGCGCGTTCGCATGCTGCAGGGCGCGGGTCTCGGCCCCTTCGCGCAAGGTGTGCCAGGCCATGCCCGCCCGCGTGGCCAGCAGCAGCGGCACCAGCAGCAGGACCAGCCAGCCGATGCGCCGCAGCTGCCGCTCGCGCCGCTGCAATGCCAGCCGCAGGGCGCGCGCCGGCACCTCGTCGGGCGCGGTCTGTGCGTGGGGCGGCGGCGCCGGCCCGGCCTCAGGCGAAGGCGGCCACAGCATCCTGCCGGTCCGGGTGGATCAGGAACACCCGGTCCATGCGCATCAGCGCCAGCAGGGCCTGCACGGTGGGCGTGAGGCAGCACAGGCGCAGCGCGCCGCGCCGGCCGTCGAGCTGGCGCAGGCAGGCGATCAGCGCGCCCAGGCCGGCGCTGTCGATGAACTTGACGCCGTCCAGGTCCAGCACCACGCGGCTGGCGGCGGGGGTCACCAGGCGCTGCAGCGCCTCCTTGAACTCGCGCACGTTGCTGGCGTCGAGGTGGGCTTCGCGCAGGGCGATCACGAGCGCATCGTGGTCGGCGGACTGGCTGCTGATTTCCATGGCGTGTCGTTGGGATGGGCGTCGATCAGGCCGTCGAGTGCGGCCTGCAGGGTGGGCAGCGGGTCGCCGGCGGCGGCGCGGCCTTCGGCCTCGCGGGCCAGGCGGCCCAGCTGCGCGAAGCCGAAGCTGCCCGCGGCGCCGGCCAGGCGGTGCAGGGCCAGCCGGCGGGCGGCGGCGTCGGCCGCCCCGAAGATGGCGGCGCGGCGCTGCGCCAGCCCGTGCAGGAAGCGCGCGCGCAGCGCCGCCTCGGCGGCCAGGAAGGTGTCGTCAGGACAGGGCGGCTGGCGTTCCACGGCCGTGCTCCCAGTAGATGCGGATGTCCTGCGGCAGGCGCACCGGGTCGAAGGGCTTGACGATGACGCCGGTGGCGCCGTGGCACAGCAGCGCCTCGACCTGCTCCGGCATCGCCTTGGCGGTGAGGAACACCACCGGCACGCCGGCCAGGCCCGGCAGCTGGCGCAGCCGGTGCAGCGTCTGCGGGCCGGACAGGCCGGGCATCATCACGTCCAGCAGCATCAGGTCGGGGCGGAAGGCGGGCGCCACCTCCAGCGCGGCCGCGCCGCTGGCCACGGCGCACACCTCGTAGCCGCCCACCTGGCGCAGGCTGAATTCGAGGATGTAGCGGATGTCCTCGTCGTCCTCGACGCACAGCACGCGGCGCAGGGCCTCGGGCGCGTCGCTACCGGCGCTCACGACACCGCCGGCGTTCACGAACTCGCTCCCGTGCGTGCCGCCGCCCCGCTGCCGGCCGGCGCGGTCGCGGTGGCGGTGGGGAACCAGACATGGAAGGTCGAGCCCACGTCGCCCGCCCCCGGCGCATAGCCGATGCGCCCGCCCATGCGCTGCACCAGCAGCCGCGCCAGGTGCAGGCCCAGGCCGGTGCCGCCGTGGCCGTGCTGCACGCTGCCCTCGGCCTGCGCGAACTTCTCGAACAGCTGCGGCCGGAAGGCCGCGGGCACGCCGCTGCCGCGGTCCGACACCTCGATGCGCTGGCCGTCGGCGTCTTCCATCAGCGCGATGTGCACGGTCTGGCCGGCGCAGGAATGCTTGACGGCGTTGGAGATCAGGTTGGCCAGCACCTGGAGCAGCCGGTCGGCGTCGACCGCCGGCCAGCGGGCGGCGTCGGCGCTGGCCGCAGGCGGGCAGCGCAGCGCCAGCTGCACGCCGGCGCGCGCCGCATAGGCCTGGGCGGCGTTGACGGCCTCGCTGGCCAGCGGCGCCAGCGGCTGCGGCCGGCAGTGCAGGGGCAGCCGGTCGCCTTCGAGCTTGGTGAGGTCCAGCACGTCGTCGATCAACCGGCCGAGACGTTCGCCATTGCGCTGGGCGGCGGCCACCAGCGGCTGGGCGGCGTCGGGCAGCCGGCCCGCGACGCCCGAGGCCAGCAGGCCCACCGCGCCCAGCACGGAGGTCAGCGGCGTGCGCAGTTCGTGGCTTACCCCGGCCAGGAATTCGTCGCGCAGGCGCTGGTGGCGCAGCGCTTCGGTCAGGTCGTGCAGGACCCAGGTGGTGCGCGCGCGGCCGGCTTCGGCCCAGCGGCTGCCGCTGGCCTGGGCCCAGAAGCCCCGACCGTCCGCGCCGCGCAGCCACAGCCGGTCGGCCTGGCCGAGCTGGCCCGGCCCGAGCCCCAGCACCGCTTCCAGCGGCTGGCCGAAGGGGCCGCCCCCCGGCGCGCCGAAGCGGCGCAGCGCAGCGCGGTTGGCCTCCACGACGCGGCCGTCCGCGTCAGCGGTGAACACGGCGTCGCCGATGTGGTCCAGGATGGCCCGCTGGCGCTGCAGCCGGGCCTGGCAGCCGGCGCGCCGCAGGCAGGCCTGGGCGATGCGGCCCAGGCGCGCGGCCAGCAGCGCGTCGCCCACGTCGTGCGCCAGGCAGTCGTCGGCGCCCCCCTCCAGCGCAGCCGTGCGCTGCGCGTCGTCCGGTGCCGGCAGCAGCAGCAGCACGGGCAGCCCGGCATTGGCGGTGCGGGCGCGCAGCCGGGCGCAGTCGCCGGCCAGGTCGGGCGCCGGCTGCGGCAGCGCGGCCAGCACGACGTCCGCCTGCATGCCCGATGCCAGCCAGGCCGCGGCCTCGGCGCTGCTGCCCATGGGCTGGCTGCGGTGGCCCAGCCGCACGAGCCGCGCGCACAGGGCGCGGCGCAGCGCCTCGTCGGGGCTGATGACGAGCGCCTTGAGGACCGGTTGGACGGGGCGTTCCATGTGCGAGGGACGGAGAGCGGATCGGTGTCGGAAAGGTCCAGCTGACCCGAGAATGTCACGAAAGTAACAAATCGTTCTTGCTTCAAACTGAACGGCCCGGGCCGGCTGGCGGGTGCTGGGGATTACCCGCGGGTCCGCCGTTTCACCCCGATTCGCCCATGGTGCGGCGGGCGATTGCGCAAAAGCTTGACCTGCGTCAACAGTTGGACGGACGAGCGCGCCCCAAGCGCCATGAAGCTCGTACAAATACACAAATGAGACACACTTTGTCACGCTTTGTTCGCTCCAATGGCTTCCGGGGCGGTCGCGGCATCGCGTGGCCGCCCCTGCCGAATCCAGGAGACGCGCGATGCGCATGAACCTTCCCATCACCGCGCATGAGCGCCAGCTGCCCGACGGCGGCTTCATGGTCTCGCGCACCGACCTGAAGGGCCGGATCACCTACGTCAACGCCACCTTCGTCGACGTGAGCGGCTTCGCCGAGGCCGAGTTGCTGGGCCAGGCCCACAACATCATTCGCCACCCGGACATGCCGCCGGCCGTGTTCGCCGACATGTGGTCGACGCTGGGCCAGGGCCTGCCGTGGACCGGCATCGTCAAGAACCGCTGCAAGAACGGCGACTTCTACTGGGTGCGCGCCAATGCCAGCCCGGTGTGCGTGAACGGCCGCATCGAAGGCTACATGTCGGTGCGCAACCGCCCCTCGGCCGACGAGGTGCGCGCGGCCGAGGCGCTGTACGACCGGCTGCGCCGCGGCAGCGGCCGGGTGCGGGTGCGCCAGGGTGAGCCCGTGCGGCCCGCCTGGGCCGAGCCCATGGCGGCGCTGCGCCGCCTGCCGCTGCGCCGGCGCATGGGCTGGGCCACCGGCACCCTGGCCGCCGCCAGCGCGGCGCTGGCGGCCTGGCTGCTGCTGCGCCAGCCGGCCGGCGCCGCGGGCGGGCTGCTCGCCGGCCTGGCGGCCGCCTCGGCGCTGGCGTGGGCAGCGGTCGGCCTCATGCTCGACCGCACCGTGCTCGGTCCGCTGGAGGGTGTGGTGCGCACCGCCCGCGCCCTGGCCAGCGCCGACCCGCGCCGCTTCGAGCGCCACCCCGCCGACGAGACCCGGGCCCTGGTGCAGGCCCTGAACCAGATGAGCGCCAACTTCGTGGCCGTGATCGCCGACGTGGGCGGCGGCGTGGCCGGCGTGAATGCGGCCGCCGCCGAGATCGCGCAGGGCAACCTCGACCTGTCCTCCCGCACCGAGCAGCAGGCCAGCGCGCTGGAGCAGACGGCCGCGTCGATGGAGCAGCTGACCAGCACCGTCGCCCAGAACGCCGACAACGCGCGCCAGGCCACGGCGCTGGCGCATTCCGCCTCCGGCGTGGCGGCGCGCGGCGGCAGCGCGGTGGCCCAGGTGGTGCAGACCATGGATGCGATCCACGGCGCCTCGCAGCGGGTGGTGGAGATCATCGGCGTGATCGACGGCATCGCCTTCCAGACCAACATCCTGGCGCTCAACGCCGCAGTGGAGGCGGCCCGCGCCGGCGAGCAGGGCCGCGGCTTCGCCGTGGTGGCGGCCGAGGTGCGCCAGCTGGCCCAGCGCTCGGCCGAGGCCGCGGGCCAGATCAAGCGGCTGATCCACGACACCGTCGGCAAGGTCGACGACGGCGCGCGGCTGGTCGGCGAGGCCGGCCGCACCATGGACGAGGTGGTGGCCAGCGTGCAGCGCGTGACCGACTTCGTCGGCCAGATCGCCGCCGCCAGCGCCGAGCAGACCGCCGGCATCCAGCAGATCAACGAGACGGTGATGCACCTGGATCGCATGACGCAGCAGAACGCCGCGCTGGTGGAAGAGGTGGCCGCCGCCTCGGCCGCGCTGGAGGAGCGGGCGCGCCACCTGGGCCGCTCCGTCAGCGTGTTCCGCGGCAGCGCGGACGGCGCCGCGCCGCCCCGCCGTGCGGCCGCGGCCACCGCCATGGCGGGGCTGGATGCGCCCGGTGCCGGCCACCTGCTGCACGCCTGAACACCGGCCACTGCCCACCGCCCACCGAATCCCGAGGAAAGAAGCGCCCCATGCGCCTGAACCATTTCAAGACCGGCAGCCGCCTCGCGGCCGCCTTCCTGCTCGTGCTCGTCGTCACCAGCCTGGTGGTCGTCCTGGCCGTGCTGCGGCTGGACGCGCTGCGCCACGCCCTGGACCACCAGGCGGGCGCCATCCACCGGCGCGAGATGCTGGCCGAGCAGTGGGCGGCCGACATCCGGCTGAACATGGTGCGCTCGCTCGCCATCCTGCACAGCCGCGACGAGGCCTATGTCCAGGCGCTGCAGCGCGAGACCCAGGCCACCTCGCGCCGCATCGGCGAGATGGCGGCGCAGGTGGCCGAATCGGCCCCCGACGCCGAGGCCCGGCAGCACATCGACCAGGTGGTGGCGGCCCGTGGGCGCTATTCCGCGCTGCGCGAGCAGCTCTTCGCGGCCCGGGCCGGCGGTGCCACCCTGGATGCCGCGCAGGAGGCCGCCCTGACCGCGCAGGCCGGCGCTTACCTGCAGGCGCTGCAGCGCGTCACCGACGAGATCCGCGCCGACGGCGACGCCCACCGGGCCCGCACGCTCGACGCCCTGCAGGCCACCCGGCTCATGATCCTGGCCGGCGGCCTGGTCGCCGTGCTGGTGGGCGGGCTGGGCTCGCTGCTGGTCACGCGCTCGATCACCCGGCCGGTGCGCGGCGCGTCGGCCGCCGCCGAGGCCGTGGCCGCCGGCGACCTGAGCCGCCCGGTCGACAGCAGCGGGCGCGACGAGACCGCCGCCCTGCTGCGCAGCCTGGAGGCCATGCGGGCCCGCCTGGCGCAGGTGGTGGGCGAGGTGCGCGGCAATGCCGACGCCCTGGCCTCGGCCAGCCGCGAGATCGCCGCCGGCAGCAACGACCTGGCGACGCGCACCGAGCGGCAGGCCAGCGCGCTGGAGCAGACGGCCGCCGCCATGGAGCAGCTCAACACCACCGTCGGCCACAACGCCGAGCATGCGCAGACCGCCAGCACGTTGGCCCGCCAGGCCTGCGACATGGCGGGCGAAGGCGGCACCGTCGTCACGCAGGTGGTGCAGGCCATGCGCGGCATCGCCGACGGGGCGGGGCGCATCGCCGAGATCACCGGCGTGATCGACGGCATCGCCTTCCAGACCAACATCCTGGCGCTCAACGCCGCCGTGGAGGCGGCCCGCGCCGGCGAGCAGGGCCGCGGTTTCGCCGTGGTGGCGGGCGAGGTGCGGGCGCTGGCCCAGCGCAGCGCCGAGGCCGCCCGCGAGATCAAGCAGCTGATCGGCGTCAGCGTGGAATCGGTCGCGCGCGGCGCCAGCCTGGCCGACCAGGCCGGCCAGACCATGGAGGCGGTGGTGGCGTCCATCCGCGGCGTCGCCGACGTGGCGGCGCAGATCAGCGCCGCCAGCCGCGAACAGAGCCTGGGCGTGGCCCAGGTGGGCGAGGCGGTGGTGCAGATGGACCAGGCGACGCAGCAGAACGCGGCCGTGGTCGAGCAGCTGTCGGCCGCCGCCGCCGCGCTTCAGGCCCAGGCCGAGCAGCTGGTGCACAGCGTGGCCGTGTTCCGCCTGGGCGCCGCCGACATGGCGGCCGCCGCGACCGCCACCACAGGTGCCGCCCTGGCGCGTACCGCCGGCGCGGCCATGCCGGCGCCGCCGCAGCGCCTGGCCGGCCCTGCGGCGCCGGCAGCGCGGGGCGCCGGCGCGGCCAACGGCTGGGAGTCGTTCTGACGCGCGCGCGGGGCGTCCGGCACCCCCTCCGCCGGGGCCGGCCGGCCGCCTCCGGGCGCGGCGCGATTGCGGTCCTTGGTGCTACATTAGCGCCCGCATTGCCGCCCCCGCGGCGCGATGCCGCAGCCCCCGGCCGGCGCCCGCAACACGGCACAGGCGGCGGCTTCCAGGCCCCCTCGGCGGGGCTTTTTCCTTTCTGGCCCAACAGCGCATGGATGCTCCGGTGACGTCATTCGGCGGATGGCGCAATTCCTCCTTCGTGGGAATGACGCCGACCGCCGTCTCCGGCGACGAGGCGGACCGCTGGGTCCGCGGCGAGCTGGTGCGCTCGCTCATGCGCGCGGCGCGCGGCAACTACGTGCTGTCGGCCGTGCTCACGCCCATCGTGGTCGGCCTCAGCTGGAACGACGTGCCTCTGTGGCTGGCGGCGCTGTGGGTCTTCCTGATGGTGTGCGTGTCGATCGTGCGCGTGCGCTTCGAGGTGGTCTACCGCCAGCGCTACGACGGCCACGACGCCGACGCGCAGGAGCGCTTCATCCACCGCTACCGCCACCTCTGGACGGCCAGCGGCGTGGTCTGGGGCCTGTCGGCCCTGCTCTTCTTCGAGCGGTCGCCGCTGGTGCACCAGTTCATCTGCTGGTTCATCGTGGCCGGCGCGGCCACCTTCCCGGTGGTCAGCATCGCGCTGCATCCGCCGGTGCTCAAGCGCTACATGACGGCGCTGTTCGGCACCATGCTCGCCTGCATGGTGCTGCGTATTGCGCAGACGGGCGCCGAGGGCCTGCAGTTCGGCCTGCCCTTCCTGCTGCTGCCCGTGCTGCACTGGTGGCTGCTGCTGCATGCCGGCCGGCGCCTGCACGAGACGGCGCGCAACGGCTTCGAGCTGCTGTTCCACAACAAGATCCTGATCGCCTCGCTCACGCAGCAGCGCCAGGCGGCGGTGTCGGCGGTGGCGATGAAGAACCGCTTCCTGGCCAGTGCCGCGCACGACATGCGCCAGCCGGTGCTGGCCCTGTCGCTCTACGCCGACTGGCTGCGCAACGAGCCCGAGCTGGTGCACGAGATCGCGCCCAAGATCTCCGGCGCCACGCAGGCGGTGAACCTGCTGTTCGACTCGCTGTTCGACCTGGCGCGCATCGATTCCGGCCAGGTGCGGCTGCACATCGAGCGGGTGGACGTGGTGCAGCTGCTGCGCGACCTGGAGCTGCAGTACCGCCCGGTTGCCGAGGCCAAGGGCCTGCGCTTCAAGGTGCACATGGTGCCCGGCACGGTGCTGACCGACCCGGTGCGGGTGCGGCGCATGCTGGGCAACCTGCTGTCCAACGCCATCAAGTACACCCACCAGGGCGGCGTCCTGCTGGCGGCGCGCCAGACGCGCGACGGCCTGCGGGTGGAGGTGTGGGACAGCGGCATCGGCATCCCCCGCGAGCACCTGCGCGACGTGTTCCTGGAGTTCTACAAGGTGGCCGACCACGACGCCGGCACGTCCGACGGCTTCGGCCTGGGCCTGGCCATCGTGGCCCGCCTGTCGCACGCCCTGGGCCATCCCGTGAGCGTGCGCTCCCGCGTCGGCCGCGGCAGCGTCTTCCGCGTGTTACTCACCGACGCCGACGAGGTGCAGGCCCAGGCCCGCATGTCCGACGCAGTAGGCTGAGAACCGCCAGCACCGCCAGCCCCAACGAAACAAGAGGCCGCGGAGCAGGCCATGCCAGGGCATCCGCGGAACCGGCTTTGCCGGGCCGCCGGATGCGCCCCCTGGAAGGGGGGAGGCGGAGCGCGAAGCGCGCAGCCTGGGGGTCAGCGAAGATTCGAAAGAAGGCCGTGGCTGCGCGCGTGGTGCAGCGCCTGCGTGCGGCTCTTGACGCCCAGCCGCCGGAACAGCCGCCACAGGTGCACCTTCACCGTGTGCTCGCTGATGTCCAGCTGCGTGGCGATCTCGCGGTTCGACAGGCCCTGGTCCAGCATGGCGATCAGCTGGGTCTGTCGGCGCGACAGCTTGCCGGTGGACGGCGGCGGTTCCACGTCGCCGTCGTCGGCCTGCAGCAGGCCGCGCAGGGCGGCCGTGAGTTCGGCCGAGCCGCTGGACTTCTCGATGTAGATGTCGGCGCCGGCCTCGATGCAGGCTTCTTCCATGTCGGCCGCCGGCGAGGCGGAATACACCGCCACCGGCACGTCGGGGTACGACTCCTTCACGGCCAGCACGCCGGACACGCCGGTCACGTCGGGCAGCTTCAGGTCCAGGCAGAACAGCTTGGGCTGGCCGTGGGATTCGACGGCGGCCGAGAGCTTGTCGAGGCGGTCGAGTTCGACCACGTTCTCGCTCGGGCGCAGCCGGCGCAGGACCATCACGATGGCCTCGCGCATCAGGGGGTGGTCGTCGATGACGTAAATGCTCATAGGGTGCTCGTCGGGAGAGGGGCCGAAGGCGGCGGTCCGTGGTGCGGGGCACGCGGCCGGCATCGGCGCGCGTGGCCCTTTCAGGACGCTCGGGCGGAGGTATCGGCCGCCGTCTCCGCCAGCACGGCCAGCGCCTGCCTCACGGCCACGCTGCCCGCATTGTCCAGCGGCTCGAGCTGCGCGGCCAGTGCCGCCAGGCCGGCTTCGCCGTCGGACTGAAGCTGGGCGATGGCGCGGCCGGCCGCCTGGGGCGAATCGAAGCCCAGGCTCTGCAGCAGCACCGTGCCACGCGCGTCCTGCAGCTTGAAGTAGAAGCGCCCGTCGCTTTCGCGGTATTGCTTGAAGGCCGGGCGTGCCGCCTTGGCGGCCTTGGCCGGCTGGCCGCCGCTGCCCAGCTGCCCCAGGTTGCGCAGGCCCACGGCATGGCGCAGGCGGGCGGTGAGTTCGCGGGAAAGGACGCGGGCCTTCTCGCCGCCGGCGCGCAGCGTGTACTCGATGCGCTGGGGCTCGGCCATCAGCGCCTCGTAGCGCTCGCGCAGCGGCGCCACCTCCTGGTCGATGCGGTCCACCAGCACCTGCTTGGCGTCGCCCCAGGCGATGCCCTCGGCATAGGCCTTGCGCAGCGCCTCGGTCTCCTCGGCGGTGGCGAAGGCCTGGTAGATCTGGAACAGCGCCGAGCCCTCGGTGTCCTTGGGCTCGCCGGGCGCGCGCGAGTCGGTCACGATCCCGGCGATCAGCTTCTGCAGCTGGGCGCGCGGCGAGAACAGCGGGATCGTGTTGCCGTAGCTCTTGCTCATCTTGCGGCCGTCCAGGCCGGGCAGCAGGGCGACGGCGTCGTCGATCTCGGCCTCGGGCAGCGTGAAGTGCTCGCCGTAGAGATGGTTGAAGCGCTGCGCCATGTCGCGTGCCATCTCGATGTGCTGGACCTGGTCGCGGCCCACCGGCACCTTGTGGGCGTTGAACATCAGGATGTCCGCCGCCATCAGGGCCGGGTACATGAACAGGCCGATGCTGACGTCCGCATCCGGGTCGGTGCCGGCCGCGGTGTTGCGGTCCACGGCCGCCTTGTAGGCATGGGCGCGGTTGAGCACGCCCTTGCCGGTCACGCAGCTGAGGAACCAGGTCAGCTCCGGAATTTCGGGAATGTCGGACTGGCGGTAGAAGGTGACGCGCTCGGGGTCGAGGCCGCAGGCCAGCCAGGAGGCCGCGATCTCCAGCGTGGAGCGCTGGATGCGTGCCGGCTCGTCGCACTTGATGAGCGCGTGGTAGTCGGCCAGAAAGTAGTAGCTCTGCACGTCCGGGCGCTGGCTGAAGCGCACGGAATGGCGGATCGAGCCCACGTAGTTGCCCAGGTGCGGCGTGCCGGTGGTGGTGATGCCGGTCAGGAAGCGGGTCGGAGCGGAGGCGGAGGACATGGCGGGGGCGGACGGCAGCGAAGGGAAAGTCAGCGCAGCAGCGCGGCGATGGGCGAGATCAGCAGGTTCAGGAAGGCATAGCCCAGGCCCATCAGCGGCCGCAGCCACAGCGAGCCGACGATGCCGAAGATCACCAGGCCCATGACGATGAAGAAGCCGTAGGGCTCGATGCGGGCCAGCCAGTACTGCGCCCGGCCGCGCGGCAGCAGGCCCGCCAGGATGCGGCCCCCATCGAGCGGCGGCAGCGGGAACAGGTTGAAGGCCCACATCACCAGGTTGGTCAGGATGCCGGCGTTCGCCATGCCGACGAAGAAGCGCTCCTGCACGCCGGCCACCGCCAGCACCACCAGGAACAGCGCCCAGAAGATGGCCTGGATGAAGTTGGAGGCCGGCCCCGCCAGCGCCACCCAGATCATGTCCCGCTTGGGGTTGCGCAGATGGCCGAAATTGACCGGCACCGGCTTGGCATAGCCGAACAGGAAGGCGCCCGAGGTGGCGAAGTACAGCAGGATCGGCATCGCGATGGTGCCGATCGGGTCGATGTGCCTGAGCGGGTTGAGCGTGAGCCGCCCCATCATGAAGGCCGTGTTGTCGCCGAAATAGCGTGCCACGTAGCCATGGGCCGCCTCGTGCACCGTGATCGCGAAGATCACCGGCAGGGCGTAGATGAGGACGGTCTGGATGAGGTTGGAGGCTTCCACCGCGGGATTGTCTCAGACGGCTTTCACAGGCCCAGCGGCGCGAGCGGGCCGCGGCCCTGGCGGATCAGCGCCGGCTCGCCGCCGCCGTCCATGGGCGTGAGGTCCACCACCGTGGTCGGCTCGGACACGCAGGCGCCGGCATCGATGACGGCGCCGATCAGCTTCTCGAAGCGGTCGCGGATGGCCTCGGCGTCGTTCATGGGCTCGGTCTCGCCGGGCGGAATCAGCGTGCTGGCCAGCAGGGGCGCGCCGTGCAGCGCCAGCAGCTCGGCCAGCACCGGATGCTCGGGCACGCGCAGGCCGATGGTCTTGCGCTGCGGATGGCTCACGCGGCGCGGCACTTCCTTGGTCGCCTCCAGCACGAAGGTGTAGGGGCCCGGCGTGCAGGTCTTGAGCAGGCGGTACTGCCGGTTGTCCACGCGGGCGTAGTTGGCCAGCTCGCTCAGATCGCGGCAGATCAGCGTCAGCAGCCGCTTTTCGTCGATCTGGCGGATGCGCCGGAGCTTGTCGACGGCGTTCTTGTCGTCCAGCTGGCAGGCCAGCGCATAGCTGGAGTCGGTGGGCACCGCGATCACCTCGCCCTTGGCGAGCAGCGCCGCGGCCTGCTTGAGCAGCCGCGGCTGCGGGTTGTCGGGATGCACCTCGAAATACTGGGCCATGGTGTTTTCGGTCCTCCTGGGATTCAGCCTTCGACCGGCTCGACGGGCTGGCGCCGCTCGCGCACCGTGAGCCAGGCCCCGCCCGCGCCGCAGACGGCGATCAGGCCGATGCCCGCCAGCGAGACGCGGTCGGGCAACTGGTCGAACACCAGCCAGCCGCCCACCATCGCGAAGCCGATCTGCGCATACAAAAACGGGGTGAGCGTGGATGCCGGCGTGCGCTGGTAGGCCAGGATGAGCAGGAAATGGCCCACCGTGCCCATCAGGCCCATGAGCGCCAGCAGCGCCCAGTCCTGCCACCCGGGCAGCGCCTGCCAGGCGAAGGGCAGGAACAGCGCGGCGATGAGCGTGCCCACCCAGCCGGTGTAGAAGTGCAGCGTGAGCGGCTTCTCGGTGCGGGCCAGGCGGCTGGTCAGCACCTGGAACCAGGCGTTGCACACCACCAGCCCCACGGGCATCAGCACCGTCCAGCCGAAGCCTTCGCCGCCCGGGCGCAGGATCAGCAGCGTGCCCACGAAGCCGCCTGCCACCAGGGCCCAGCGCAGGGCCGACACCCGCTCGCCCAGGATGGTGGCCGCCATCAGCGTGACGGCCAGCGGCACGACCAGCACGATGGCGGTGAATTCGGCCATGGGCATGTGGCCCAGGCTCAGGAAGGCCAGCAGGCTGCTGCCCAGCAGCAGCGCGCCCCGCAGCACCTGGAAGCGCGGGTGCTGCGTGCGCAGCAGCGCCGTGCCGTGAAGGGGGAGCAGGATGGCGGTCGTGGCCACGGCCTGGAAGGCGTAGCGGAACCACACGGCCATGAAAACGGGCACGGTGGCCGAGGCGACCTTGGTGGTGGTGTCGAGCACCGCGAAGCAGGCCACGGCCAGCAGCAGCAGGCCCATGCCGGCGAGGGCCCGCAGCGTGTCGCGCGCGGGCACCCCGGCCCGCGTGGCACAGGCGGCGGCGGTCACTGGACGCGGTCCGCCAGCAGCGCCCACACGGGTTGCAGGCTGGCCGACAGGGGCGGCAGGCGCCCGAGGTCGCAGTGGCTCTCGTCGGGGCTGTGGAAGTCGCTGCCGCGCGAGGCCGCGAAGCCGAATTCCCTGGCCTTGTCGGCGTACTCCACGTACTCGGCCGGCGTGTGGCTGCCGGTCACCACTTCCACGCCCTGGCCGCCGTGGGCCTTGAACTCGGTGAAGAGGGCGTATTCCTCGTTCGCGCTGAACTTGTAGCGGCCCGGATGGGCAATGACGGCCACGCCGCCCGCGTCGCGGATCCAGCGTATGGCGTCGCCCAGGCTGGCCCAGCGGTGCGGCACGTAACCGGGCTTGCCTTCGGTCAGGTACTTGCGGAACACCTCGGAGGTGTCGCGGCAATGACCTTCCTCGACCAGGAAGCGGGCGAAATGGGTCCGGGAGATGAGTTCGGGATTGCCGACGAAGCGCAGCGCGCCCTCGTAGGCGCCGCTGATGCCGACGCGGCCCAGCTGCTCGGCGATCTCGCGGGCGCGGGGGCCGCGGCCGTTGCGGGTGTCGTACAGGCCCTGGCGGATGGCGGCGTCGTCGGCGTCGAAACCCAGGCCGACGATGTGCACGGTCTCGTTGCAGAAGGTGACGGAGACCTCGACACCGGTCAGAAAGCGGATGCCGGCTACCTTGGCAGCGGCGGCGGCGCGGTGCAGGCCGCCGACTTCGTCGTGGTCGGTCAGGGCCCACAGCTGCACGCCATTGGCGGCGGCGCGCTCGGCCAGCGCCTCGGGCGTCAGCGTGCCGTCCGACACCACGGAATGGCAATGCAGGTCGGCGTTGAGGTCGTGATCGAACACCCGTGCGATTCTAGGTAATCCGCATTCACCGTGCCGGCGGGGGGCCGGCGCCGTGCAGCTTCGCGTCAGGAACAACCCTGGGATCGACTCGGAGTTGTCATATTTGGCGACTGTCCACAAGGTCAAAATTCACGACCGTTTGTCATCCTTTACCTACGCATGAACGCCATCAAGGAAGCCCGCCGCTACATCGAACGCCGTCCGCCGGAAGACCCAGCGGCCCGTACGCTGGCGGCCCTGGTCCTGGCGCTGGAGACCGACCGCGGTTTCGACCTGTCCTCGCTCTACGGCCTGGACTACAAGAGTTTCGACCTCGCCATCGAGGTGCTGCGCGACTGGCGGCTGGACCGCTACTACGCCGGCAAGGCCAAGCTGTTCGACATCTCGATGCAGGTGCACGAGGCGCCGGCGGCCGAGGTGAGCGCCGAGCCCGCCTCGGGCACCGCGACTACTTCTTCTTCCTGAAGGCCAGCCAGGCGGCCACGGCCGTGAAGCTGGCCACGATGGCCACCAGGTGCCAGAACCCGTGCGGGTTCTCGGCCAGCGGGATGCCGCCCACGTTCATGCCGAACAGGCCGGCCAGGATGTTGATGGGCAGGGCCAGCACCGTCACCACCGTCAGCACGAAGAGGCTGCGGTTGTTGTCCTCCTGCACGCTGGCGGCGATCTCCTCCTGCAGCAGCTTCACCCGCTCCTGCAGGCCGTGCATGTCGCGCAGCACCACCGAGAACTCCTCCGACGCGTCGCGCAGCCCCTGCGCGTCGGCCTCGGCCATCCATGCGGGTGGGCGCTGCAGCAGCCGGAAGAGGGCGGCCGGCTCCGGCGCCAGCAGGCGCTGAAGCCGCACCAGCACCCGCCGCAGTTCGCCCAGCCGCGCCCGCTGTGCATCGGGGCGGCGCGAGAGCAGGGCGTCCTCCACTGCGTCGATGCGGCCGGTGACGGTGCGCACCACGCCCACCAGCACGTCGGCCTGGGTGCGCATCAGCCGCTCCAGGAGTTCGGTGGCGGAGCGCGGCGCTTCGCCGGTGCGCACCGCCAGGCGCAGATCGTCCACCGAGCGCAGCGGCCGCGTGCGGGCCGTCACCACCAGCCGCGGACCAACGCCGATCCACAGCGTGGCGATGTCCGAGGGCTCGAAGCCGAAGTCGAAATGCAGGTCGTTGATGACCGCCACCAGCGCATCGTCG